>JAJZIM010000018.1 GCA_021810565.1 Bacillota bacterium
GGCCGGGGCAAGCTCGACCGCTACAAGCGGTACGACAAGCCGATCAAGGAGATCTTCCTCTATCCGCTGGCGACCAACTTCCGGGAAGTCCTGGCAGGAGACCCTGACGGCTTCACCGAATAGATACGCCGAGGGAGGCCGGCGGCCCCCCTCGGCGCAGTGGACTTATTTCCCTTTGTACAAGGACCACACATATTGGGCGTCTTCGCTGGCTTGGGTATTCGTCAGGCTGCCCGGGTTGTCCAAAGGCATTTGGCCTTTGATGAAGCCCTGCAGGGCGCCCACGCTGGAGAAGCTTTTCTGCACGTTGCCGTTATTCAGGGTGGGACATTTGCCCCCGACCCCTCCGGCCCCGTGGCATTTCTGGCATTTGGCCGCGAAGATCTTGGCTCCGGCGGCGATGGCCTGGGTGTTGGAGGGAGCCGGGGCGCCGCAGGAGGCCACGGTGGCGGCGAGGGCCGCCATGGCCAAGACGGAAGGGACGATTAGGCGATGCGGCTGGCGCATGGGTTACACCTCCTTTTCTAAAAGGCTTGGAAGGCCGATGCACTTTGCACAGTAAGAAATTTTAAAACAAGGGCGCGGTTTTGTCAAAGCTTTGTAATGAGAGGAGGATTGGTTTTGGGGCTCTACCGGACGGAGGCGGTGGTGCTGCGGGCGCGGGAGCTGGGAGAGACGGATCGCCTCCTGGTTCTGTACACCCGGAGCGAGGGCAAGGTGCGGGCCGTGGCCAAAGGGGTGCGCCGGCCCGGCAGTCGTCTGGCCGGGCTGGAGCCCTTCACCCTGAGCGAACTGCAGTTGTTCCAGGGCCGCGAGCTGGACCGGGTGATCCAAAGTCAGCCCCGCCGGGGCTTCCGACCGCTGCGGGAGGATCTGGGGCGGCTGGCTGCGGCCAGCTATTTGGCCGAGCTGGTGGAGGGGCTGACGGCGGAGCGCGATCCCTCCCCGGCCCTCTTCCAAACCCTGGTGGCCGGGATGGCGCTCTTGGCCCAAGGGCCCGACCCGCTGCTGGCCCTGCGCTTTTTGGAATTGCGCCTATCGGCCCTGGCCGGTTTCCAACCCGTCCTGGATCGCTGTGCCCGTTGTGGCGGGGAGGCGGGGCCGCGGCCCGCCTTCGCCCCGGCCGAGGGCGGCGTGGTGTGCGCCGGGTGCCGTCCCGTCTCGGGGGCGGTGTCCTTGGCCCCCGGTACCCTGGCCTCCTTGCGCTTTCTGGCGGCGGCCCAGCCGGGCCGCGTGGAGGTTCTGCGCCTCACGGCCGGGGCAAACGCGGAGATGGCCCGGGCGCTGGTGGGTTGGGTCAGCTACCATCTGGAGCGCCGGCCCCGGTCCTTGGACTTTCTGGAGGCCCTGTACCTTGACGCCCCCCGGGGGCTTTGCTAAAGTATTGGCGGCAAAGGAGGCGCTTCGAACTGCAAGACATGCGCCTTCTTGGTTTCGGAGGGGAATAAAGTGACGTTTCAGGAAATGATTCTGGCCCTGGCGGCGTTCTGGGATCGGCAAGGCTGCCTCTTGGTCCAGCCCTACGACGTGGAGAAGGGGGCCGGCACCATGAACCCGGCCACCTTCTTTCGCGCCCTGGGCCCGGAGCCCTGGCGGGTGGCCTACGTGGAGCCCTCCCGCCGTCCGGCCGACGCCCGCTACGGGGAGAACCCCAACCGCCTGTACCAGCACCATCAGTTCCAGGTGATCCTGAAGCCCTCCCCGGACGAGGTCCAGGACCTGTACCTGGACAGCCTGTCCGCCCTGGGTATCCGCCAGCGAAGCCACGACATCCGCTTCGTGGAGGACAACTGGGAGTCCCCCAGCCTGGGGGCTTGGGGTCTGGGCTGGGAGGTTTGGCTCGACGGGATGGAGATCACCCAGTTCACCTATTTCCAGCAGATGGGCGGATTTGACTGCCGTCCGGTGGCGGTGGAGCTCACCTACGGTCTGGAGCGGTTGGCCACCTACCTGCAGGGCGTGGACGAAGTGTTTCAGATCGAGTGGGGGAACGGGGTGCGCTACCGGGAACTTTTCCAACGGGCCGAGTTCGAGCACTCCAAGTACGGGTTCGAGGTGGCGGACGTGGCGCTGTTGTCGGAGCTTTTCAACCGATACGAGGCGGAGGCCCGCCGCGCCCTGGCGGAGGGCCTGGTGCTGCCGTCCTACGACTATGTCCTGAAATGCTCCCACACCTTCAACCTGTTGGAGGCGCGGGGCGCCATCTCCGTCACCGAACGCACGGGATTTCTGGCCCGCACCCGGGCCCTGGCCCGCGGGTGCGCCCGGGAATACCTGCGCCAGCGGGAGGACGCAGGGTATCCCCTGGCGGGAGAGGGGGCGTCCCGGTGAGGCTGCTCCTGGAGGTGGGGGTGGAGGAGGTGCCGGCGCGCTTCCTGCCCGGGGCGCTGCGGCAGTTGGAAGAGCATGCCGCCCAGCTTTTGGAGCGGGAGCGGCTGGGACACGGCGCGCTGTCCTCCCTGGGCACACCCCGCCGGTTGGCCTTGGAGGTGGCAGAGCTGGCCGCGACCCAGGCGGGGGTGGAGGAGTGGGTGCGGGGGCCATCGGTGCGGGCAGGCTTCGACGAGGCAGGCCTTCCCACGCCTGCGGCGCACGGCTTCGCCCGCGCCCAGGGCGTGCGGGTGGAGGAACTCGTGTCCCGGGAGAACGGGGGCGGGGCGTATCTCTTCGTGCGGCGCTTCCGCGAGGGACAACCGGCCCAGCGGGTGCTGGGGGGACTGTTGCCGGAGCTTTTGTCCTCCCTGGAGTTTCCCCGTCCCATGCGCTGGGGCGAGGGCAGCCACCGCTTCGTGCGACCGGTGCGCTGGCTGGTGGCCCTGCTGGACGAGGCGGTGCTTTCCTTCGAGTGGGCGGGGGTCAAGGCGGGGCGCGCCACACGGGGGCATCGTTTTTGGCATGCGGGTCCCGTGGAGTTGCCCCGGGCCGGGGCCTACCGCGCCACCTTGGCCGCGCACCTGGTGCTGGCGGACCCCGCGGAGCGGCTGGCCGCGGTGGAGCGCGAGGTGGAGCGCGCGGCCCGGGAGGCGGGCGGGCGGGCCGTCACCCCGGTTGGGCTTTTGCGCGAGGTGGCCGACCTCCTGGAGTACCCCACGGCTTTCGCCGGTTCCTTCCCGCCGGCTTACCTGAGCCTGCCCCAGGAGGTTCTGACGACGGTGATGGAGGAACATCAGCGTTTCTTCCCGCTGGAGGATGCGGCGGGACGGCTGCTGCCGGCCTTCGTGGCGGTGCGCAACGGCACCGACGAGGACCTGGAGCTGGTGCGCCACGGCAACGAGAAGGTGCTGCGCGCGCGCCTGGCCGACGCCCTCTTTTTCTATCGGGAGGACCTGAAGCAGGATCTGGAGCGGCGGCGTCCGGCGTTGCGGCACATCATGTTCCAGGAATCCTTGGGGACCATGGAGGACAAGGCGGAGCGGGTGTTGGGGCTCACCGCGCGGCTGGTGCGGCGCCTGGGACTCAAAGGAGCCGAGGCCGAGGGGACCCGGCGGGCGGCTTTTTTGTGCAAGGCGGATCTGACCACGCACCTGGTGTATGAGTACGGCGAGCTGCAGGGGATCATGGGGCGGGAGTATGCCCGGGCGGGCGGGGAGGCGGAGGCCGTGGCGACGGCCATCTTCGAGCACCTTTTGCCCCGAGGCGCCGACGACGAGTTGCCGCGGACCCCGGCGGGCCGGGTGGTGGCCCTGGCGGACAAGCTGGACACCTTGGCGGGATCCTTCCGGGCTGGCCTGGTCCCTACCGGCTCCCAGGATCCCTACGGCCTGCGGCGTCAGGCCCTGGGCCTTTTGCGGATTCTCCTGGACATGGAGGCGGACCTGCCCCTGGGGGAGTTGGTGCAATGGGCGTGGGATATTCAGACGGCAGAGGAAACTCCAGGCAGCCGCACTCTGCTGGACGAGTTTTTGCGGGCCAGGTTGCGGGGGCTGTTGCTGGAGGCGGGGGTGGCGGCCCAAGTGGCCGATGCGGCGCTCACGGCCGATGCGGATCGGCCCGACGAGGTGCACCGCCGGGCGCAGGCCTTGGCGGATCTCTTGCGGCGGCCGGAACTGGGGGACATCTGCACCGCCTTCCGACGGGCGGACTCCCTGTCCCGGGACGCCCAGAGCACCCTGGTGCGGGAGGAGCTTTTGACCCTGCCGGAGGAGCGGGAGCTTTGGCGCGCCCTGCAGGAGGCGGCGACGGCGGGGGAGGACCGTCTCGCCGCCGGCGACTACGCGGGATATTTCGGGGTGCTGGCTGGGCTGCGCCCGGTGGTGGACCGCTTCTTCGAGGCGGTGCTGGTGATGGCGGAGGAAGCGGAACTGCGGCGCAACCGGCTGGCCCTCCTGCGCCGGGTGAGCGCCGTATTCGGACGGGTGGCCGACTGGACGGCCCTGTTTCCCCTCCTGGGGTGAGGCGACGGCGGGACGCGTGCGGGCCCGTCGGGGCAAGGCACGAGAGAGGGCCGGCGCGGGCAGTCTACGCCTCCGGCCCTTGAGATTAGGGCGGTCAGGTCAGGGGGTGCCGGGTGTTGCCCTCGATGTTGACGAGGATGGTGAATACCTCCGGCAGCACTCGCAGCCCCAACCACCACAGAAAGCCGATGAACCAGATTATGATCAATTCCACCAGCCCAAAAAAGAAACCGCCGATGCCGGCGCTGGCGCCGAACTGACTGGTGGCCGCCGTGGTGCCGATCAAGGCCACCAGCCCCCAGATCCCAAATCCGGCCGCCACGATCCACGACAGGACGAAGCTGATGCCGTTGAACAACTTGATCGCCGGATACTGCATCCTCGCATCTCCTCCTCTGCATGATTTGGTTCCATAAGGTTTGTCGAGCAATGGGCGCCGATGTTTCAGCCCGCCTTCGGGCCTGGAAGGCGCCGACGAACGGTATGCCGGCTAGGTGGACAAAGCATCGGCCCAAATATCCGGCCCGCCCACTTCCGCGAAGGAGCGGCCGCCCCCAAACTTTTTCGCCGAGAGGCAGCGGCCCCGGTTGGTCGCCGGCAGCCGGGCTGTCGACGGCGGCGGCCCAGGATCGGTACGATGGCACCCCGCGGCGGGGCGGCAGGATATAGGTCGCCCGGCGGCGAAATCTCCGGGAGGACGATGGTCGGCGCCCGAGTGCGGCGGGGAGAAAGGGTGGAGTTGTTGAAGCAGGAGGCGGCGGCAGCCGCGGAGGGGAAGCCGCCGGTGGTCCTGGTGGTTTCCGATGCCTTGGGAGAGACGGCCGAGCTGGTGGCCAAGGCGGCGCTAAGCCAATTCCACAACGGGCCGGTGGAGATCCGCCGTTTTGCCCACGTCAAGGAGGAGGCGGCGCTGGAGGAGGTCCTGGAGCTGGCCCGGCAGCGTCCCAGTGTCATCGTGCACACCTTGGTGCTGCCCGAGCTGCGGGAGGCCTTGCGCCGGCGGGCTCAGGAGTTGCAGCTTTTGCAAGTCGACGTGCTGGGGCCCATCCTGGAGGCCGTGGGTTCTATCCTGCCGGTGGCGCCGCGGCTGAAGCCGGGGCTGGTGCACCGCATGGACCAGGATTACTTCCGCCGGGTGGAGGCCATCGAGTTCGCCGTGAAGTACGACGACGGCAAGGACCCGCGGGGGCTGGACTTGGCCGATGTGGTGTTGGTGGGGGTGTCGCGCACCTCCAAGACCCCGGTGAGCATGTACCTTGCCGGCCGCCTGCTGAAGGTGGCCAATGTTCCGCTGGTGCCGGAGATGGCGCCGCCGCCGGAGTTGTTCCGGCTGTCACCAGGCAAGGTGATCGGGCTGACCATCAATCCCACCCAGCTGTACCATATCCGTTGCGAGCGGCTGCGGGCCATCGGGCTGCCGCCGGAGGCGGAGTATGCCAGCCTGCGGCGGATTATGGAGGAGCTGGACTACGCGGAGCGGGTCTTTGGCCGCGTGGGATGTCCGGTGGTAGAGGTGAGCAACAAGGCGGTGGAGGAGACGGCGAATCAGGTCTGGGAATTGATGCAGCGGAGGGGATGAGTTTGGCGCGACAGCGGTGGGTATTCAGGTTCGAGGAGGGCACGGCGGAACAAAAAGCCCTCTTGGGCGGCAAGGGGGCCGGCCTGGCGGAGATGACCCGCATCGGACTTCCCGTGCCGAGCGGGTTCACCATCACCACGGAGGCCTGCATCGCCTACAACCGGGGAGGAAAGGCCTTTCCGGCGGGCCTGGAGGATGAACTGTGGGAGCAGCTGGCCGAGTTGGAGCGGCGCATGGGCAAGACCCTGGGCGATCCCGCGGCGCCGCTGTTGGTCTCGGTGCGTTCCGGGGCGGCCATCTCCATGCCCGGCATGATGGATACGGTGCTGAACCTGGGCCTGAACGACACCACGGTGCAGGGACTGGCCACGGTCACGGGGGACGAGCGCTTCGCCCGGGACTGCTACCGGCGCTTCATCCAGATGTTCGGCAACGTGGTCTTGGGCATGGAGCACGGCCGTTTCGAGGCGGTGCTGGAGCAGGTCAAAGGGGCCCGGGGCGTGCGTCAGGACCACGAGCTCACTGCCGACGCCCTGCAGGAGTTGCTGTCGTCATACAAAGAACTGGTGCGTCGGGAGCGGGGCAGCGCCTTTCCCCAGGATCCTCGGGAGCAGCTACTGATGGCGGTGCGGGCGGTCTTCGACTCCTGGGACAACCCTCGGGCGGTGACCTATCGCCGGATCCACGCCATTCCCGATGATCTGGGGACTGCGGTCAACATCCAGGCCATGGTCTTCGGCAACTGGAGTGCCGATTCCGGTACCGGTGTCCTCTTCACCCGCAACCCCAGCACGGGGGAGAAGGTGCTATACGGGGAGTATCTGACCAACGCCCAGGGGGAGGACGTGGTGGCGGGCATCCGCACCCCCCGGCCCATCGCCCAGTTGGAGGCGGAGCTGCCCGAGGTGTATCGGCAGATCCGGGAGACCTGCGAGCTTTTGGAGGCCCACTACCGAGACGTGCAGGACATCGAGTTCACCATCGAGGGGGGGCGGCTCTACCTGCTCCAGACCCGCACCGGGAAGCGCTCCGCCGCGGCGGCGGTGCGCATCGCCAACGATTTGGTGCGCGAGGGTAGGATCGACCGGCGCACCGCGCTGGCGCGGGTGGCGCCCGAGCAGATCGACCAACTGCTGCACCGGCATGTGGATCCCGTGGCGCCCGTGGAGGTGTTGGCTCAGGGGCTGCCGGCCTCGCCGGGGGCGGCCTGCGGCGTGGTGGTATTCGACGCCGACACCGCGGCCTCGCGCGCTGAGCGGGGCGAGGCGGTGATCCTGGTCCGGCCGGAGACCACCCCGGACGACATCCACGGCATCGTGGCTGCGCAGGGCGTCCTGACTTCCCGCGGCGGCATGACCTGCCACGCGGCCATCGTGGCGCGCGGCATGGGCAAGCCCTGCGTGGTGGGCTGCGAGGAGGTGGCCATCGACCTGAGGCGCCGCGCCTTCAGCGTGCGGGGGCAGGAGTTCGCCGAGGGCGAGCTGCTCTCCGTCGACGGCGGCACCGGAAGGGTGATGCGGGGACGGGTGCCCCTGGTGGAACCCGAGCTGTCCGAGGACTTCCGGCAGCTGTTGGCTTGGGCGGACGAGGTGAAGCGTCTGGGGGTTCGGGCCAACGCTGACACTCCCGAGGACGCCGAGCGGGCCCGGGCGTTCGGGGCGGCGGGGGTGGGCCTTTGCCGCACGGAGCATATGTTCATGGCCCAGGAGCGCCTGCCGGTGATGCAGGAGATGATCCTGGCCGAGACCGAGGAGGAGCGGCGAGCGGCCTTGGAGCGGCTGCTGCCCATGCAGGAGGAGGACTTCCGGGGCATCCTGGCGGCAATGGAGGGCTTCCCGGTGACCATCCGCCTGCTGGATCCGCCCCTGCACGAGTTCCTGCCGCGGCAGGACCAACTGGCGCAGGAGATCGCCGCCGCGCGAGCCGCGGGCCGCCGGGAGGAGGTAGACCGGCTGGAACGGCTGGGGCACAAGGCCCACTCCCTGGCCGAGTTCAACCCCATGCTGGGCTTCCGCGGCTGTCGCCTGGGGATCGTGTACCCGGAGATATATGAGATGCAGGCCCGCGCCATCTTTCAGGCGGCGGCCCACCTGGTGCGCCAGGGCCGGCAGGTCATCCCCGAGGTGATGATCCCGCTGGTGGGCGATCCCCGGGAACTGGCGGCCATGCGCGACCTGGTGCGGCGGGTGCACGCGGCGGTGTGCGCCGAGACGGGTCTTGAGCTGCCATGCAAGGTGGGGACCATGCTGGAGGTGCCACGGGCCTGCTTGCTGGCGGAGCGGATCGCCGAGCATGCCGACTTTTTCTCCTTCGGCACCAACGACCTGACGCAGACCGTCTTCGGTTTCTCCCGGGACGATGCCGAGGGGAAGTTCCTCCGGGTATACCTAGAAGACAAGATCCTGAGCGACAACCCCTTCGCCGTCTTGGACCGCGAGGGGGTGGGACGGCTCATGGAGGCCGCGGTGGGGGCGGGGCGCCGCCGCAAGCCCGAGCTGAAGATGGGCATCTGCGGAGAGCATGGCGGGGAGCCCTCATCCATCGCCTTTTGCCACCGCATCGGCCTCAGCTATGTGAGCTGCTCCCCTTACCGGGTGCCGGTGGCCCGCCTGGCGGCTGCCCAAGCGGCGTTGCGGGAAGGATCGGACTGAGCGGCCATGGACATCCGGCGTGCGGCTGAGGAGCGGGAAGAGCGGATCCTCTCCCCCCGGGCGGCGCACAGCGCGCGCAGCCGCGGTCGGCTGCGGTCCGAGCCGCCCTGCGAGGTGCGCACGGACTTCCAGCGGGATCGGGACCGCATCATCCACTCCAAGGCCTTCCGGCGCCTGAAGGACAAGACCCAGGTCTTCGTGGCGGCGGCCGGCGACCATTACCGCACGCGACTGACCCACACCCTGGAGGTATCCCAAATCGCCCGCACCGTGGCGAAGGCCCTGGATCTGAACGAGGACCTGACCGAGGCGGTGGCCTTGGGACATGACTTGGGGCACACCCCCTTCGGGCACGCGGGAGAGGAAGTCTTCCGGGCGATCCACCCCGGCGGCTTTGAGCACAATCTGCAAAGCCTGCGGGTGGTGGACGTGCTGGAGCGCGACCACCAGGGTCTGAACCTGACCTGGGAGGTGCGCGACGGCATCCGCAACCACACCGGATCGGACCTCCCCGCCACCCTGGAGGGGCAGATCGTGCGCATCGCCGACCGGGTGGCCTACGTCAATCACGACATCGACGACGCGCTGCGGGGCGGAGTGCTAAAGGAGAGCGAGCTGCCCGCCCACGCGGTGAAGGTGTTGGGGGGTACCCACTCGGCGCGCATCAACACCCTGGTGCGGGACCTGATCCAGGCGAGCCGAGGGAGCGAGGGCATCCGGCAGTCTCCCGCGGTGGGCGAGGCCATGGACGAGTTGCGCGACTTTTTGTTTCAGCGGGTGTATATCGATTCTCCGGCCAAGCGGGAGGAGGAGAAGGCCAAGGGGCTGCTGGGCCACCTCTACCGGCACTATCGGGAGCGCCCGGAGGAGATATATGGCGGGCTAGGGCCGCGGGGGGAGGAACCGGTCCAGGCGGTCTTGGATTACGTGGCGGGGATGACGGATCGCTACGCCATACAGCGCTACCAGGAACTCTTCGTTCCCGCTCCCTGGCGGGATTGAACAGGCGCCGGGACAACCTGCGACCGTCCGGCAGGAAAAACGACAAGGGCGGCGAAAACATAGCCTGAAGGTGGAGGCATGCGACTTAGTCGGGAGTTCGTGCAGCAAGTCCGGGACCGCAACGACCTGGTGGAGGTCGTGGGCGAGTACCTTCCCCTCCAGCGGCGGGGGAAAACCTATGTGGGGCTGTGTCCCTTCCATGCGGAGCGAACTCCCTCCTTCGGCGTGTCCCCCGACAAGCAGTTGTTCTACTGTTTCGGGTGCGGCGAGGGCGGCGACCTCTTCACCTTCGTGATGAAAAAGGACGGGCTCAGCTTCCAAGAGGCCGTGGTCTCGCTGGCCGAGCGGGCGGGGCTGACGGTGCCGGAGGCCGACGACCCGGTCCAACTGGAGCGCTGGCGCCGGCAAGAGGCCCTGTTGGCGGTGCTGGAGGCGGCCTGCGTCTTCTTCTGTCGCATGCTGGCCGAGCCGACCCAGGGGCGTGCGGCCCGGGCGTACCTGAGCGAGCGGGGCGTGTCGGAGGAGGCGATGGCGCGTTTCCGCTTGGGCTACGCTCCCCCTGCATGGGAGGCGCTGAGGCCGGAACTCACCCGGCAGGGTTTCTCCCCAGAACTGGCGGAAGCCGCAGGTCTCTTGGTACGCAAGGAGCGGGGTTTCTACGATCGCTTCCGGGAGCGGGTGATCTTTCCCATCGCGGACCGGCGGGGTCGAGTGGTGGCTTTCGGGGGACGGTCACTGGATGGCTCGGGAGCAAAATATCTGAACTCGCCGGAGACCGAGGTGTTCAGCAAACGTCGCACCCTGTACGGATACCACCTGGCCCGGGAGGGAATTCGGCGGGAGGGCCGGGCCGTGCTGATGGAAGGATACATGGACGTGCTGACGGCCCACCAGTTCGGGGTGGACTGCGCTGTGGGCTCCTTGGGCACCGCCCTGACCCCCGAGCAGGTGCGCCTGCTGGCCGACCAGGCCGGGGAGGTGGTGCTGGCCTTCGACGCCGACAGCGCCGGCCAGCGGGCCGCGCGCCGGGGGCTTGAGGTGTTCGGCTCCCTGCCCTGCGAGGTGCGGGTGCTGGCGATCCCCGAGGGCAAGGACCCTGACGAGTTCCTGCATCGTCACGGCCCGGAGGCCTTTCGCCGGGCGGTGGCCGAGGCGCCCTACTGGGTTCAGTTCCTGCTGGACGGTCTTTTGGCCACCCACGACGTGCGCACCGCCGAGGGGAAGCACCGGGTGGCGCAGCAGTTCCTGGCGGTGCTGGAGCGCTTGGACAGCCGGGTGGAGCAGGAGGAGTACCTGGAACGCTTGGCCCGCCGCCTGGGGGTGTCGGTGGAGGCCGTGCAGCAAGAGGCTAAGGGTCGGCGCTCTTCCGGGGGGGAAAGATCGCCCGGGGAGAAGCATAAAATCCCGGGAAGACGGGAAAACCTACCTTCTCAGGGGGACCGAACCTCCCGCGCGGAGCAAACGCTGGTGGCCCTGATGTTGCAGGATGAAGCGGCCAGGCGGCAGGTGATGACGGAACTCGGCCCGGAGGATTTCGAGGTCGAGGAATTCCGGGCCCTGGTGGAGGCCATGCGGGACGGCGCGGCAGACGCGGGCGAGGCCTGGCTCGACCGGCCGCTGGGGAGCCCGGAAGCCTCACCGGACGGCGAGGCCACGATCCGGGGAGCCCAATTGGGAGCCTGGTTGCTCTGGGAGCTGCCTTTGGATAACCCCGAGCGCCAGCTGGCCGATTGCCTGGAGGTGCTGCGGGAACGGCGCCGCCGGCGGCGCGCCGAGGAGATCAAGGCGAAGCTGCGGGAGCAAGCGGTGCCGGATCCGGCCCTGTTGCGGGAGATGGACGAATTGGTGCGGGCTGGCAAGCGCCGCTGATCGCTGCGGAGGGAAAGGGGGGATGGCCGTGGTCAAGAAGAAGGAGTTGGACGTGGCGGGGGTGCGGGAACTCCTGGACGAAGGGAAGAAGAAGGGGTTTTTAACCTACGGGGAGATCATGAACAAGCTCTCCATGGTGGAGCTTAGTCCCGAGCAGATCGACGACATCTACGAGGCCTTGGGGGACCTGGGCATCGAGGTGATCAACGAGGACGGCGACGGGGGGGCCTTGGAACATGCTCCCGAGGAGCCCGCCGCCGAGCCCGGCGGGGAGCCGGTGGCGGAGGTAGAGGCGGAGCTGGAGGTCCCGGAGGGCGTGGCCATCGACGACCCCGTCCGCATGTACCTGAAGGAGATCGGGCGGGTGCCCCTCCTCTCGGCGGAGGAGGAAGTGGAACTGGCCAAGCGGATTGAGCTGGGAGAGGAGGAGGCCAAGCGTCGGCTGGCCGAGGCCAACCTGCGCCTGGTGGTGAGCATCGCCAAGCGGTACGTGGGGCGGGGCATGCTCTTCCTGGACCTGATCCAGGAGGGCAACCTGGGGCTGATCAAGGCGGTGGAGAAGTTCGATTACCGCAAGGGCTACAAGTTCAGCACCTACGCCACCTGGTGGATCCGCCAGGCCATCACCCGGGCTATCGCCGACCAGGCGCGCACCATCCGCATCCCGGTGCATATGGTGGAGACGATCAACAAGCTGATCCGCATTCAGCGGCAGCTTTTGCAGGAGCTGGGCCGCGACCCTAGTCCAGAGGAGATCGCCGAGGAGATGGATCTGTCCGTGGAGCGGGTGCGGGAGATCATGAAGGTGGCCCAGGAACCGGTGTCCTTGGAGACGCCCATCGGGGAGGAGGAGGACAGCCACCTGGGGGACTTCATCGAGGACGAGGAGGCCCCGGCCCCGGCAGAGGCTGCTTCCTTCCTGCTGCTCAAAGAGCAGTTGGAGCAAGTGCTGGACACCCTCACGCCCCGGGAGGAGCGGGTGTTGCGCCTGCGCTTCGGTCTGGATGATGGTCGGGCCCGCACCCTGGAGGAGGTGGGTCAGGTCTTCGGGGTTACCCGGGAGCGCATCCGGCAGATCGAGGCCAAGGCCCTGCGCAAACTGCGCCACCCCAGCCGCAGCAAGAAGCTGAAGGACTACCTGGAGTAGCCGTTGACGCTCGACCTTGGGCAGGGTATAATACCCTTCGGAGTTTTATTCCTCGATAGCTCAACGGTAGAGCACTCGGCTGTTAACCGAGGGGTTGTAGGTTCGAATCCTACTCGAGGAGCCAAATATTTTTTGCGCCCGTAGCTCAATCGGTAGAGCATCCGGCTCATAACCGGCTGGTTCGGGGTTCGATACCCTGCGGGCGCACCAGCCTTGGGAGGCCGGCGGTAAGCGGCCTCTTGTTATTTGGGTGAAATTAATATTATTGGCATTATTTTAGAATAACTCATGCGTAATGATGCAGATGGATACTAATGCCTACATGACGGCGTGGCGCTGCGGGTCTGCGGCCCAGTGCAAAGAGTTCGAGGTGCGGCGGCAAGCGGCCATGGCCGGCTTGGAGGTGGTGCTGCTGGGGATCCGGTGGGTATTGGATGAGGAATATGGGGCCAGGGAGTCTTCAGGCTGCGGTATCTGCAGGGTCCACCTCCTTGCTCGCCGTTGGATCCGGCTGGACTTTGACCGAGTCACGGGAGTGCCTGCGTTTGCCTTGACAACGCCGGGTGGCCTGCGTATAATGGCCCTGCGGCGGGCGGTTAGCTCAGCGGGAGAGCGCTTGACTCACATTCAAGAGGCCACAGGTTCGATCCCTGTACCGCCCACCACGAGATAGCTTAGAGCCGCAAGGTTTGTGGCTCTTATTTTTTAGGCAAGGCTTCTCCTTGGGGAACGGGCTTGACCGCAACCCGGCGAAGACCTCGCCGCCGGGGGATGTCAATCATTCGGGCGTCTCCGCCTCTCCGGGCCATACCCAGCCGGCGCGGGGATGCTCTCCGTTCGTACCGCGGAGGCCTTCTGCGTTCCGGCGATCACATGGGCGCAGATCTCCATCGTCATTGGGGTGATGAGGACGCCTGTGGTGAAGGCGAGCCCCTGTCCTCGCCGTACCGCGCCGGCGGCCTGCCGCGCCCCTGCCTGGATCATTCGGGGCGCCGCCAGGATGTTCAGGACCGGGGGTTGGCGGGTGCCCTGCACCGTAACCCGGCAAGGACTGGGGTCGTCGGCGCCGGGATGTTTGGAGGAACTGGCCGTGCGGGATGGCCGCTAGGCATGCCCGCCGATGGTCGATCGGGAGGCGGTAGGGGGGAGGCGGATGGGTCGGGATCCCAGACTGCTGGCTCTGGCGGAGTTGGTGCCGCCGGGACTTGCCGTGGCGGATGTGGGGACGGGTGGCCGCGCGGCCTTGGCGCGGCTCCTGGTGGCCTCGGGGCGCAGCCCCGGGGCCGTGGGCATCGAGGCCTCCCACCCCACCTGGCAGGCGGCGGCGGACCTGGTGGCCCGTCGGGGGCCGGTCGAGGTGGCGGTGCGCCGGGGGAGGGGAGTGGCGCCCCTTTCGTCGGGGGAGGCGGCGGTGCTGGTCGCGGCGGGGTTGGGGGGACGCGGCATCATCGACCTTTTGGAGGAGGCCGGGCCGCGTCTGGGGGAGTTTCGCCGGTTGGTGCTGGGACCGCAGCGGGACGCCGCCGTGCTGCGCCGCTGGCTGGCCGAACGCGGTTTCCGGCTGGCTTGGGAGGAACTGGTGGCCGCGAGGCGAAGAATATACGAGCTAATCGCGGCCGAGCCGGGGGTGGAGCCGGCCTCCGGAGCGGAGCTGGAGATCGGGCCGCGCCTTTTGGAGCGGCGACATCCGCTGCTGGCAAATCTGTTGCGCTATCGGGTGCAGAGGCTGGAGGCTGCCGCGGCGCAGGCGGCCTGGGCGGGGAACGAGCAGGCGGCCAGCAGGCTCTTCGAGGCGGCACGCCGGTTGAGAAAGGTGGGGGAAACTTGGCTGTCGTTGCGGATCTGATGGACCGGGTGGAGGAGATCGCTCCCCGGGCGCTGGCGGCGGAGTGGGACCGGGTGGGACTCCAGGTGGGAGATCCCGCCTCCCGGGTGGAGACGGTCCTGGTGGCCTTGGATCTTACCCTGCAGGTGCTGGAGCGTGCGGAGGCGGAGGGGGCCCAGCTCTTGCTGTTGCACCATCCCCTTTTCTTTGAGTCCTGGAGCGAGGTGCGCACGGATCGTCCGGAGGGGCGGTTGCTCGGACGGTTGCTGGCGGCGGGGCGCTCGGTCTTGGTGGCCCACACCAACTGGGACGCGGCGCCGCAGGGTCTGAACCACCACTTGGCCGCTCTCTTGGGGCTGCACCGGTGCCGGGTGCTGGAACCCGTCTTCTCCGGCTTGCACAAGGTGGTGGTCTTCGTGCCTCGGGGGCACGAGGAGGCGGTGCGCCAAGCCATGGCCGAAGCCGGGGCCGGCTGGATCGGCAACTACCGGGATTGCGCTTTTCTGACGGAGGGCACGGGCACCTTCCGGGCGCAGGAGGGGGCCCATCCCTTCCTGGGGAAGGTGGGAGAGCTGGAGCGGGCCGCCGAGGTGCGCCTGGAGACGGTGGTGGACGCCGTTCGATTGAACCAGGTGCTGCGGGCCATGCGCGCGGCCCATCCCTACGAGGAGGTGGCCTACGACGTTTACGCCCTCGCCCGCGGCCGGGAGGATGCCGGGCTGGGACGGGTGGGAGAACTGGTGGAACCGTGCACCTTGGCCCAGCTGGCCCACAACTGCGCCGAGCTGCTGCATGCTTCCTCGGTGCGTACCGTGGGCGACCCGAGCCGGGCGGTGCGGCGGGTAGCCGTGGTCGGTGGTAGCGGGGCCGAGGCGCTGGCGGCGGCCGGTGAGGCGGGCGCCGATGCCCTGGTGACGGGGGACGTGCGCTACCACCAGGCCCGGCAGGCCCATCTGGCGGGCCTAGGCGTGGTGGACGCGGGGCATTGGGCCACCGAGGCCTTCTCCCTGGAGATCCTGGCCGGAATTTTGCGCACGGCGGCGGCTGGCCGGGGGATGTCGGTGCGGGTGGTGGTGGAACCGGGGGAGGATCCTTTTTGGGTGATGCCGCCGCCAAGCCTCAGGCCGGCAAGGCCGGGGACAGGGGGCGAGGCCGAAGGCGTCTGGACCGTCTTCACCGACGGGGCGTCCCGGGGGAATCCGGGCGACGCGGGGATTGGGGTGGTGATCCGGGATCCCTCCGGCCGCACGGTGTGCGAGGTGGGCGAGTACGTGGGACGGGTGACCAACAACGTCGCCGAGTACCTGGCCTTGGAGCGCGGCCTCAAGGAGTTATTGCGCCTGGGTGCCCGCAGGATATCCCTGCGGGCGGACAGCGAGCTGCTGGTGCGCCAGCTGCAGGGGGTGTACCAGGTCAAGAACGCGGGGTTGCGTACCCTCTTCACCCGCGTGGAAGGGCTGTTGCGCCGGTTCGAGACATGGGAGGCCCGGCATGTGCCGCGGCGGGAGAACGCGGCCGCCGACGAGTTGGCCAACCACGGCATCGACGCGGCGGTCAAGCCGCAGAGGTAGCTGCCGGGCTGATTTGACGGCGGCGGCCTTTGCTGTTAGAATCGTGTCGCCGAGGTGAGTCGGCTGGACGGTCGCGGGTGCGAAGCCGCGAGGCTGCACGCGAGGAAAGTCCGAGCTGCAAAGGGCAGGGTGCTGGGTAACACCCAGTGGGGGCGACCCCAAGGAAAGTGCCACAGAGACATACCGCCCGCGAGGGCAAGGGTGAAAAGGTGGTGCAAGAGACCACCAGGGGCCGGGTGACCGGTCTGCTAGGCAAACCCCACCCGCAGCAAGACCAAATAGGGGGAGGATGAGGCGGCCCGCGGAGCTCCCCGGGTTGGTCGCTGGAGGCGGCAGGCGACTGCCGTCCTAGATAGATGATCGTCCTCGACAGGACTCGGCTTACAGGCCGACTCACCGGCGAAAAGGTTGGGGGCAACCCCGCCTTTTTGCAAAGGGTAAAGGCACTTTAACGTCAGAGTACAATTGCTGCCGGGAGGTGGGAGGATTGCGCATCAAGTGGCTGGGGCATTCCTGCTTCCAGGTCACCGATGCCCGGGGCTTCCGGGTGCTGACCGACCCCTACGAGGTTCCGAGGCGGCCGGGCATGCCGCTCAGGTTTACCTATCCGCCCCTGGACGTGGCGGCGGACCTGGTGCTGGTGAGCCACGACCATTTCGACCACAACGCGGTCCACGCCGTGCGCGGTGATCCGGCGGCGTTGCGGGAGCCGGGGGAGCACCGGGTGGGAGACGTGACGGCGCGGGGCGTGGCGGGGGAGCATGATCCGGAAGGTGGGCGGGTGCGCGGTCGCAACCTTTTGTGGCGCTGGGAGCAGGACGGGGTGAGCCTGTGCCACCTGGGGGATTTCGGCCAGGCGGCCTTGCGGCCGGAGCAGGCGGACGCCCTGCGTCCGGTAGACGTGCTTTTCGTGCCGGTGGGGGGAGGGCCGGTCGCGGACGCGCGGGGGGCCAAGGAGTTGGTGGGCCTGCTCCAGCCCCATCTGGTCTTCCCCATGCACTACCGTACGGCGTTCGTGGACTTCGGGGAACCGGTGGAAGGCTTTTTGCGGCTGATGGGAACGGTGCGGCGAGAGGAGGCCGACGTGGTGGAGCTGACGCCGGAGCAAATCCGGGTGGCGCGCGGCGACGCGGTGGTGCTTCGCCCACCCGGCGGATGATCGCCGCCCTACACCGACGCTTTCCGTACAAATGGATCGCCTTGTCCAGCACCAGCCTCGCGGTGCTTCTGGTCACGGTGAACCAGGGCAGCCTGATCATCGCCCTGCCCGTCATCCTGCGCCAGTTGCACACCAGCCTGATCGACGTCCTCTGGATTGTCATGGTGTACTTGCTCATCACCACCGTTTTCCTGATCCATTTCGGACGTTTCGGCGACCTGTGGGGACGCAAGCGCCTGTTCAACCTGGGCTTTTGGATCTTCACGGCGGGATCCCTGCTGTGCGGCTTGGCCACCTCCGGGGGCCTTTTGATCTTCTACCGGGTGATCCAGGGCGTCGGCGGCGCCATCATCTTCGCCAACTCCACGGCCATCGTCACGGATGCCTTTCCGAAGGGGGAGCGGGGGCGCGCCCTGGGGATCAACAGCATGGTGGCCGCGGTGGGCAGCATTGCGGGTCCCATCCTGGGGGGGGCGCTGGTGACCTTTTTGGGTTGGCGCTGGGCCTTCTTCTTCAACGTGCCGTTGGGGGTGGCGGGTGCCTTGTGGTGCCAGCTTAGCCTGCGGGAGATGGGGAAACGGGACGTCTCCGTCGATTTCGACGTGGCGGGCACGGGGCTGTTCCTGGTGGGCATCACGGCCCTGCTGTTAGCCATGAGCTTCGGGGGTGTGGCGGGCTGGACCTCCCCCGCCATCATCGGCCTGGGCGGGGGCGGCCTGATCCTGCTGGCCCTCTTCCTCCGGCTGGAGCAGGGGGCCCGCAATCCCCTTTTGGACCTGCATCTTTTTCGCAGCCGCGTGTTCGCCATGGGGAACCTGAGCGCCTTCCTGAACTCGGTGGCGCGGATGGCGGTGATGTTCCTGCTCATCTTCTACTACCAGGGGCCCCGCGGCGACGATCCCCTGACCGCGGCCATCCTGCTGACGCCCCTGGCCGCCTCCCTGCTGGTGGTGGCGCCCATCAGCGGCTACCTGTCGGACCTGTATGGGTCCAGGGGGCTGTCTTCCCTGGGGCTGGCGCTGTCCGCGGTGGGGCTGGCGGGCTTGGCGCTGCGCATCGGGGCCCACACCGCCTATGGGGAGATCGTGTTGTGGCTGATCCTCCTGGGGGGCGGCTCAGGTCTGTTCAACTCCCCCAACACGGCGGCGGTGATGGGAGCGGTGCCGCCGGAGAAACGGGGCGTGGGGGCGGGCACGCGCAGCATGCTCACCAGCGCCGGGATGGTGATCAGCCTGGCCCTGGCCTTAGCCTTCATCACCAGCGCCGTGCCCATGTCCGCCCTGATGCGGATCTTCGTGGGCCAGCATGTGGTCACCAGTTCCCAGACCCTGCAGGGTTTCCTGACCGGGTTGCGCCGGGCCTTTTGGCTGTCGGCGGTCATCAGCGGCGTGGCCGTGTGGGTGTCCATGTCCCGGGGACGCACCCGACCACAGCATTGAGGGAAGCATCGCGAGGAGGTATCAAAGATGCGGTATCGCAGACTGGGATCCACGGGCCTGTTGGTGTCCGAGCTGTGCTTCGGGGCCATGACCTTCGGGGACAGTCCCTGGAAGCTGGGCGGGGTGGATCAACAGACGGCCGACCGGATGGTGGGGCGCTGCCTGGAGGCGGGCATAAACTGCTTTGACACCGCCGACATCTACAGCGACGGTGCCTCCGAGGAGATCCTGGGCCGCTCGCTGGGCGGACGGCGCGGCGAGG
This sequence comes from Bacillota bacterium, assembly GCA_021810565.1. Lineage (GTDB taxonomy): Bacteria > Bacillota > Sulfobacillia > JAJZIM01 > JAJZIM01 > JAJZIM01. Next base: position 18,899 of record JAJZIM010000018.1, read on the forward strand.
TGGTGTTGGCCACCAAGGTATATGGGCGCATGGGACCTGGGCCAAACGACCAGGGGCTGTCGCGCCGCCACGTCCTGGCGGCCGCCGAGGACAGCTTGCGCCGGCTGGGCACCGAGTGGCTCGACTTGTATCAGGTGCATGGCTTCGACCCCCTCACTCCCTTGGAGGAGACCCTGGGGGCGTTGGACGACCTGGTGCGTGCGGGCAAGGTGCGCTACATCGGCCTTTCCAACTTCGCCGCCTGGCAGACCATGAAGGCCCTGGCCATCTCCGATGGGCACGGCTGGAGCCGTTTCGTGTCCGCCCAGATGCACTACAGCCTCTTGGGCCGGGACATCGAGGAGGAGGTGGTCCCGCTGGCTTTGGACCAGGGTCTGGGTATCCTGTGCTGGAGCCCGCTATCCGGGGGTTTTCTGAGCGGCAAGTATCGCAGCGGGGAGACGCCGCCGGGCACCCGCTTCGGCGATCGGCAGCTTTGGTTTCCTCCTTTCGACCGGGAGATGGGCTTTCACGCCCTGAAGGCGGTGGAGGAAATCGCCGCCGAGGCAGGAGCCACGCCGGCTCAGGTGTCCCTGGCCTGGCTCTTGACCAGGGACGGCGTCGCATCGGTGATCCTGGGGGCGCGCCGCTTGGAGCAGTTGGAGGACAACCTGCGCGCGGCCGAGCTGACCCTGGCGCCGGAGCAGGTGGCGCGGCTGGAAGAGCTGACCCGGCCCGCCGCTCGGTATCCGCGCTGGATGGTGGAGCGCCAGTCCGCCGGACGGGCCGCCGGCCCCGTGTCCTGAGGCGGGGCGATGACACCGTCGGATGAGGAGCGGGCCCAGGTGTTGCGGCGGCAGTTTCCGGTGCTGCGGCGCTTGGCCTATCTGAATGCCGGCACCAACGGGCCGCTGCCCGAGGTGGTGCGCGCCGCCGTGGAGGAGAGCCTGCGGCACCAATATCGGCGGGGGAGGATCGGGCGGGAGGCCTTCCGGGAGCACCAGGCGGCGGGGGAGCGGGTGCGGGAGCTGGCGTCCCGCCTGCTGGGGGCGGATCCCGCGGAGTTGGCCCTGACCCACCATACCACGGAGGGAATGAACATCGCGGCCTGGGGCCTTCCATGGCGGCAGGGGGACCGCGTCCTCACCACCGACCAAGAGCACCCCGGGGGGCTGCTGCCCCTAGCCGGCTTGCGCCGGCGTCTGGGGGTGGAGGTGGATTTCTTGCAGGCGGCCGACCTGGCGGCGGAACCAGCGGGGGCCGTGGAGGCGGCCATCACGCCCCGGACGCGCCTTTTGGCCTTCTCCCACGTTTCCTACCGCACGGGGGAGGTGTTGCCGGCGGCCGCCATGATCCGGGCGGCCCATGGGCGGGGAGTGCCGGCTCTGGTGGATGGCGCCCAGGCCGTGGGGGCGATACCGGTGGATATGGCCGAGTTGGGAGCCGATTTCTATGCCCTCCCGGGCCAGAAGTGGCTGTGCGGTCCCGAGGGAACCGGCCTGCTCTACGTCAACCGGCGGCAGTTGCCCCACCTGCGCCAGACCTTTCTCGGCTACCTGTCCATTCGGGACCTGGACGAGGCGGGCGAGTTCCTGCCCCAGGAGGGAGCGCGGCGCTACGAGGTGGGCTTCTTGTTCCAGCCCTCCCTGGCGGGCTTGGCGGCCGCCTTGGAGCTATTCCTGGACCAGGTGGGGCCGGCGTGGGCCTATCGGCGCATCGTCGCTCTGCGGGAGGAGGCACGCCGGCTGCTGGGCGGACCGGGGGTGGAGTTTCTGACCCCGCCCGAGGCCGCAGGGATCCTCTCCTTCCGGGTGAAGGGCCTGGATCCCGGGGAGGCGGTGGCCGCCCTGGAGAAAAAGAAGGTGCTGATCCGCTCCATAGAGCGGCCCTCCTGCCTGCGGGTGGCCGCCGGCTACTACAACTCCCAGCAGGACCTGGAGCGCTTGGCGGATGGGCTGGCGGCCTTGCGGCGATAAGGTGGGCGCACGTTCGAGGGCCACGGCGCCTGGGGCATGCCTTCCCAACTGAGGTTCCGCTTGCGGGACCGGAGCGCTACCGAGGGCGCCGTGTTCCGCCCGGCTCCGGAGGTTGCCCCTCCATACCGGCTATGATACGATTACCTGGCGCCCTCCGGGCTCGTCCGACGGTGGGACGCGGGGCTTCGGAATCCCACAGCCGTGGTTCGAGACTCCGTTCCGGAGCCGATCTTCGTCGGCGGCATTTCTGACGATGCCCTCTCAATCGCTACGCACACCCTTTGTATGCCGCCCCGGAGGGCCACATCGAAAAGCGCCGGACCCGCAATCGGCGGTACCCGGAAGGATCGCTGACCGCCGGGGATGCCGGGAGTCCGGCGTGCCGCAATGGGGGGGAATGCCGCATGACCGGAGCGAGGCCTTTCGTGCGGAACCTGCCGGTTTTTGAGGGCCTGAGTTGCGAGGAGGCGTCGCGGCTCGACCGGATGGTGTGGGAGCGCCGCTTCAAAGCGCGCGAGTCCATCTTCTCCGCCGGAGAGCAGGCCGAGTATGTGTATCTCGTGCGCGAGGGATGGGTGAAGCTTTTTCGCGTCACCGAGGACGGGCAGGAGAGCGTGACGGCCATCCTGGGCCCGGGAGACATCTTCGGAGAATTCATCCTGGGCGAGAACCTGTGCCACTCCGTATTCGCCGAGCCTTTGGAGGCGGCGCTCTTGTGCATCCTGCCCCGGTGCAACTTTTTTCGGCTCCTAACGGAGGACCCGAAGATAGCCCTGAAGATCATCGACAACATCGGGCGGCGCCTGAACCGGATCTCGGATGCTCTGGAGAACCTGCGCAGCTACGATCTGGCGCGGCGTTTCGCCAGGCTCCTGCTCCTGCTGGCGGCGGAGTTCGGGGAAGGACCCGAGGAGGCGGCGTTCATCGGGATCCGTTTGACCCATCAGGATCTGGCCAACATGATCGGCGTCTGCCGGCAGACCGTCACCGGCCTCCTGGGCCGCTTCCGTCGTCTCGGCTTGGCCTCGGGCGAAGGGCACCACCTGACCGTGAACCGACGGCGCCTGTCGGCTTTCCTGGAGCAAGTAGCGCCCCGCGCCGGCCGAGATGAGGCGAGGGAGGCGCTCCGGGGCACCGCTGGCCAGGGAGGGTCCCGGCAGCCGCCGGCGTCCAAACCTCACCCACCGGCCTTGCGCACGTAGAACCGGAACGTGCCGCCGCCGGCCTCGGTGGCCAAAAGCTCGTTGCCGGTGTGCCGACACCAGGCGGGGATATCCGTGCAGGTTCCGCTGGTGGTGGTAATCACCTCCAGAACCTGACCCGCCGTCAATTTGCCCAGGGCTTCTTTCAGCTTCGCCACCGGGGCGATGCAATATAGACCGGAGGCGTCCAACGTGGCGTCCGCCCGCATGGTCATCCCTCCCGTTGCCCTCGTCTTGCGGGCCAGCCTACCGGGAATCGCGGCTCCGGGTGGATATGCCCAGGAGGTGCCAGACGGGGCAATAGGCGATGAGCCCGGTCCCCACCAGCACCACTCCCCCGGCCATCAGCACCCAGGATAGCCACCCATACTCCCTGCCCAGCAGGTAGCCGCCGAGCAACGCTGCCGCTCCCAGCACCATGCGGATTCCCCGCTCCACGGGCCCTTGGTTTGCACGCATCGGAACTCCCCCTTAAGATCAATTTTCGGGCAGCCAACGGGCCAACTCGGACGGAGGCACGAACCCGTGGAAGGACTCGACCACCACCCCGTGGCGCACCACGAGGGTCGTCGGAACGGACAGGATCCCGTAGCGCCTTGCCGCCGCCGGATTTTCGGCCAAGTCGACCACGCGCACGGCTCCGTCTCGGATCGTCGACGCATGGACTTCCTTCATCCGGGCGCAAACCCGGCAGGTGGGGGTGGTGAACAGATATATCCCATCCGCGTCCTCCGTGGATGAACCCTGCTGGCGGCGGCGTTGCAGCGCCACGATCCATCGTTGCGCCAGCCACAGACCCAGCAAGGCCGCTATCGCCATCGCAACGAAGGCTTCTCTCATGCTCTGCCCTCCTTGACGCTACCCCTGGACCGATCTTAGGCTTCCGGAGCAGCACCGCGCTGTCGCCGTGACGACAATATTTGCCGGCAGCGGGTGCGCATGTCCCGGACCGGGCTATTGACAGCGCAGCCGTCCCATGGTAAAAGGAAAGGCAAAGGCCATGACCGGGAGTAGTAGCGGGTGTCCCGATCCAGAGAGCCGCCGGTCGGTGCGAGGCGGTGGAAGGAACTTGCGAAACTCGCCCGGGAGCCGCCGCCTGAAACCCCACCGGGGAGAAAAAGCGGCCGGACGTTCCCCCCGTTAGCGCAGGGAAGGGCATCGGCTTAGGCTCGTGCCCCAGTGAAGGGGGCCCCCCAGGGGGTCAACTAGAGTGGTACCGCGCAAGGCCAGCCCTGCGTCTCTAGCGAGACGCAGGGCTTTATATCTTTCAATAACGGAAAGGAGTTGGGAGGCATGGAGCGGGTGTATGTCCTGGACACCACCCTGCGGGATGGGGAGCAGGTGCCGGGGGCGGCCCTGAACGCTCGGGAGAAGCTGGAGGTGGCCCGGCAGCTGGCGGCCCTCAAGGTGGACGTCATCGAGGCGGGGTTCCCGGCCTCCTCGCCGGGTGACGCCGAGGCGGTGCGCGGCATCGCCCGGCAGGTGCGGGACTGCTCCGTCACCGCCCTGGCCCGGGCGGTGACGGCGGACATCGATGCGGTTTGGGAGGCCATTCGGGAGGCGGCGGATCCCCAGATCCACATGGTGCTGGGCGTATCCGATGTCCATATCCAGGGGAAGTTTCGGCGCAGCCGGGAGGAGATCCTGGAGATGGGGGTGGCGGCCGTGCGCTACGCCCGCAAGCTGTGCCCCAAGGTGCAGTACTCCACGGAGGACGCTGGCCGGGCCGACCGGGAATACCTGTGCCGCACCGTGGAGGCGGTCATCGATGCCGGGGCCACGGTGGTGAACATCCCCGACTCCACCGGCTACTGCTACCCCCAGGAGTTCGGCGATCTGATCCGCCACCTCTTCGAGCATGTGCCCAACATCCATCGCGCCCTGATCTCCGTGCACTGCCACAACGACCTGGGCATGGCCACGGCCAACACCCTGGCGGCCTTGCGGGCGGGGGCTAGGCGGGTGGAGGTGACCATCAACGGTTTGGGGGAGCGGGCGGGCAACGCGGCCCTGGAGGAGGTGGTGATGGCCCTCAAGACCCGCCCCGACTACTTCGGCCTGGAGACGGGCATCAACACCCGGGAGCTGTACCGCACCAGCCGCCTGGTCAGCTCCCTGAGCGGGATCCGGGTGCAGGTGAACAAGGCGGTGGTGGGGGCCAACGCCTTCGCCCACTCCTCGGGGATCCACCAGGACGGGGTGCTCAAGGAGCGCTCCACCTACGAGATCATCGATCCCCGGGAGGTGGGGGTGCCTGAGTCCAAGCTGGTGCTCACCGCCCGTTCCGGCCGCCACGCGCTTAGCCATCGGCTGGAGTCCCTGGGGTATCACCTGCCGGAGGACCAGTTCGAGGCGGTGCACCGGCGCTTCCTGGAGCTGGCGGACCGCAAGAAGGAAGTCCTGGACGAGGATCTGGAGGAACTGGTCTCCGACACCGCGCGGGTGGTGCCCCAAGGCTACGCCCTGGAGTCCTTGGCCGTGAGCTGCGGCACGGTGGGTATGCCCCGGGCCGAGGTGGTGCTGCGCCGCCCTGACGGCAGCAGGTTCACGGGGCGCGGGGAGGGCTCGGGGCCGGTGGACGCCGCCTACAAGGCGGTGGATCAGGGGGTTGGAATGCCCTGTCGCCTGCTGGAGTTCTCCCTGCAGTCGGTGACCGAGGACATCGACGCCCAGGCCAATGTGCATGTGCGCGTACGGGTGGGGGAGCGGGTCTACGGTGGCCACGCGGCCCACACGGACATCGTGGTCTCCGGGGTGCTGGCCTATCTGAATGCCCTGAACCGGGCGGCCCAGGACGCCGATGGACGCTAGGGAGCAGTTCGGCCGCACGGCGGCGGCCTACGTGGACAGTCCGGTGCACGCCGCGGGCCGAACCCTGGCGCGCTGCCGGGAGCTGGCGGGCCTGCGCGGCGGCGAGCGCGTTTTGGACGTGGCCACGGGGGCGGGGCACCTGGCCTTTGCGCTGGCTTCCCTGGCCGGGGAGGTGGTGGCCTTGGACCTCACCCCGGCCATGCTGGAGGTGGCCGCCGACGAGGCGCACCGGCGCGGCATCGGCAACGTGTCCTTCGTGCAGGGGGACGCCCTGGACCTGCCCTTTCCCGATGGCCTTTTCCAGGCGGTGCTCTGCCGGGTGGCCGCCCACCATTTCCCCGATCCCGCCCGGGCGGTGGCCGAGATGGCCCGGGTGGTGGAGTTCGGGGGCTTGGTGCTGGTGGCGGACACCTGTGTTCCCGAAGACGACGGCCTGGACCGGCGGATCAACGAGTTGGAGCTGCTGCGCGACGCCAGCCACCGGCGCAACTGGCGTCCCGGCGAGTGGCGGGGCTTTTTTCGGCGGGCGGGGCTGACGGTGCAAGGTCAGGAGTGGGGCTTTCTGGAGCGGGAGATGCCCCTGGAGGAGTGGCTGGAGCGCGCTGCCACCCCACTGGGGCGCCAGACGGCCGTCCGCAGGCGCTTCGCCGAGGCGGACGCCGCCCTGCGGGCCGCGCTGGCCGTGCGGGAGGAGGCGGGGCAATGGTATTTCCAGTTGCCCTGGGTAATCACCTGGGGACGAAGGCCGTAGGGAGAGGGCCGGTGGAGCAGGATCGGAGGCTTGCCGCGCAGAATTAAGTTCCTGGTCGGCGGTGGTCTTGCGGCCTCGGGGTCGGGAGGAGGCGATGTGGCGGTGGCCCAGGACGACTCCGCGCCCCGGAACTCCCCGCGTTTCGTCAGCAACCTCACCAAGAACACCCTGGCCCTCATTTTGGCCGGAGGGCGGGGCAGCAGGCTGGGCCCGCTGACCCAGTGGCGCGCCAAGCCGGCGGTACCCTTCGGCGGCAAGTTCCGCATCGTCGACTTCTGCCTGTCCAACTGCGTGAACTCGGGCATCCGCCGCATCGGGGTGCTGACCCAGTACAAGGCCCATAGCCTGATCCGGCACATCCAACTGGGCTGGGGCTTTCTGCGGGGGGAGTTCGACGAGTTCGTGGAGATCCTGCCGGCCCAGCAGCGGGTGACCCAGACCTGGTATCAGGGCACCGCCGACGCCGTGTTCCAAAACGTCGACATCGTGCGGATGCATCGGGCGCGCTATGTGCTCATCCTGGCCGGAGACCACATCTACAAGATGGATTACGGGCAGATGCTGGCGGAGCACGTGCAGGCCCAGGCCGATCTCACCGTGGCCTGCCTGGAGGTGCCCCTGGAGCAGGCCGGAGCCTTCGGGGTCATGGCCGCGAACCGGGAGGGCCGCGTGACCGCCTTCGTCGAGAAGCCGGCGCAGCCCAGCCCGCTGCCCGAGCGGCCGGACCGGGCCCTGATCAGCATGGGGGTCTACGTGTTCAACACCGATTTCCTGTACGAGCAGCTGATCCGGGACGCCGAGGCCCCGGGGTCCAGCCACGATTTCGCCAAGGACGTGATCCCCCATGCGGTGGCGCACCACCAGGTGGCGGCCCACCGCTTCGCCAACAGCTGCGTCAGCACCCAGATGGATCCCGGCCGCTGTTACTGGCGGGATGTCGGGACGGTGGACGCCTACTGGGCCGCCAACAACGACCTGATTCAGGTGATGCCGGAGCTGGACCTGTACGACCGGCGCTGGCCCATCTGGACCTACCAGGAGCAGCTGCCCTCCGCCAAGTTCGTCTTCGAACAGGAGGGACGCCGGGGCGTGGCCCTGGACTCCCTGGTGTCGGGCGGCTGCATCATCAGCGGCGCCACGGTGCGCCGCTCCCTGCTCTTCTCCAACGTGCGGGTGGAGGATGCCTACACCCTGGTGGAGGACTCGGTCATCCTGCCCAACGTGCACGTGAACCAAGGGGCGCGGCTGCGCAGGGTGGTGGTGGACAAAGGCACCGTCATACCGCCAGGGCTGGTGGCGGGGGAGGATCCTGAGGAGGACGCCCGGCGCTTCCACCGCACGGCGCAGGGGGCGGTGTTGATCACCCCGGAGATGCTGGGGCAACAGATGCATCTTACCAGGTAGCCCAGGCGCCGGCCCGGGCCGCGGCTGGGACCGGGACAAAAAGGATCCGGGCCGGACGGCGGTCCGACCCGGATGGCGTCGGCTGGATCAGGCCTGGGGATTGATCTTTTTCAGGGGGATGGCCATCACCCAGTCGTAGGAGCTGTCCATGTAGACGGTGCCCCCCACGATCACCGGGTTGACGATGCCGAAGAGGCCGCCCGCCTTGAATTGGTGGATCAGGTGCCCGCTCGCCGGGTTCAAGGCGTAGATGAAGGGGCCGTCGGCGAAGTATAGGGTGCCCCGGTAGTAGGTGGGGGCCGCGCGGCCGGGGAACTTGCTCTTGAAGCCCCACAGCACGTGGCCGCTGGCCAGGTCTATGGCGTGCATGGTATCCGTGGCCGGGGCGTTCATGTAGATCACACCCTTGTGGATCATGGGCACTCCGGCCTTGAAGGCCGGAGGCATGGAGCCACGCCCCAGCTGGTCGTACCACAGCACCTGTCCCGTGGTGCCGTTCAGGGCCTCCACGGCCAGTTGGGTGGTCAGCTTGCCGCCCACGGTCTTGGGGTTCACCACGGAGTTGACCACCACCACGTTGGCCTGGGGGTCAACCGTGGGGACCTCGTCGCTGAGGCCGGTGTCGAAGGATCCCTTCACGGTCTGGGTCCACAGCTTTTTACCGTCGGAGGCGGCCAGGGCCACCACCTGGTCGGGATTGCTGAAGGAGGCCACCACCTCGCCCTGCTTGGTCTGGGGATTCACCCAGGCCACCGGTGAGGACATGCTGTCGAAGCCGCCGATATGCTTCTTCCAGAGCAGCTTGCCCGTCGAGGCGGTCAGGGCCAGGACGTTGCCGTCGCCGTTGGCCTCGAAGAGGGTTCCCTGCAGGTAGGCGGGGGTGGGCATGTCCTCGCTCAAGGTGTTGCGCTGCCACACGGTCTTGCCCGTCTTGGCGTTAAGAGCGAATATTCCCGACATGCCCGTGCCGCGCATCACGGGCTGGCCGCTCTTGTAGTTCATGAGTTCCCGGAAGGAGAAATTGGTGTTGCCCATGCCGATGAAGACCAGGCCGTGCTCCACCACGGGGTTGCCCATCACCTCGTTGGGGAAGGTGCGCTCCCAGATCTGCTTGCCCGTGGCGGCGTTCAACGCATAGATGGCTCCCGAGTCGGACTCGGCATAGATGATGCCGCCGACGGCGGTGACGCCCAGGGCGTTGCCCATGCTCTGGGTGGTGCGCACCGACGCGCGCAGGCGGCCCGCCACGTCGGCGTCGGGGGGCAGCTGTTTCAGGGGCTGGGCGTGGATCTCGGCGAAGCGCCAGGAGTAGCCGGCCAGCAGCCCCGCCGGGGCGCCGGAGGGCGCGGCGAAGGCGGCGTTGTGCTCCGGTCCGGCGGCATCCATGGACCAGCTGGCGGGGAAGGCCGCCGCCAGGGAGGCGGCGCCGCTGGCCGCCGGGGTCGCCTGGGGGCCGCAGCCGGCCAGGGCGAACAGGGTCACACAGGAGCATAGGGCCAGCCCCACCTTCAAGGGACCTTTCTTTGTGCGCAGGAACAAAATGACGCCTCCTTTTTTGCGATGTGCTGGGTCAGGTGCGGCCGTTTCACCTCCTCGAGAGCGGACTGCGGCTATGATTATAGCTAGAAAAAGAGGAACGCGCCAGGGGGGTTAACGATATTTGCCTCGAGAGTGCGGCGGAGGATTTGCCTCCCCGAGAGTAGAATTACCCCTGGGTCGGCGAAGGGGGGCGGGGAAGTGGCGTCGTCCGGCAGACGCACGGGTTCGGCGGATCTGCCGCTGCACGGCGGCAAGGCTCCCCACTGGCTTTTTCGGCGCATGGTGGCCCTCACCCGCGAACTGGTGCGGATCATGGTGGCCGAGGGCGGGCCGGAGGAGCTTTTGCGCCGCCTGAGCGATCCCCGGTGGTTTCAGGCCTTGGGCTGCGCCGCAGGCTTCGACTGGCACTCCAGCGGCCTCACCACCACCCTGTGCGGTGCGCTGAAGGAGGGACTGCGCGGCCTGGAAGGCGAGGTCGGGCTGCAGGTGTGCGGCGGCAAGGGAGCGGCCGCCCGGCGCACGCCGGAAGAGATCCGGGCGGTGGCCGAGCGGTGTGCTCTGGAGGGCGGGAGCCTGGTGGAGGCCAGCCGGTTGTCGGCCAAGGTGGACTCCAACGCCCTGCAGGACGGCTACCGGATCTACCACCACAGCTTCTTCGTCACCGCCCGCGGGCGCTGGGCGGTGGTGCAGCAGGGGATGCACGAGGGCGGTTGGGCCCGCCGCTACCATTGGCTGGGGGAGGAGGTGTCCGACTTCGTGCGGGATCCTCAGGCGGCGGTGTGCGGGCGGCCGGGACCGGCGCTCAACCTGGTGGCCGGGGAAGGGGAAGCCAACCGGGAAGGCAGCGTGGCCCTGTGTCGGGAACCGCCCGCGCGGCTGGTGGGGGAGCTCGCGCGGGCCCGGGAGTTCATACTGCCGGGGCGGCATCGGATCCTGGCGGAGGATCTGGACCCCCGGCGATTGGAGCGCATCCTGCTCAAGACCTATGAGCGGCCTCCCGCCGACTACGCGTCCCTGGTGGGCATGGCGGGGGTGGGGGCCAAGACTCTGCGGGCACTGTCCCTGCTGGCGGACCTTTTATATGGGGCGCCTCCCAGCTTTCGGGATCCGGCGCGATTCAGCTTCGCCCACGGCGGCAAGGACGGCCACCCTTTCCCCGTGGACCGGACGACCTACGACCAAAGCATCGAGTTCCTGCGCCGGGCGGTGTCCCGGGCGCGACTGGATCGGACCGAGCGGCTGCAGGCCTTGCGGCGCCTGCACACCTACTACGACGTGGAGGCTTGAGCATGCTGACCTACGAGGACCTGTGGGACATGATGGTCTCGGATGCCGAGGGGGCGGGGCTGGAGGTGTACATGATCCGCAACACCATGGAGACCACCACTTGCGAGCGGGAGTTCCGGATGTTCTGCGCTCCCACCGATGCGGCCCCACCCTACAACGTCTACGCCGAGCTGGGCTTCGTGTGGGAAGTGGATCAGACGGCGGCCTCGGTGTACGGGCCGGACTGCTCCTTCTACCACGACGAGGGTGAGGCCTGCCCGCATCAGAACGCCGAGCCGCAGGGCTTCGTGGAACTGGAGATCCGCTACTCCCTGGGGCGGCCGCAGGCCCAGTTGGTGCCCAGCATCGCCATGGAGATCCGCGAAGTGCTGCAGGAATGCATCCAGCATCAGAACTTCCCCCAGATCCAATTCCTGGTCTCGGTGCTGCCCGATGACCGGGTGGTGATCCATGAGGCCTACGCCACTTATCATTGGGAGATCGAATTCTACGACGAGCCGGTGGACTTCGCGGGGATCATGGAGGAGGTGCGCACGGTTCTGGAGCGCCTCAACGCCAGCGGGCTGTGCCGTTCGGAGGAGGACGAGGAGCTCTAGCCGGGCTGGCGGAGCAAGAGCCAGGCTCCCAGGGCCAAGAGAGCCACCCCGCCAAGCTGCCACCAGTTCAGGGGATGTCGCTCCAAGCCGAAGAGACCCCAGTGGTCGATGAGGGCGGCGGTGCCCACCTGCCCCACCACGATGGCCGTGGCGGTGGCGGCCACTCCCAGGCGGGGGATGCTGACCACCACCAGATAGGTGATCAGCACGCCGACCGGACCGGCAAGGAACACATACCAAGGGGTCCGGTGGAGGCGCTCGAGGCCGAAGGGAACGCGCCCGCCGGCCACCAGGATGCCGGCGGTGGTCACGGTGGCGACGGCGTTCAGCACCAACAGGGCGGTCCACACCGAGGCTGCTTTGGTGAAGACGGCGTTCCAGGAGCCCTGCAAGGCCATGGCCACGCCGGAGAGGAAGGCCAGGAACCAAAAGCGCGACATCGCCTCGCCCCTTCCGATGGCTATTGTCCCCGGGGGGAGCGGGCGCTATCGACGGGAAAAGGCGGGGCCGCTTGCGCGCCACCCCGCCCGAGTCGTCAGGCCTACTTGAAATACTTGTTCAGGATGCCATCGAGGATCTTGGCGTGGCGGTCCTCGTCGTGGGCGGCGGTGTCGAACCAGGAGGCGAGCTCCTTCTTGTCGTGGCCCAGGGCCTCCTTCATGCCGTCGTGCTTGCCGTCGTAGGCCTTGCGCTCGCCGGCCAGCATCTTCTCGATCTCACCCTTGAGATCCTCCACCTGCCCGTCCAGGAAGATGAAGCGGGCGCCGTGGTTGGCCTCGTCCATGGCGATCCGCCGCAGGGCATCAGCCACCTCGCCCATGCCCAGGTGGTCGGCCTTGTAGGCCATGGCTAGGTAGTGGGTCACCTCCCAGGTCTCGCCGTTGATGTTGCCCTTGACGTGATCTTGCAATTCCATTTATGCTTCCTCCTCGCGTGATTTTCCGACGGTGGGTCACCGGGGTTCATGCGTCGGGGCGCATCACCTCCCCCGCGAGTTGCCGGCACCGGGGGCAGTTGCCGTAGAAATACAGGGTCTGGCCGGTGATCCGGTAGCCGGAGCGCTGCTCCACCTGGGCGGTAAGATCCGCCAGGGAGGAGTCGTCCAGGTCTTCCACGCGACCGCAGGAGCGGCAGATCAGGTGGGAGTGGGGGGCGGTGTTGCCGTCGAAGCGCAGGTGTCCGTCCCCCAGGTTGATCACCTCGGCCAGGCCAGCCTGGGACAAGCTCTCCAGCGTCTTGTACACGGTGGCCAGGCTCAGGGAGGGAAAGGCCGGCTTCAGGTCCCGGTACACGGTATCCGCCCGGGGATGGGCGGTACTGGCGCGCAGGTAGCCGAAGATGGAGATGCGCTGCGGCGTGGCCTTCAGGCGGTGCGTGCGCAACTGGGCGGCCAGGTGTTCCGGCAAGTAGGGCACCTCCCTTCTCGATAATAAATATTAGGTGATAAAACTTATCGTCTGTATCCTAGCAGGCGGGGTCTCCCTTGTCAAGGGGGGAGGCGCAAATTTTTTCGCCGGAAAGGAGGCGCAAGAAGGCCGCTCACGGAAGGAGAAGTCCCGCCGCCCATAGAATTGAAAGCAAAAGTGCTTCTGCGGTCAGGAGGTATGTTGGGTCGATGAAGGCAACGGGTTACGTGCGCAAATTGGACCATCTGGGCCGGTTCGTGATACCAGGGAGTGTGCGCAGGTCTTTGGAGTTCACGGATCACCAGCCGCTGCTCATCGCCGTGGACGGCGACCGGATCATCTTGGAGAAGGAGACCCCCCGCTGTGCCGTCTGCGGTGAGCGGGCGACGGAGGACTTCGCGGGGAAGCACCTTTGCGTGGAGTGCCTGGCGGGAATCGGCAGACTCTAGTCCGCGGCTGGTACACCAGACCCTCGGCCGGATCGGCCGGGGGTCTTTCGCCATCTTGGACGGCTGCGGCGGCGTGTGGTAGAATAAACGGCGTTTGAGGGGAGGCGGATCGGGTTGGCTCATCAGCACTCCCACGGACATGCCGACGGGGCCGGGCGCAAGTTGCGCACCGCCTTCTTCCTCACGCTGGTGATCCTGGCGGTGGAGGTGGCTGGAGGGATCCTGGGCAACAGCCTGGCCCTGTTCAGCGATGCGGGGCATGTCTTGACCGACGTGTTCGCCCTCGGCATGGCCTGGTTCGCCGCCATCCAGGCACAGCGGCCGCCCACCGAGCGGCACACCTTCGGATATCATCGGGTGGGTATCCTGGCGGCCTTGGCCAACGCGCTGCTCCTGTTCGTGGTGGCGGGCCTCATCGTCTACGAGGCCGTGGGAAGGCTGCGCCATCCGGAGGCGGTGCAGGGGCTCTACATGTTCCTGGCGGCGGGGGTGGGCATCCTGGTCAACGGCTATATCGGCATGGGCCTGCGCACCGAGCAGCAAAACCTCAATGTGCGTAGCGCTTTGATGCATGTGTTGGGGGACGCGGCGGCGGCCGGCGGGGTGGTGGTGGCGGGCCTGATCATAACCTACACCGCGTGGTATCCCGCCGATCCCCTGGTTTCCGTGCTCATCGCCGTGCTCATCGCCTTCAGCGCGTGGAACATCGTGCGCGAGACGGTGGCCATCCTGTTGGAGAGCACGCCGCCGGGCGTGAACACCTCCGAGCTGATCCGGGCGGTGCTGCGGGTGCCGGGGGTGCAGGACATCCACGACCTGCACATCTGGGGCATCACCCCCCAGATGCCGGCCCTGGCCTGCCACCTGCTCCTGGATGACCAGACGCTTTCCGAGAGCGAGCGTATTGTGGGACAGGTGCGCCAGGTGCTGGAGCATGATTTCGGCATCGAGCACACCACCTTGCAGTTGGAGTGCCGCGGCTGCGGCGTGGATTCCGTCTTCTGCGCCTGGCGGGCCGGCTCCGGAGCGCACAACGGCTGAGGCGGCCGGCTGTGCATCCTTGGACGGCGCCGCCGCGACGAGGGGGGGAGGCAGATGCTGCGTGTTCGGGTGGTCCAGGGGGACATCGCGGAGCAGGCGGTGGATGCCGTGGTTAACGCCGCCAACAACGCCCTGTGGATGGGGGCCGGGGTGGCCGGAGCTTTGCGGCGCCGGGGCGGGGCGGGGATCGAGGCCGAGGCCATGCGGCAGGGCCCCATTCCGGTGGGGGAGGCCGTGGTGACCGGCGGCGGGGCGCTGCCGGCCCGCCACGTGATCCACGCGGCGGTGATGGGCCAGGACTTGACCACCGACGCGGATAAGATCCGCCGGGCCACGGTGCACTCCCTGACCCGGGCGGAAGAGCTAGGGGCACAAAGCGTGGCCTTTCCGGCCCTGGGGACGGGAGTGGGGGGCTTTCCCTTGGAGGAGGCGACGCGGATCATCGTGCAGCAGGCGCGCCGGCGCTGGGGCGACACCGACCGGGAGGTGGTCCTGGTGGCCTGGGATGCGGCCGCCCGGCGGGCTTTCGAGGCGGCCCTGGCGGATGTTTGATCCGGTGTGCGCGGCCCGGGCGGATCCCTTCGCCTTCCTGCCGGATCCGCCGCTACGGGAGGCGGTGAAGGCGGAAACGCTGGAGGCCTTGAGTCGGGAGGCTCCACCGGAAGATCTGGCCAAAGGGTTGGAGGCGTTGGCGCCGCATTTTTCCCTGCGGGTGTACCCCCAGACGGAGGCGGTGGAGGCGACCCCTCAACAACTGGCCTGGTTCCTGAGCGGGCGCTTCTTGCGTGGTCTGGTGCCTTAGACTTGCCGGGGGATTTTAAAGAAGGGAAATGCGCAGCGGGGTATGTAAGATCACGCTGCGGAATCGGACGCTGGAGGTACCGGTGGCGATCAGGGGCTTGAACTTGTAACTGACGGGCCGGGCGAACTACTTGTGCCACGGTCGGGTCAGAGGATTATTTGAGGATCTGGATCGGTGGATACGGCGCAAGATCAGAATGGTATAGATGCGCAGTTGGCACCATCCACGAAAGCTGCCGGGGATGCTGCGGGCAAGAGACGGAGGCGTGTCTCTACCAAATTTGTCGAACTCGGACCAATAGGTCCAACTATTTTGAGCGCTAGAGGTTCATTTATCATCAGCACCGACAGTTTTGGGCACGGAACAAGGAGGACGCACCCCCTCCCCCCAACGGATGTGCCCCAGCTTCGCCCAGAGCACCAGCGGTAAATAAATGGCGGTCATGCCGAACACCAAGTCAAAATGAATATCTTTCAAATCAAGAATTTCCGGGTCGGCGGCCATGAACAGCCCAAGGACGGCCACCAACATGATCACATACCCGACGTAAAGGAGCGTGGCGCTACCCGCAGGTGCGCTGTCGCCGAAGGACGAGCTGTATTCATCTTCGGCTCGGGGCACCTTGGAAAGCAAGGCTGCGGCCACCAACACGAGCTGCAGCCGCTGGACAGCCGTCCAGGCCGCAGCGGGCTTTAAAATGATGAGACCGGCTGCGGCGAGGAGGATGGGTACCCCCGCGACCAAGGCCGGCAGGCGGTAGCGCGGGTTATGGCTTACCCAGGCGAGAATGGCAGAGAAAACTACGAACAGGCCTAGAGTATCGGCATAGAGGGAGACCAGGTCAACAGCTTGGCTTTCCAATAACAAATAAATGGCGATTATGATAATCAGCAACAAAATAATGTCCAAAACGGTGAATATATTTTTCCGGATTTCGGAACCGGCGCCCTTACCCCGCAGGGCAACCAAAGCCACGGCCAAACTTCCTAACGCCACCGCGATTTCGAGTCCGCGCATGGTCAAACTCCAAGCCGAAAGTTTGGTGGCGCCGAGGAAAATCCAAGCCGACCAGATGGACACCAGCAAAAGGCCGTCGCCCGCCCCTGGCCATCGGCGGTTCAGCCATCCCCGGATCAAGAATACCACCAGCCCGGCGGCCAGTGCGCCGGTGGAAAAAGTGAACCAAGCACTCCCCGGGTTGCCCAAGGCGGCTTGGGAGACGGAACCCAGGACCAGGAATAGCACCGCCGCCAAGGCGGGGATAACGAGGAGGAACGCCGGAGGGCCGTAGGTAAAACGCCCCCGGGTAAATTTGGGAGCCAGCCAGCCGATGAGAGCGACCGCGAGGACGGAGAGTACGTCCCCCCCCGACAGGGGATATTTTCGGTTCCAAGCCAGGAAGATGTAAACTACGCCGGAGAGGCTCAAACCCGCCAGGAGCAGTGCCAGAGAACGATTTCCCCAATTTTCCAACGGACGAAGCGCGTGCTTCCCAACGATTTCCGCGAATGCACCCAGTTCCTTCCCGGTAAGCAGCAAAACGGGAAAGGACACCATTACCAAGGTTGCAAACTGGCCGACAAGATCCGCCGCATAGATCACCAAACCACGATTTGCGCCGAAAGAAGCCACGGCGAAATGGGCCATCAATCCATAATAGCTTACGGAAGTGATTAAGAACATTAGATATTCCCTGACTCCATAAATTTCCCGCTTATTCGTCCAGCCGTGCCAAAAAAGCGCCACCAAAGGCAGAACCACCGGGAGTAGGAAGAGCAGGGGGTGTAAAGTGACATCAATGCTATCGCCGCCTATGGTTGCGACAAGCCACAGGGCGGCTACCCCGATTCTCATCCATGTTTTCCCGAAGAGGACTCCGGCAAGAACGAATGCCCAGCCGAAACAAATCAGTAGGGTAGCCAGCGGCAACCAGGCAACGGGTACCGCGTAGAGTTGTTTGGCCGGTATCGTGATGGCCCAACCAAATCTATCACCATGCCCAATGAGCCCAATGAATACTCCAATAATTACTTCGGCCACACCGAGGGCCAGCAAGAGTCGCAACGGCTTCGAAAGGATCCGGTCCCGGGTTTTCCTTGGTTCATCGTCCACGGCGTACCCGGGGTTAGCCGGATGTTCCGGCACCGCCTCACCCCCCTTTGAACATGACGCCCGCGCATTCCCCTTCCCAGGCATAGCCGGGAGGGGGTCAAGCGGGCGATGACAATCTCGCTTGCGTAAGGCGACCGCAGATGCTATAATTACCATAGATGGTTGGCCATAGGACAGAAATGGGGTCATCACGGGGAGGTGGTAAGGTAGCATCCGTCGGATTATAGCGGTCCCCTATCTATAGCCCACAAGGGCGTACACGTCCTTGGACAAGCGGACTACCAGCCGCATTCGTCCTCTTCTGTTGTGGGCAGGGGAACATCCGTTAGGGATTTGCCAATGCCAACTAGGGCCGGAGCAGCCCGAAGTCACGCCTGGGGAGACCGACATAAGACGCGGATGGAGAACAACTCCGTCGGCGCACAGATCGCTGAGCCAGGAAACTCCGGGGGCGACCCCGGAAACCCCCGCCTCAAGCCGCCAGGCTTAGGCGGCGGGAGAGTTCATTTCAGTCGCCCATGGTCCGCTCAGACCAATGCCGAAAGGCAACCTGTCCCCTCCTGCCCCCCGCGGCATGCAGGGGCCTGCGGTGAAGGCATCGGAGAGCCTTCTCCGGCGCCTGTGAGTGTTCGGGGTCAACGAACCCTCGCATGGCTAGTGGGCTTGCGCATCGGTCTCCTACCAAGGTATAATTTTCACAGACGGTTGCTTTAAGGAGTGATGGGGGACTTGTCGGAACTGGTGGAAGTGATCATCGAGATCCCCAAGGGAAGCCGGAACAAGTACGAGTACGATGCTGCACGGAGCGTGATCAGACTAGACCGGGTGCTGTTCTCGTCGGTGCACTACCCGGCGGACTACGGCTTCATTCCCGACACCCTGGCCCCGGACGGCGACACCCTGGACGCCCTGGTGCTGGTGGAGGTGCCCACCTTCCCAGGCTGCCACATCGAGGTGCGGCCGGTGGGGCTGCTCCTGATGCGGGACGAGCATGGGGAGGACCACAAGATCCTGGCGGTGCCCGCCAGCGATCCCCGCTACAATGAGATCAACGATCTGAAGGACGTGGCCCCCCATTGGCTGCGGGAGATCGCCAATTTCTTTTCCACCTATAAGCTGCTGGAGGACAAAGAGTCGGAAACCCTGGGTTGGGAAGGAGCGGCGGCGGCGGCCGAGTTCATCGACCGGTGCCGGCGGGAGTTCAAGAAGGGGTAAGGCGGATCATGGAGCACCTGATGGGTTACCTGCAGACGGTGGGCTACCCGGCCCTTTTCCTGATCCTCCTGGTGGAGAGTCTGGGCGTGCCCAGCCCCAGCGAGCTGGCCGTGGTCCTGGCCGGCTATCTGGTGTTCCGGGGTGAGCTGTCGTTGCCGGGTGTGATCCTGGCCGGGGCGGCGGGCAGCACGGTGGGGGCCAGCCTGGCCTATCTGGTGGCGGTGCGGGGGGGCAGGCCATTCCTGGAGCGCTATGCGGGAGCGATCCATCTGGACCGGCGTCGGCTGACAGCGGTGGAGGACTGGTTCGCCCGCCACGGCGGTTGGGCCGTGTTTTTCGGTCGTCTGCTCACCGGCGTCCGGGCCCTGATCTCCTACCCGGCGGGCATCTTCGGCATGGCCTACCCGCGCTTCGCGATTTGCACGGTCGGGGGGGCGCTTTTGTATACGGCGCTGTTCGCCACCGGATCCATGCTGTTGGGTCCCCAGTTTCAGGTGCTCCTGGTGTGGATGCGGCCCGGTCCCGCGCTTTACCTGCTATTGGGCCTGGTGGTGGTGCTGGGCCTCGGCTACCTCCTGTGGCGCCGCCGGCGGCAACCGGCCGGCGGCTAGCCGTAGCGGTCCAGGTTGTTTCCCAGGATCTCGGCAACGTAGGCCTGGGTCTGGGGTATGGGGGGGATGCCGCCGGCGGCCTCCACCGCGGCTGGCCCCGCGTTGTAGGCGGCGAGGGCCAGAGGCAGGCTGCCGCCGAAGCGATCCAGCAGGGAGCGCAGGTAATGCGCTCCGGCGGCGACGTTTTGGGCCGGGTCGAAGGGGTCGGTGACCCCCAACTCCGCGGCGGTGCCGGGCATGAGCTGCATGAGCCCCATGGCGCCGGCGGAGGACACCGCCTGGGGGTTGAAGCCGGACTCGGCGGCGATCACCCGCTGCAGGAGCTGCGGCGGCAGGTCGTAGCGGCGGGCCGCCTGACGGATCAGGCTTTGGAAGTGCCCCGGCGTGGGCACAGGGGAGAGGGCTCCCGTGGAGCGGGGGGCCAAACGGCCGAGGATTCCCTGCACCCTTTGCAGCAGGGCCGCCATATCCTGTTGGATTTCGCCGGTAAACATGCCTGCCACCACCTCTTGGCTGCCGGATTGAGGATATTCTTCGCCGCGCACACGGGTATTCCTGCCGCGGCGGTGCGAGAAGGGAGAGATCACCCATGCCCCAAAGAGCGCTGGTGCGGGGATTGGCGGCCATCGGCGCGGGAGCCATCCCGCCGGTGGTGAGCGTGGTGCGCGACGAGTATATCTTTTCGCGCGTCGATCTGGTGGGTTTGGCGCTATGCGGCTACGGATTGTATACCGCGGCGTGGGCTCTGGGGCGGGCGGCCCGGGAGCGGCTGCGGGACGCGGCGCGATGAGGACTTCCCGGCGGGAACTGCTGCGGGAGATCCCGGCGGTGGGACGCCTGCTGGACGACCCGCGGGGCCGGGAACTGATCGGGCGGTTTCCCCGCGCCCAAGTGGCTCGGGCCATCGCCGCGGCGGCGGAGGGGCTGCGCCGCCGGGTGCAGCAAGTGCCGGAGGAGGAGTTGGCTTCCTTGGAGATCGGCAGCCGGGTGGTGTTGGAGGCGGCGGCGGCGCGCCTTAGCGAGCTGGAACGAGCGCACCTCACCCGGGTGCTGAACGCCACGGGAGTGGTGGTGCACACCAACCTGGGGCGCTCAGTCCTGGCCGAGGAGGCGGTGGAGGCGCTCGCCGAGGCGGCCCGCGGCTACAGCAACCTGGAGTTTGATCTGGACACCGGACGGCGGGGCTCTCGGCACAGCCACCTGGAGGAGGTGCTCTGCCGAATCACCGGGGCCGAGGCGGCCATGGCGGTTAACAACAACGCCGCCGCGGTGTTCTTGGTGCTGCATACCCTGGCGCACGGTCGCCAGGTGCCCATCTCCCGCGGCCAGTTGGTGGAGATCGGGGGCTCCTTTCGCATTCCCGAGGTGATGCTGGCCAGCGGGGCCATCCTGGTGGAGGTCGGTACCACCAACAAGACCCACTTGGCGGACTACGAGGCGGCCATTCGGGAGGAGACGGCCTTCCTGTTGAAGGTGCATCAGTCCAACTACCGCATCGTGGGCTTCACCCAGGACGTGCCCCTGCCGGAGCTGGTGCAACTGGCCCATTCCCGCGGTTTGCCGGTGGTGGAGGACCTGGGCAGCGGGGTGCTGGTGGAGCTGGGATCCCGGCAGGTGGCCTCGGAGCCCACGGTGCAGTCCAGCATCCGGGACGGGGCCGATCTGGTCACCTTCAGCGGGGACAAGCTCCTGGGCGGTCCCCAGGCCGGGATCATCGTGGGGCGGCGGGAACTGGTGGAGCGGCTGAAGCGGGATCACCTGGCCCGGGCCCTGCGGGTGGACAAACTGACCATCGCCGCCCTGGAGGCCACCCTGCGCCTCTACCTGCGGGGGGAGGCGTGGGAGCGGATCCCCACCCTGCGCATGCTGGGAACGTCGCCCGAGCTGCTGCGGCGCAGGGCTTCGCGGTTGGCTCGGGCGCTTGGCCGGGCGCTGGGGGAGGCGGCCCAGGTGCGGGTGTTGCCGGGTACCTCCCGTCCCGGTGGCGGCTCGCTGCCGGCGGTGGAATTACCGACCTCCCTGGTGGAGGTCACGCCCCGGAGGATCACGGCGGCCCAACTGGCGGAACGGCTCCGGCACGGCGCACCACCCCTGGTGGGGCGGGTGCAGCACGACGGGCTGTTGCTCGATCTGCGGACCATCGACCCGAAGGAGGAGGCGCTGCTCGTGCGGGTGATGCGGGATGCTGCGGTGGGGGAGCCCAGCTGATGCGCCTGGAGCGGGTGATGCTGCCGGAGGCCCTCCCTTTGGTTCGCCGTTATCGGGAGGACTTCCCCGCGGTGGCCGAGTTCTACAGCTACGATCCTCGGGATCCCGACAGTTGGCGGCAGCGGCGGGAGCAGGTGCTGGCCGTGCCGGGGGAGCGACTGCGGGCGGCCGAGATCCTGGCCTCCTACAACCGCCGGATCGGGTCCGGGCCCCGCACCCAGGCCAATATTGAGCGGCTGGCCGACCCGCTGGCCACGGTGGTGGTGGCGGGACAGCAGGCGGGAGTATGCACCGGCCCTCTATACACGGTGTACAAGGCCTTGGTCGCGGCGGCCCTGAGCCGACGGCTGGAGGAGGAACTGGGCACGCCGGTGGTGCCCCTCTTCTGGGTCGCCGGCGAGGACCACGACCTGGCGGAGATAGATCACCTGCATCTGTTGGGATCGGATCTTACGTGGCGGGAACTGCGCGTGGAGGGGCTGCCGGAGGGACAGGTGCCCGCGGGCTGGGTGGAGGTGGGGCCGGGCGTCTTCGACCTGATCCACCGTCTGACCGAGACGCTGCCGCCGGGGGAAGGACGCCGGAGCGTGTTGGATCTGCTGGAGGGCGAGGCGGCCCAGGCCGACAACCTGGCCGAGTGGTTCGCCCGGGTCATGGCCCGCCTCTTCCGGGAGCAGGGGCTGATCATGGTGGACGCCCTGGATCCCAAGCTGCGGGACTTGGCCGCACCGGTGCTGGCCGGAGTGGTGCGGGAGCGCCGGGAGGTGGCCCGGGCGGTGGCGGCGGCGGACGCTCGCCTGACGGCCGGGGGCTTTGTGCCCCAGGTGGTCAAGGAGGCGGGCAGCCTGCACCTGTTCCACTTCTGGGAGGGAGAACGCCTGCCGCTGCATTGGGAGGAGGACCGGATCACCCTGCGGGGGCGCTCCACCGGTTGGGAGGCGGGGGAGTTGGAGCAGCGCGTGGGGCGCTTCCCCCAGGAATTCAGCCCCGACGTCTTCGCCCGCCCCCTGGTGCAGGACCACCTCTTTCCCGTCCTGGCCCAGGTGGTGGGACCGGGGGAACTGTCCTACCACGCCCAACTGCGGGAGGTATTCGCCCGCTTCGGACGCCAGCTTCCTATCCTCTACCTGCGGCCCAGCCTAACTCTGGTGGAGGGGACGGTGGAAAAGCTGATGCGCCGCCACGGCCTGGATTTCCCGGCGGCGGTGGGCGACTTCGCGGCAAGCACGGCCCGCTATCTGGAGGAACGTGATCAGGTGGGCATCCACGCCGAGTTCGCGGCATGGCGGGAGGAGGCCGCCCGCAGCTACCGGCAGTTGGTGGAACGGGTGCAGGTGGCGGCCCCGGAGGTTCGGGTGCTGGCGGAGGACAACCTGCGGCGGATCCTGGAGCAGAGCGAGTGGCTGGAGCGCAAGGCCTTCGAGGAGCACCGCCGCTCCTGCGAGGCGGGATTGCGCCAGCTGCGCAAGGTGCGGGAAAACCTCTACCCGCGGGGCAACCTGCAGGAGCGGGTCATGAACGTGATGCCCTTTCTCGCCCGCCACGGCATGGATCTGTTGGACCGCCTGGGGGAGCTGCCGCTTCTGGAGGGGGAGGGGCACCTGCTGGTGCATCTGGCGGAGCGGGAGGGCTGACCCGGCAGCCGGCACCCCGGCCCAGCCCCGGGGAAGCGCATGGCTCCTCCGGGCTATTTACAGGCGATCCTGCGAGGAGTATAAAGAAAGGCGGTGGTGTAGAAAAGGGGAGGGACGGGAATGCAGGGGAAGATCCGGCGCTGGCGGCGGGCCCTGCAGCTGGTCACCCTGGCGGCCTTCGCGGCGGCTCCCTTCCTGAACGTCTTCCGGATCGATCTGCACCGCGAGCGCGTGTATCTTTACGGGCACGTGTATCCCCTGCTGGCCACCAACAGCGTGGGGATTCCCTTTCTGGTCATCATCCCCATCGCCTTTATCCTGGCGCTGTTCCTCTTTCTTTTCGCCCTCTCCTTCGTTTTGGAGCGGGCCTTTTGCGGCTGGTTTTGCCCCCAGGGGCTCTTGGCGGAGACGGGAGACCAGTTGGGCGTGTTGCTGCGGGGGCGGTGGGGCCTGTGGGGGGGATCCCGGGCGCCGGGGCGGCGGTGGCGGCTGGGGGGCTGGCCGCGCGCCGGGGCCTGGGTGGGGCTCACGGGGGCGGCCGTGATCGGAGCGGGGATCCTGGCCTTCGCCACCCTGTCCTATCTGGTGGATCCGCCCTACCTCTTGGGAAGCATCTTGGGGCTGCGCGAGCCCTGGGTCGCGGCGTACCTTGCCGTCACGGCCCTGATCTTCTTGGACATCGTCTGGCTGCGGCATCTTTGGTGCCGCCTTTGCCCTTTCGGCACCCTGTACCAACTGGTCTTCGCCTGGCTGGCGGAGCTCTTGCGCTATTCCTTCCCCGGCTGGGGCGATACCCTGCGGGTGCGCTTTCAGCGGGACCGGGAGGCGGACTGCGCCCGCTGCCGCTACTGCGAAAAGGTTTGCTTCATGGGGGTGCCGATCCTCAGCCGGGATGACTCCCCGGAGTGCGTGGACTGCGGCGAGTGCGTGGAGGCCTGCGCCGCCATCATGGCGGGCAAGGGGCGACCGCCCATCCTGGACTTCTCCCCGCCGCGGCCGGGAGGAACCGCGGGGCCCCAGGGGGAGGGGGCGTGGCTGTTCCATCTCTCCCGCCGGGCGGTGACGGGGACGGTCCTGGCCGTCTTGGCCGTGGCCATCACGGCGGCGCCGCTCTTGGTCGCCACGGGTGCTCAGTGGAAGCTGGAGACCAGAAGCGGGTCTTTGGAGCCGGGCGGCGCGCGGTTCACCTATCGAGTGTCGGTCACCAACAACGGACTTGCCGCGCACACCTTCCGGCTGGTTCCGGAGGGACTGCCGCGCGGCGTGGCGTACAACCGACCGGAGGCGATTATACCTTCCCAAGAGACCCGGCAGCTGGTGTTGCGGGTGCGGGCCGAAGGCAGCCCCACCCCCTATCTGGGAACGGGCACGCCTTTTCGGCTGGTGCTGTGGGAGGGAGCAAGGCGGATCGCGGAGATGCCTTTGACCTTGCACATATCCGGCTCCCTGGGTTAGACGATGCACGGGAGGAGTTGAGGCCTTTTGGAAGCCGGACGCATGCTGGGACCCCTGTCCTATCCCTACGAGATCACCCGGGCCATCTTCCGCGGCACGGCGGGGGTGTTGACGGACCTGGATCTCTTGCTCATGGCGCTGACCCTGCTGTCGGGAGGCTTGCTCCTGATGGGGCGGCGGCGTTCGACGGCCGGCTTCTGGCTGTGGGCACACCTGTCCGCCGCCACCGTGTTCTGGGTGGTGCGCATCGTGCTGTTCTACTTCCTCCTGGAGGGCTTCCGCATCTTCCTGGCGGTGGCCGGACTGGGGATGCTCTTCGTTTTCATGGCCGCCGCCGTCTTGCTCATCGGGGTCTTCGTCCTGGGCCTGGTGCTGCACTACGGTCCCTGGCGGTCACCGGTGCGGGAGCGGCTGCTGCAGGTGCATGTGGGGGTGGCCCTGCTGGCTGTGCTGCTCTCTGGGATCAGCCTGGTACCGTTGGCAGTATGGCCCTGATTTTGTGAACGCAGCTTTGCAGGTGCTTTGGTTTTCCGTTACAATCGTCAGCTTGCGCCTATTTTAACTTTACAATGCCATGCACATATGCTAATGTGAATACAGAAAAAAGGGGAGGCGGTGGGGCGGATGGTGGAGCGTAAACCTTCCAGTCGGCGCGAGATTCTGACCCTGCTGAAGCAGCACGGTCGGATGACTGTGGAGGAGCTGAGCCGAGCATTGGGCATCACCCCCATGGGGGTGCGCCAGCACCTGGCGACCCTGGAGCGGGACGGCCTGGTGGAGAGTTCCCAGCTGCGGCGCAAGGTGGGGCGGCCGAGTTTTCTGTATCACCTGACCCCCAAGGCCGAGGATGAATTCCCGCACCGCTACGACGACCTGGCCATCCGGCTGTTGAGGGATATTCGGGAGCTGGAGGGGGATGAGGGCCTTTCGGCCCTGATGGCGCGCCAGGAGGAGCATCAGGCCAAGCGCTGGGGACGCCGGGTGCAGGGTGAATCCCTGGAGACGCGGCTGAACGAGTTGTGCGATACCCTGCGGGAAGAGGGGCAGATGCCCAGCCTCCGGCGGCTGGGCGACGGCAGCTGGGAGGTGCGCATCGCCAACTGCCTGCGCCCCCGGGCGGCCAGGGCTTTTCCGGTTCTGTGCGATGCCGACGCGGGAGCCTTCCAACGGATCCTGGGGGTCCAGGTGCAGCGCGAGACCTGCATGGCCACGGGGGACGGCGATTGCGTCTACCGGGTGACGGCGGTGCCGGACCGGGTGGAGCAGGCCGCCGGCGAGTGAGCTGCGGCTAGGCGTTCGGGCGGCGGGAGCCGGGGATGACCTCCCCGGCCTTTTCCGTTGGGGGAGCGGCGTGCCCAGCAGGATTTCCGTTTTAGAAAGGCGAAGATATACAAAAGGCGGGGGGCGAGGTGCTCCAAGGGGGGAGGCGCAGCGGTGCGCAGATTCCGGGCGGCGGTGCTGGCGGGTCTCATGGCCGCCGTGTTGGCCGGTTGCAGCAGCGACCTGTTGCCCGGGGCCTTGGCCCCGGTCTATCCGGGTCTCAAGGTGGGAATGGAGGCTCCGGCCAGCAACAACCTGGTGGTGGGGGAGCGGGTGACGCTCCACGGCAAGCCCCACGTGTTGCGCTGGTACGACACCAGCACCTCCGGGTCCCCCCTGGCGGCGCAGCTTCAGCAGGAGACGGTGCGCGAGGCCCTGACGCGCCATCAGTACATCTTCGTCCTGTTCGACGTGCCGGTGCATGAGACCAACGGCGCCTTGAACTTAGAGTACGCGCTGCACCTGCACCATCTTTTCGGCAAGAAGATCGCCGTCATCCTCATCGACCTGTGGGATGATCCCCAGGTGGCCCCCCAGTGGAACCTGAGCACCTCGGCCCACCACGCCGAGTTCCTGATCGGCCCCCACGGCCATATCCGCTATGCCTTCGTGGGCTTTTTCGAGGTGCAGCCGATGCAACAGCGCATCGAGGATCTGCTGCACCACCGTTACCGGGCGCTTTGGCAGGCCTCCCCGGCGACATTGCGCCTGCCCTGGAGGCGGCAGCCCCGTTGAGCGGGCCCCAGGCGGTGCGGCCCGTGGTGCGCTGGGTGGCGCGCCACGGGGGGCGGTTGGCGGCCGCAGGGCTTTTCCTCCTGGTGGTGGGCGTCACCCTGCACTCGGTGTACCTGGCGGGCCGGGTGATGCGCTCCTTTGCCCATGGAGGACTGCCCGGAAGCCAAGCTTCACCCCGGACGGCGGCGCCGGGGTTGTCCCGCATGGTGTTTATCCCGGCGGGCAGCTTCGTCATGGGCACCAACGCGCCCGGGGCCAACTCCAACGACGGTCCGGCCCACCGGGTGCACCTGTCCGCCTACTACATCGGTCGCTACCTGGTCACCGATCGCGAGTACGCGCGTTTCTTGAAAGCCACGGGACGACCGGCGCCGACCGGCTGGCGCCACGGCACCTATCCGCCCGGGGAGGGTGACTATCCGGTCACGGACGTGACCTGGTACGACGCCACGGCTTACGCCCGGTGGGCCGGCGATCGGCTGTGCAGCGAGGCCGAGTGGGAGCACGCGGCCCGGGGGCCCCAGGACGGACAGTATCCCTGGGGGAACCACTGGGTGCCGGGCCGCGCCAACGTGGAGTATGACGTGGGCCACCCCACCGCCGTGGGGACGTACCTCTCCGGCGCCAGCCCCTACGGCCTGTACGACATGGCGGGGAACGTCTGGGAATGGACCTCCTCGCCCTTCACGCCCTACCCGGGCAACGACGGCAAGAACTGGACCTTCGGGCGCTGGAAAGGATACGTGGTTACCCGCGGCGGCTCCTTCATGTCCGATTGGATGGACGCCACCAGTTGGCAGCGCAATCCGGTGCTGCCCTCCAAGGCCGCCGGGTACATCGGGTTTCGCCTATGTCGCAACGCCGCCGGCGGCAGCTAGGGGACGAAGGTGTTGGTCCCCCAAGGATTGAGGGGGAAGGGCAGCAGGGTGACCACGGCCGCGCCCAGCACGAAAACCATCGCGACCACTAGGAGCAGAATGGTCCAAAAGCGCCGTTCGGGGCTCACAAAATCGCGGCCAGGAAGCCCACCCCTTCAGGGATGGGAGGAATGGCCGCTTCCCTCCTTCCGATTTGCCAGCCGTTGTTGTGCTGCAGGAGCCGGAAGTGCCGCCAGGAGATCCCCTGGATCATGCGCTTCCCGGCGGCGTCCTTCAGGTCGAAGGATCCCGAAGAGCGCACGGCCACCGTGCCGCGCCAGGTACCCGCGTATCGGCCGGACGGCACCCGGACAACTGCCGCGTCCCCGGTCCGAAAGCCGTGGACCGACTTCGACCGCGAACGGTGACCTTTGGGAAAACCGTACCGGTCGACGTTCGCCATCCGCCGGTGCCCACGGCCCAGCGCCCTGAGCACGACCACCTTGCCGTTGGCGAAGGTCAGCCGCTCCGGGGTGGACGCTCCGACGCAGGCGGCGTCCAGACAGTGATCCTTCGGCAGGCCGAACCTGGTGCGGTTGTACTTCGTCCTGGCCCCGGAGCCCGCTTCCGTAGGCATACCCATGCCCTTCAGCCGGTGCCATACCGCCCACCGGGTGGCGTTCATCATGGCGGTGT
>JAJZIM010000092.1 GCA_021810565.1 Bacillota bacterium
TCAGAATCACGCTTCAAGTTGCAGATAATTGGAAGGGTTTTCGGTGCATATTTATGCCTTAATTGCTGCCGACCCAGTATTCATGCGGCATTGTCGACTTCTTCATTATGGCAGACATGGATATGGGAATTCGTCAGGCAGGTGAATGCCTGGGGCATGCCGCACCCCGGCTTCGCCATCCCTCCTGAGCAGTTACCACCGGGGAACGAAAGCACGGAGTGGAAGGAGGGAGGAACTGCCAAGTGGCGGCTCCTCTCCCGGTGTTCCGGGTACTTCCCGGTGCTGATCCCCCCAGGGGCGGTCTGAGGAGGAGCCAGTTCACGGCCTTGCTTCCTGGGCGGCTAAGACTCCCTCTTTCCAGGCAGAATAGCCGGGGAGGTGCACGTATGCCTTTCTTCTGGAAGGAGGTCTTCCCCCTCCTGTACCGCACGGCGGCCTTGTATTTCGTGGCCTTCCTGGTGTTTCGGATGATGGGCAAGCGCTCCCTGGGCAAGATGGCGCCCTTCGACGTCGCGGTGATCATCATCATCGGCGAGGCCGTGGCCATCGCCATGGAGGATCCGAAGCGTTCGTTGATCTTGGGCTTCATCCCCATCGTCTTTCTGGGCTTTTTGCAGATCGTCCTGTCCTGGATCAACCTCTTCAGCCGCACGGCCGAGCGCATCACCCAGGGGGAGCCCACCCTGCTGGTGTCCAGGGGACAGGTGCTGGAGGGCAACCGGCGCAAGGAGCGGGTCAGCCTGCCCGACCTGTGGATGGCCCTGCGGGAGCAAGGGGTGCGCACGGCGGACGAGGTGGCCGAGGCCAGGCTGGAGCCTACGGGCAAGGTGAGTGTGCTCAAGAGCCCTGTGGCGGCATCCCTCAGCGTGGGGGAGGCGGAGGAGGGCGCTCTGCGCCGGGAACTGGTGCAG
Organism: Bacillota bacterium; assembly: GCA_021810565.1. Taxonomy (GTDB): domain Bacteria; phylum Bacillota; class Sulfobacillia; order JAJZIM01; family JAJZIM01; genus JAJZIM01. Next base: position 912 of record JAJZIM010000092.1, read on the forward strand.
CTTTTGGACGAGCAGCGGGTGCGTCTGGTGCGGGAGATCGCGGAGGAGTTGTGCCGCCGGGGACTGCCTCCCTGGGCCCGCAGCTGAGGGCCGGAGGATTCCCGCGGCTGTCTTTTTGTGCTATCCTGGATCCGGGGTGATGGCCGTGCATCGGGGACTCGTCTGCGTTCCAGGCGGCTGGCTGGGGCTGGGTTGGACGGAGCGCGGCGTGGTCCGCCTGATTCTGCCGGTGCCTGAGCGCACCGCGGCGGCATGGCTCTTGGAGGCGTGCCTGCCGGAGGCGGCGGCGGGCGATCCGGACGCGGCACTGGCGCGCCGGCTGGCCGCCTATCTCTCCGGGGAGGAACCCTGGCCGCGCTGGCCGGTGGATCTGCGCCGCGGGACGTCTTTTCAACGCCGGGTCTGGGAGGAGCTGCGGCGGATCCCCGCGGGGCGGACCCGCACCTACGGGGAGGTGGCGGTAGCCTTGGGCAGCCGTGACGCGGCCAGGGCCGTGGGGGGAGCCTGCGCCGCGAACCCCGTGCCCCTCCTGGTGCCCTGCCACCGGGTGGTAGGCCGGGCCGGGCCGGGGGGCTTTTCCGCCGGCCTGCCGTGGAAGGAGCGGCTGTTGGCTTTGGAACGCAGGCACCGGCCGTCGGCCACCCCGCGGCCGAGCCCGGGGGCTTGAGGTGGCGGCCCAGCCCGAGGTTGACCCGCCAGGCCGCGGGCCGGCAGGGACGGGGACAGCCGGGACCTCGGCGGCGAGCGGACGGGGTCATCCGGGCCAGCCTACCTGCGGGTGCGAGAGCCGAGTTGCGCCTATTCCGGGTAACCCCAAGGACTTCCCAAGGCCGGCGGACCCATGTATTCCTTGAAGGGAGGGAGCGGCGCCGCCTCCCCGCGGCTCAAGTCGGGGGCGCCCGGCGCCGCGCAGTTTTGGGGGATCTTTTCGAGGCCGTTTTCAGCCGACGCACCATACGCCGGTTTCAGGAGCGGCCGGTGGAGGACGCGGTGCTGGCCAAGGCCTTGGAGGCGGCCCGCTGGGCGCCGTCCTGGGCCAACTGCCAGCCGTGGACTTTCGTGGTGGTGCGCGACGCCGCGCTGCGCGAGCGTCTGGCCCGGGCGGACCGGTCCCGGCGCAAGCCCCTGGCGGCGGCCCCGGTGATAGTGGCGGTGCTGGGGGAGCGGGGCCGCTCCGGATATATCCGGGGCGAGCTGGTGACGGAGAAGGAGGACTGGTGGTACCTCTTCGACCTGGGCCTGGCGGTGGAGAACTTCTCCCTGGCGGCGCATGACCTGGGGCTGGGGTCCGTCATCGTGGGCTGGTTCTCGGCCCGGGAGATGGAGTCGATTTTGGAGGTGCCCGCCGGTCGGGAGGTGGCGGTGCTCCTGGGAGTGGGATACCCGGCCGAGGAACCCACGCCGCCCCGGCGCCGGACGCTGGACGAACTGGTCAGCCTCGATCGGCCGGGCCAGCCCTGGCCCGCAGCGGCCCAGGCCGCGGCGGGTGAGCGGGCCATCGTCACCGTCTTGGGCCCGGACCGGGTGGGGATCATCGCCGCCGTCGCGGGCCTTTTGTCCGACAGCGGGGCCAACATCCTGGACATCAGCGAGACCATCGTGGACCGCTACCTGACCATGACCATGGTGGTGGACCTGGCCGCCTGCAGGCTGGAATTCGCGGCGCTCCAGGCGCGCTTGGCCGAGGGGGGACGGGAGGTGGGCGTCCAGGTGATCATGCAGCGGGAGGACGTGTTCCGATACATGCACCGGATCTGAAAGCGCCGCAGGACAGACGGGGGGATTGTTGTTTGCCGATCTCCTTTAGCCGGGAAGAGATCCTGGAGACCATCCGCATGGTGCATTCGGAGCAGCTGGACATCCGCACCGTCACGCTGGGGCTGTCCCTGCGCGATTGCGCCGGGCGCGACGCGGCGGCGGTGGCGGCCCGGGTGCGGGAGAAGGTGGAGCGGGTGGCCGGCGGCCTGGACCGGGTGGCCGGCCGGCTGGCCCAGTCCTTCGGCATCCCGGTGATCAACCGGCGCCTGGCGGTCACCCCGGTGAGCCTGGTGCTGGACGGCGCCGAGCCAGACGCTTTCGTAGGCGTGGCCCGCGCCCTGGATGAGGCGGCGCGCACGGTGGGAGCGGACTTCGTGGGCGGGTTCACCGCCTTGGTGCACAAGGGCTTCACCGCGGGGGACCGGGCCCTGGTGGAGGCCATTCCGCAGGCCTTGGCGGCTACGGAGCGGGTGTGCGCCTCGGTGAACGTGGCGAGCACCAAGGCTGGCATCAACATGGACGCGGTGGCCCGCATGGGGGAGACGGTCCTGGAGGCCGCCCGGAAGACGGCCGACCGCAATTTCTCCGGGCCGGCGCGCCTCAGCGTCTTTTGCAATGCTCCCGAGGACAATCCTTTCATGGCCGGCGCCTTCCACGGGGTGGGGGAGCCGGAAGCGGTGCTCAACGTGGGGGTGAGCGGGCCGGGGGTGGTGCTGCGCGCGGTGCAGCAGCATCCGGAGGCGGATCTGGGCACCCTGGCCGACATCGTGAAGCGCACCGCCTTCAAGGTCACCCGGGCGGGGGAGTTGGTGGGACGGGAGGCCTCTCGCCTGCTGGGGATACCCTTCGGCATCGTGGACCTGTCCCTGGCCCCCACCCCGGCGGTGGGGGACAGTGTGGCCAAGATCCTGGAGGCCATGGGGGTGGAGCGCTGCGGCGCGCCCGGCAGCACGGCGGCCCTGGCCCTGTTGAACGACGCCGTGAAAAAGGGCGGGGCCATGGCCTCCGCCCACGTGGGGGGACTTTCCGGCGCCTTCCTGCCGGTCAGCGAGGACGCGGGCATGGTGGAGGCGGTCCTAGCCGGGGCCTTGAGCGTGGAGAAGCTGGAAGCCATGACCGCGGTGTGCTCCGTGGGGCTGGACATGATCGTCATCCCCGGGGACACCCCGGCGGCCACCATCGCCGGGATCATCGCCGACGAGGCCGCCATCGGCATGGTCAACGACAAGGCCACCTCGGTGCGGGTGATTCCCGCCGTGGGACACCGGGAGGGGGACTGGGTGGAGTTCGGCGGCCTTTTGGGTCGGGCACCGGTGATGGGGGTCAGCCGGTTTGCGGCCGAGGGACTCATCCGCCGCGGCGGCCGGATTCCTGCCCCTCTGCGGGCCCTGGGCAACTGAGGATGGAGGCCACGGCGGCGGAGGCGGTGGCGGACGAGCGCACGCGGCGCCTTTTGGACTACCCCCGGGTGCTGGAGCGCTTGAGCCAGCTGGCGGACACCGTCTGGGGGCGGGAGCGGTGCGGCGCGCTCCTGCCTGCGGCGCGGCCGGAGGAAGTGGCCGAGTGGCTGCAGGAGACCCGGGAGGCCGTGGATTTTCTGGGGGGCGCGCCCTCCCTGAGCGGCCTGGGGGACCCGCGGGAGAGTCTGGCCCGGGCCGTGCGCCGGGGTGTGCTCACTGGCGCGGAGCTGTTGGCCTTGGGACAGGTGGCGGCGGCCGCCCGGCGTTTCCGCACGGCCCTGGATGCCGGAAGGGCGGGGCCGCTCCTGACGGACCTGGGAGCGGGTTTAGCCGACCTGGGGCAGTTCGAGGCGGCGGTGGGACGCGCCATCGTCCCCACCGGGGAGGTGGCGGACGCGGCTACGCCGGAGCTGGGGCGGCTGCGGCGCCGATCCCGTGCGCTTCAGGCCAAGGTCCGCGAGAGCCTGGAGGCATTCCTGCGCTCCGAGGATAAGAAGCGGCTCTTGCAGGATCCCCTGATCACCCTGCGGGAGGGCCGCTACGTCTTGCCGGTGCGCCAGGAGCACCGGGATCAGGTGCCGGGGGTGGTCCACGGCGTGTCGGCCAGTGGCGCCACCCTCTTCGTGGAGCCCATGGCGGCGGTGCAGCTCAACAACCAGTTGGCCCAGCTCATGGCCAGGCAGCGGCGGGAGGAGGAGCGGATTCTGACGGAGCTGTCCGGGCTAATCGCCCGGGACGGTGCCGCCTGGGAGGCTAGCCTGGAGGCCCTCGGACGGCTGGATTTCGCCCTGGCCAAGGCCCGGCTGGCGGGGGAGCACCGGGCGGTCCAGCCCCGGCTGGCCCAGGGTCCGGCGGCGCGCTTGCGCGGTGCCAGGCATCCGCTCCTGGGCGGCGCCGCGGTGCCCATCGAGTTGGAGCTGGGCCGCTCTTTCACCGTGCTGGTGATCTCCGGGCCCAACACCGGGGGAAAGACGGTGGCCCTGCGCACCCTGGGCCTCTTGGCCCTCATGGCCCAGGCGGGGCTTTTCGTGCCGGCGGCGGAAGAGACCGAGCTGGGGGTTTTCCCCCGAATCTTCGCCGACATCGGCGACGAGCAGGGGGTGGAGCAGAACCTGAGCACCTTCTCCTCCCACCTGTCGGCCATCGTGGGGGTGCTGGAGCAGGCCCGACCGGGGGACTTGGTGCTCCTGGACGAGCTGGGGGCGGGCACCGATCCGGAGCAGGGCGCGGCGCTGGCGCAGGCGATCCTGGAGGAACTCCAGGGTCGGGGAGTGCTGACGGTGGTGACCAGCCACTACGGAGCGCTGAAGGCCTTCGCCTACCTCCGGGAGGGCATGGAGAACGCCGCCGTGGAGTTTGACGAGGCCACCCTGCGCCCCACCTACCGGTTGCTCCTGGGGGCACCGGGCAGCAGCAACGCGCTGCGAATCGCGGCGCGTCTGGGGGTTCCGGAGGCGATCCTGAAGCGGGCCGAGGAGTTCTTGACCCGGGAGGAGCTGCGCATCGAGGAGGTGCTCCGGGGCTTGGAGGAGGAGCGCCGGGCCGCCTCCCGGGAGCGGGAGGCGGCGGTTCAGGCGGGGCGGGATGCCGCGGAACTGCTCCGGCGCGCCCAGGAGCAGTTGTCCCAGGCCGAGCTGCGGGCGACGACGCTGCGGGAGGGCGCCCGGGAAGAGGCCCGGCAACTGTTGTCGCAGACCGAGCGCCAGGTGCGGGAGGCCCTGCGGGAGCTGCGCCGCGCCCAGCGCAGCGGCGAGGAGGAGGCGGGGCGGCGGGTCCAGGAACAGCTCAAGGAGCGGCTGCAACAGGTTGTCTCGGCTACGCCGCCGCCCCAGGTCCGGGTGCTCCCGGCGCAACTTTTGCCCGGCACCCCCGTATACGCCCGCCGGCTCGGCCTCACGGCCACGGTGCTGGAGGCGCCCGCGGAGGGGCAGGTGTTGGTGCAGGCGGGCCTTTTGAAGGTGCGCCTGGGGCTGGAGGAGTTGGAGCTCGCGGAGCGCGCACCGGAGCAGCCACGAGCGGTGGAAGCCACGGGAGTGGGGGCCTTGACGGCGGCGCGCGCCCGCGAGGTGGCTCCCGAGGTGCACCTGCGGGGCATGCGGGTGGAGGAGGCCATGGAGGTGCTGGAGCGGTATCTGGACGACTGTCAACTGGCGGGGGTGGAGACGGCGCGCATCATCCACGGCAAGGGCACCGGCACGCTGCGCCGGGTGATTTGGGAGCGGCTGCGCGGCGATCCGCGTGTCGCCGAGCTACGCCTGGGGGGCGCGGGGGAGGGGGAGCACGGGGTCACCGTGGTGCGGTTCAATTAATGGAGCGCAGACCACGAGCCAGCAGGAGAATGCCGTTGCGCCGCTGGATGACGCGGCGACAGCGGGAAAAAGATCGTCTGACGGGCTGGGCGGCGATGCAGCGATGGGCAGGAAAAAACCGCGCTTGCTGTGCGGAGCCGGCAATCAAGCGCCCTTGAACATGCCGCTCCGGTAAGCGCGGGTGAAAGTGGCGCAGTACTGGTCCCGACCGACCAAGACCTCCGTAGCCAGGGCAGTTGCCCGTATGGCCGGGTCCAATACATCGGCAATGCAGGCGTCCAGACCACGGTCGAGGAGCAAGCTTAGAAAAGTGCGGTTCAATAGGCGCCGCATGGGCAGTCCAAAACTGATGTTAGACAGGCCGACGATGGTCTTAACCTTGGGGAATGCAGCTTTGAAACCGGATAAAGTGCGCAAGGCCATATTGCCGGCGGAGGTATCGGTGCTGATGGCAAAAATCAGGGGGTCAAGGTAGATGTTCGGAAAGGGTATGTCCGCCTTTATCAGGTAGGCGATTATCCTTTCGGCCACCTTCTGGCGTTCATTGGCGCTACAGGGGATACCATCCTCGCCGATGCTTAAGGCCACCACACCACAACCATATTCCTGGAGCAGCGGCACGACGGAGGCCAGCTTGCTCTGGGTGCCATTTACAGAGTTGACCATGGCCTTACCCTCATGTACCGCCAGCGCTGCCCGCAAGGCATGGGGATCGGCACTGTCCAACATCAGCGGCAAATGGACAGCGGCTTGCACGGTTTGCACCACCCAGGTCAGGTCTTGGGCCTCATCCCCAGTGCCGGTAGCGGCATTGACATCCAAGGTGTCAGCACCTAAAGCCAATTGCCGTTCCGCCAGAGCCTGGATGAAGGGTGCATCTCTATCGGCTATGGCTTGGCTCACCCGGGGACTACACGCATTAAGCGATTCACCGACTAGCAACATAGATGCTGGATCACTTCCCATACACACCATATTTGTGAGCCGCCTCTACTATAGCGTGCACGTTCTCGGGACGTGCAACCATGGGTACGTCACAACCCTGACTGAGAATAAATCCACCATCCTTGCCAACTACACGGATCAATTTTTCACAGTATGCATCTACCTCCTCAGGGCTGCCAAGGGTAAGCATGGTAGGGTGAACATCGCCTTTAAGTGCGATGTGCCCCTGGAGAATCTCCTTAGCCTTAAAGATATCGGTGAAACCATCGGTGTGAAGACTGACCTTACCGGCAGGGAAATCTTTGAAATATGGCAAGTTTAAGGTCCAATCTTGGTCAAGATGCAGCATTACCTCAAATCCCGCATCAACATAGGCCTGTACCATCTGCTTCCTCCAAGGATGGCAGAATTGCTCATATTTTTTCGGTGATAGGAAAGCCCCTGCCTCGCGAGTGCCGCCTAAGAAAATGCGGTTGACTCCGGAAGTCTTTAGTACCCCCATGCTTACCTCAAGAATATCGGGAAGTGCAGCATCCATAGCATCTATTACTTTTTGCGGATATCTATAGAGATCTAGGTAAAATTGGGTCATGGTTCGAGCGGCGGAAAATAGCTCAAAGGGAGTGACATCGGCCTTGCCGCAAAATATGGGAAATCCCTGTTGTCGCCAAGCCTCCGTGTCTTTGGGCACCTGGTCGTTAATGGCCATGAGCTTGGGGAAAACGTCAGGGGCTGGCATGTAATCTACGCAGCGTTCAATAATTTTGGGGAGAAAAGCGTTCCAGCCATGCTGAATAATGAAGTCGTAGTCCTCCAGAAGCATGGTGGGTTCTTTCTCTTGAAACTGCCAGTACGCATCATCAGGCAGATCACGTCCGGGAAGACTCATTTTGGTGGGCCAAGCCCCCAACTGCATCAGTAGCGGATGCAGGGGGGAGCCGACCAACACGCCGTCCGGTTGGAATTCCTCCGCTGTCTCCTGCATAACGATGCGGGCGGGCTCGCCGCCCCAGATGAATTCGGAGGTTTTCATCCCCCGGTGCCGAGCCGCGAAGAAGTCCATGAACAGAACCACCGGCACGCGGTCGGGCACCCCCAGGTGGGCGGCGGTTTCTATGCGCCGCAACCGCTCCCGATACAACTCCAAGGACATTCAGGCCACCTCCCGCGCAAACTGTTTGGCCAGGGTGACCGCGCCGATGGCGTCTCTCGCGGTTCCGTCGGCGCCTGCGAAAATCCGAACCTGTTCATTGACCGGCCCTCCGCCGACCATTATCTTCACTTTGGGGCGCAGGCCGGCGGCATCGAGCACCTCGACGGTGTGTTTGAGGCTGAGAAAGGAGGTGGTCAATAGCGCCGACAGTCCCACGAGCTTGGCGCCGCTTTCTTGGATCGCTCGGACGAAACGTTCCGGCGGCACATCCACTCCCAAGTCGATCACCTCGAACCCATTGCAGGAGAGAACAGCGATAAGGATGTTCTTGCCGATGTCGTGGATGTCCCCCTGCACCGTGCCCACCACAATCTTTTCTCCGGCGCCGATGTTTGCACCTTTGAGGTGCGGTTTTATGTCTTCCATTGCTGTGCTGAACATGTTGGCCGCCATCATCAGGTCAGAAATAAAGTACTCCTGAGTTTCAAATAGCTTGCCTATTTGCTCCATGCCATCCCGACATTCGTTGATGAGTTGTGTGGGATCGTCTCCGGTCGCCAAGCGTTCCTTGACCTGGGCGAGAAACGGACCCTCCTGCAGGTCGACCAGCAGCGGAGTTAAATTACCCATGGCGAATCCTCCTTTCGAGGCGGGTGGTCCAAGGTGGTGGAGGCCTAAAAGGAGCAAAGGCGCCGGGTAGTTGGATGGCGAAAATTCAGAATTTCGTTTTTATTATATCCCTGGTCGGGTCCCAGACCTATGGCACCAAAGAATTATTTCCGGGGGCTACCATGCCACCGGATCAGCTTTGCCCCGCGCACCCCGGGGCACCGGCAGGGAGGCGACCCGACCAGCGGCGATGGAGTTGCCGGACCGAGGTGCGCCGACCTCAGCCCAGATGCTCCCGGAGGAAGTCCTTCACCCGCGGCCAGGCGTCAGCGGCGGCCGCGGGATGGTGGGCGGGGCGGGTGTCGTCGAAGAAGGCGTGCTGGGCGCCGGGGTAGACGTGGTAGGTGAAGGACTTGCCCGCGCGGGACATGGCTTCGGCGAAGGCGGGCACCGCGTCGGTTATGCGCCGATCCTCCCCGCCGTACAGGCCCAGCACCGCCGCCTGGATCTCCCCCACCCGGTCCAGGGGCGGGTGCTCGCCGTAGAAGATCACGCAGGCGGCCAGCTCCGGAACCTCCACCGCCACTCGCGCCGCCAGGCCGCCGCCCATGCAGAAACCGAGGGCGCCCAAGGGCAGTTGGGGATGCTCCCGGCGCAGGAACTGGGCCCCGGCGACCAGATCTTGCACGAAGCCTTCCCGGTAATGGCCGCGCATCACCTCCAGGACGGCCTTTCCCGTGTCTTGCACCTGCTCCGACTGGTCGGCCAGGTGCGCGGCCACCTGCTCGGGGTCGCGTTGGACTTGGGGAGGCAGCCGGAACAGGATGCCCATCACGGCACCGATGCGCTTAGGGTCCATCCGCCGTTCTAGATCGTGCCGGCTGTACAGCCGGGGGGCCAGGGTGACATATCCCTGGGCGGCCAGCCGGCGGGCCACATCCCGGAGGTTGTCGTCCACGCCCCAAAGGTGCTGGACCAAGAGCAGCGCTCCCTTGGGCTCCCCTTCCGGGCGGGCCAGGAAGGCCCCCACAGGGAAACCGTCCTGGGCCGGATATCGAATCTCCTCGTCCGTCACGTTCATGCCTCCTGCTCCTTCCGTGAGGGTATGAGTGGGGATATTCGCCGGGCGGCAGTCAGTTCCTTCCGCCCGGGGGGTAGAAACTGCACGCAAGCAATTGGATATTACTTGATATTACTGGAGGAAAAGCCTAAGATAAAGGTGTGCTCGTCGGCACGAAGGAAGCACAAGCTGCCGATAAATTCCACAAATATATTGACATGCCCGGCGCAGGAGTCTATAATAACGAAATGCTGGTAAGTATAGGGGTAGAAGCCAAGGAATTGGGATCAAGGCCAGAAACTCTCCGTGTTTTCGGCCAGGCTCTCCGGAAGCCGCAGCCCCAAGAACCAGAGGTCATGGACCGTCTGAAGGAGGCCGCCGATGCGATCGGCAATTAAAATCCGCCTGGTGGTGGACCCGCCCAGCGCCGCCGTTTTGGACGGCCAGTCACGCATCCTCAACTGGCTCTACAACCTTCTGGTGGACGTGGCCGGCGACCTGCGGCACGGCTACATCGCCAACCCGAACGACACCACCGGGCACAACCTGTACACCAAGCGCGGGTTTCGCAATATGCTGCCGGCCCTGAAGGCGCAGTTTCCGTTCCTGCGGAC
>JAJZIM010000093.1 GCA_021810565.1 Bacillota bacterium
GCCGGGAGGCGCGTTGCGCAGGGCATCCCCTGGCGGTGTTTTCAGCTCCTGCGGCACAACGACGGCTGGCAAATCGGAAGGAGGGAGGCGGCCATTCCTCCCACCCCTGAAGGGGTGGGCTTCCTGGTCGCGATTCTGTGACTTACGGCCTGTATCCCAACCTGGACAAGCCCGAGGCCACCCGGATCAGCCACGAGCTGTTGGGCTGGCTGGAGCAGCGCGGTTTTCGCGTCATGTTGCCTCCGGCGGCGGCCACCTTCCTGCAGCGGGAGGACCTGGCCCGGGAGGTGGGGCAATGGGAGGAGAGCCAGGCGGTGCTGGTGCTGGGGGGCGACGGTACGCTGCTCAACGCGGCCAAGCAGGTGGCGCCCTTCGGCGTACCGGTGCTGGGGATAAACCTGGGGCGGCTGGGCTTTCTCACGGAGTTGGAGCTGGACGAGCTGTATCAGGAGTTGCCGGCCCTGCTGCGGGGCGAGGGCATGGTGGAGGAGCGCATGCTGCTGGAGGCGGTGCTGGTGCGCGGCGGCGAGGCCGCAACCCCCCTCTTGGCCATGAACGATGTGGTGGTGGCCAAAGGGCCCTTCGCCCGCCTGGTGCACCTGGAGGTGCGGGTCAACGATTTCCCCGTGGCCACCTACCCGGCGGACGGGATCATCGTGGCCACCGCCACCGGCTCCACGGCCTATTCCCTCTCGGCGGGGGGGCCGGTCATCAGCCCCGCGGTGGAGGTGCTGGAGGTGACTCCCATCTGCCCCCACACCCTCCAGGCCCGCTCCCTGGTAGTGGGCAGGGACGACCGGGTGAGCCTGCGCCTCCTCGGTAACCCTCCGGAGACCTTGCTCACGGTGGACGGCCAGTGGGGTCAGCAGGTGCAGGCGGGGGATCGGGTGGAGGTGGCGCGTTCCTCCTTCCCGGCACGTCTGCTGCGCCGGCACAGCTGGAATTTCTATGCCGTGCTGCAGCGCAAGCTGCAAGAGGCGGGCGGGGGGTGGCGGGGATGAAGGCCTTGCGGCACATGAAGATCCTGGACCTGATCGATCGGGACATCATCGAGACCCAGGAGGACTTGACCGCCCGATTGGGCGAGGAGGGGGTCAAGGTGACCCAGGCCACCGTTTCTCGGGACATCAAGGAACTGGGCCTGGTCAAGGCGGCGGTGGGCGACGGCCGCAACCGGTACGCGCCGCCGGAGGAGCCGGGGCCGGAGGCGGCGGAGCGCCTCTTGCGGATCTTCCGGGAGTGCATGGTGCGGGTGGAGTCCAGCGGCAACCTGCTGGTGGTGAGCACGCTTACCGCCACGGCCGATGCCGTGTGCGAGGCCATCGACGGGCTGGGCTGGCGGGAGATCATCGGCACCATGGCCGGGGAGCGGACGGTGTTCCTGGTGGTGAAGCCGCCGGAGGCCGCGGAAGAGGTGCGTCGGCGACTGGAGGGCCTTTTGGCCTAGCGGGGGTGAGGGCATGCTGCGGGAGCTTTACGTGGAGGACTTCGGGCTGATCGAGCGGGAGCGGCTGTCCTTCGGACCGGGTCTGAACGTGTTGAGCGGCGAGACGGGAGCGGGCAAGTCCCTCTTCCTGGAGGCCCTGGGAGCGGCGCTGGGGGGGCGGGCGGGGGCCGAGATGTTGCGGGCCGGGGCGCAACGGGCGCGGGTGGAGGCCCTCTTCGAGGTGCCGCCGCGGCTGGCGCCCGGCCTAGCGGTTCTGGGCCTGGAGGGGGAGGAGGAACTGGTGCTGACCCGGGAGGTCGGACGGGAGGGCCGCAGCGTGGCGCGCCTGAACGGCAGGCCGGCCACGGCCTCCGGGTTGCGCCAGGTGGCGGAGCTGTTGGTGGCGGTGCATGCCCAGCATGAGCACCAGACCCTCTTTCGACCCGAGCGCCACCGGCAGCTCCTGGACGCCTTCGCCGGGTTGGAGGAGGTGCGGGAGGGGGTGGCCGCGGCGTTCCGCCAGGGGCGGACCCTGGAACGGGAGCTGGCCGAGTTGGGGCGGGATCCCGCGGAGCGCCAGCGCCGTCAGGAGCTTTTGCGCCACCAGTTGGCGGAGATCGACCAAGCGCAGTTGCGCCCCGGGGAGGAGGAGGAACTGCGGGAGGAACTGGTCCGGCTGAGCAACGCCGTCCGGCTGGAGCAGGCCCTGGAGACCGCCCACGCCGCCCTTTTCGAGGGGCTCCGGGGAGAGGCGGCGGTGGATCTGCTGGGGAGGGGGGCGGCGGCCCTGGGGGAGGCGGCGGCCTTCGACCGGCGGCTGGAGGAATTGCGGGCGGTGGTGGAGGAGGCGGCCGGCCAGGTGGCGGAGGCGGCCCGGGAGATATCCCGGCACCGCAGCGAACTGCGCTTCGACCCCCAGCGCATCGGGGAGATCGAGGGGCGGCTGGAAGACTTGGCCGATCTGCACCGCAAATATGGCCGGGACCTGGACGCGGTGCGGCAGTTTCGGGAGCGGGCGGCCGGGGAGTTGGCCCAGGCCGAGGAAACGGCCCAGCGGGCCGCGGCGGTGCAGGAGCGGGCGCAAGCCGCGCGCGGGGACCTGGACCGGCTGGCGGCCGAGCTTTCCCGGCGCCGCGGCGCCGCGGCGCGGGAGCTTGCGGACCTGGTGGCGGCGGAGCTAGGAGAGCTGGGCATGCCGGGGACGGTTTTCCAAGTGGTCTTGGCCCCCCGGGAGGTGAGCGAGGCCGGAGGGGAGGAGGTGGAATTCCTCTTCTCGGCTAATCCCGGGGAGCCGCCGCGGCCCCTGGCGCGCATCGCCTCGGGGGGGGAGCTGTCGCGGGTGATGCTGGCCCTGCGCAAGGTTCTGGCGGCGGCGGATCAGATCCCCACCCTGGTGTTCGACGAGGTGGACGCCGGGGTGGGGGGACGGGCGGCCACGGCCCTGGCCGCGCGCCTGGCCTTTCTGGGAGGCAGCCACCAGGTGGTGGCCGTAACCCACCTGGCCCAGGTGGCCGCCGCCGCCGACCGGCACATCTGCCTGGAGAAGGAGGTGCAAGGCGGGCGTACCCGGACCCGTGCCCGGGAACTGGCGGGGGAGGAGCGCGCGGCGGAGATTGCCCGGATGCTGGACGGCGGCAAGAGTCCGCTGGCTTTGGAGCACGCCCGGGAGCTCATGCGCCGCGGCCCCCAGGCCGTGTCGGCCGAAGCGCAGTCCGGTCGCCGCCCGTTTCCCGGTACCGGGAGTCCCTAGGTTCGGTATCTCGCCTTAGCCGCAGCCGGTGGCTTGCTTCGGCGGACCAGGCCAGCTGGTCCCTTTTCATGGCCATGCGGCGGATTGCCGCAGGAAAATTCGGTTTCGGTATTGCCAAGGAGCCATAGTCTGCGGTATACTGGCAATTAGAAAAATAGGACGACTGTCATCAGGGGGCCACCATCCGGAGAAGGGACGGGGAAGGGCTATGGCAAGGGTACCCGACTACTACCGGATCCTCATGGTGCCGCCGAACGCCAGCGCGGAGGAGATCCGGCAGCAGTTCCGGAGGCTGGCGACGGTGTACCACCCGGATCAAAACCTGCGCGTGCAGGAATGGGCGGCGGCCAAGATGCAGCAGCTGAACGAGGCCTACGCGGCCCTGGGCAACGAGACGCGCCGCCGGGCCTACGACCTGGCGGTGGGGCTGACGGAGGCGCGGCCCCTGCTTTCCCTGGACGGCGGCTGGGCGGAGCTGGCCCGGATGGAGCGCTGGACGCTTCGCCTGCGCGGCCTGCCGGTGCGCTCGGCGCGCGCCCTGGCTGCTTTTGGGGCCACCGCCCTGCGGTGCTCGCGGCGGGTCGCGGCGCTCGTGGCGGCGGGGGGGCGGCTCCTGGCCCAGTTTTGCGCCCGGCGCTGCGCGGGGCTTGTGGCGCGGCTGCGCACCGCCGGGAGATCCGTGGTCGAGCAGCCGCGGCAGGCCCTGTGGATGCGGGAGTGGGGGGCCGCCTGGCACGCGGCGGGAGAGCCGCCCTACCTGGTGTGCGGCGCCGTCTTCTACGTGAAGCGGCTGGACGGCACCCCGGTGCCGGCGCTGCTGTATCCTCTGGGGATGCTCTTGGATGGCTACCACTTGGTGGTGGGCGGATTTCTGCTGTGGTTTTGCGGTCGGCGGCCGTGGGTCACCCTGCCTCTCGCGGCGCTTTTGGGACCGCTCTTGGTCCTGGTGCCCCGCTGGTCCTGGGGCGCGCCCCTGCCTGGGGGCGGCTCCTCCATCCTGGGGGACTGGTTGGCGGTGTCCCTGTTCATGCTGGCCCTGATGGGCGCGGCCCACGCCGGCTTCGCTCAGTTGCGCCAGCGCGTCTTCGGCTGGTGGATGCCCCTGGCCATCTGGGGAATGCTGTCTACGGGCATCTTCCTGGCCAGCTACGGCCAGCTGCTGCTGGCCGAGGCCGCCATCGCGGCGGGCCTGGGCGGCGCCACGGGGGTGGGGGCAAAATGGATCGAGGAACAGCGCGGTTGTCCCGACGTGGAGGAGCCCTGCATGGAGGTCAAACGGGCGGGCTGACGGCGCCGGAAAATGGAGTCGGAGACGGCGAGGTGAGGCGGCTTGCGGGCCGCCTTTTCCCTTGCCCCGGTGGGCGGGCCTGGCGGCGGCGCAAGAATGTGCCCGGATAAAAGGCAAATGCCCAGGGTAGTTTAGGCCATGTACCGCAAGCTATATGACGTATCAGGGAGGCAAATAAAGAAAATGGCCAGAAAAGCCCTGGGATTGGCCTTAATAGCCTTGATTGCTGTAATGGCCCGGTCACAGCCCGCCCGCGACCTGGCAGGTCTGCCACCCAGGATCCAGCTTCTGGCCGGCCGCACCCAGCTGGTTCCCTGGGATCTCCCCTTCCCCTGCTATGCCGTGGGCCAGCGGGGGATCACGGTGGACGGGCGCGGTCTGGGCCGGCAAGCGGTGCGGCTGGCGGCGGCGCCCCTGGCCCTGCGCGGCGCGCGACCGGGGCGGTACGCGGTGCAGCTTTGGCTGTTCCGGCTGGTGCCGTTTCGCACCATCCGGGTGCAGGTGCGTCCCCTGGTGCGGGTGGTGCCGGGCGGGCAGGCGGTGGGGGTGCTGTTGCATCCCGGGGGTGTCCTGGTGGTGGGAGCGGCTCCCTTCCCCAGCCGGGCGGGCCTGGTGGACCCGGCCCTGAGCGCCGGGGTGCGCCCGGGGGACGTGATCGTGGCGGTGGACCGCCACCCGGTGCATTCCGACGCTGCCGTGGCGCAGCGGGTACTGGCCTCGGGGGGGCGGACCCTGCGGCTCTTGCTGCGCCGCGGCGGGCGGGAGGTGACCCGCCCGGTGCGGCCGGCCTGGGATCTGGCGGCGGACGGCTACCGTCTGGGCCTGTTCGTGCGTCACAGCGTGGCCGGGGTGGGGACCCTCACCTTCTATGACCCCGCCCGGCACGTCTACGCGGCGGTGGGGCACGTCATCGCCTCCGGAGGAATGCGGGTTCCCCTGGGTCGGGGAGTTCTTTTGGATGCCAGCATCAACGGCATTCGTCCCGCGACCGACGGTCGGCCCGGGGAGAAGCTGGGCACCTTCACGCCCCGCAAGGCTCCCCTGGGCAACGTGCGGCGCAACGCCGCCGTGGGGGTGAGCGGGCGGATCTATCGGCGGCCTAGCCACGGGATCGCCTCGGCCCTGCCGGTGGCCACTCCGGATCAGGTGCGCCCCGGACCGGCCCAGGTGCTCACGGTGCTGTCGGGGCGGCAGGTGCGCTCCTTCGCCATCCGCATCGAGCAGGTGCGCCAGGCCGCCCGGGGCGGACGGGACATCGTCTTCCGCGTCACCGATCCGACCCTCGTGGAGCGCACCGGCGGGGTGGTGCAGGGGATGAGCGGCAGTCCCATCTTGCAGGACGGCCTGCTGGTGGGGGCGGTGACCCACGTCTTCGTGAACGACCCCAGCCGTGGCTACGGGGTGTTCGCCTACCGGATGCTGTCCCTGGCGGGTTTGGCGGGGCGCTCCGCCTGAAGGGGGGGACCTCGGCGGTAGCGGGTCCGGCCAGGGCGAAATGGAATGAATTGCCGCCCCCGGCCCCCCCTCGGGGCTAAGCATTACCCACATCTGTCGTGGCCCCTCGCCAAGGAGTAAGGCGGATGGGCAATCCATCACAGGAACTTGTGGCGTCTGGATTTGACGAGTTGGTTCACTGCGACGACCAATATTTTTTAGAAAGGGGTTGGACACGGCAGGCAACTTATGCCAAAACCATCGAAGAGTTGTGGGCGGCACGGGAGTTCGCGAAGGCCGATTTTTGCGATGCGTGTCGGACTGCGCACTTAGTGTCGATCGCCCTCACTTTTGCCAACAAACCAGCCGCTTCAATACCAGAGGCTTGCAGCGGCTGGGCTGAAACCAAAGCAGCTTACCGTCTGTCTCGCCCTTGGTCCCTTTGATCCGGCGCTGTTTGCGGCGGACCACGCCACGGCAGGGGCTGGTCTGGCAGGCGCGAAAGTGCCGATGGCGGGCAGGGACTCATCGGCGGACCAGCCGCCCAAGGCGGCCAGCGCCGGGCTGTGATGGAGGGTCAGGTACCCCTCGCGGACGCTGCCGTGGCCGAGATGGATCATCAGCAGCAGGGAGCGCATGATGCGGTAGGGATCCTTGGGCGATCGGCCGATGGGTGCGTACCAGGAGAGGATGGCGGGGTAGAAGGAGGACGGATCGGCGGCGGCGACCAGGCGCAACAGCTGGTCCCAAAGCTCCCGGACTTGGGCATTGGGGGAAGTCACCATGGCGGCCACGGCCTCGGAGGAATGGATTTGGCGGAGGCGCTCCTGGTGGTCGTAGGGTTTGGGCAGCATTAGTTTACTCCGTCCCGGGACCAGGCATGGCATTTAGCCCCAGACTTATTTTGGGGGCGTTCTCGGATTATCAAGGTTCATAATCGGGCATAGATGGCCAAAATAAAACGATACGCGGCATTATATCTGCATATCGCCATCTATCGTAGCCCTTCGTGCCTGCATTATCGGAGCACGGCCCGGCCCAACATACAGCTTATCCCAAATGCTTCTGTATCTCTACATCACCCCCTCGCGGGAGCCCGCTAGGGGCGTGGCCTAGGCGTTTTTGAAAACAGTCATATCTTTTCCGAAAGGGGTCCGCGTGAAGCCGAAGAAGGCTGGGTTAGATACCGCAATTGTTACCAGATATCGCCGAAAGACAGGAACCCTGAGGATAAAGTAAGCACCGGGGGAGTGTTCCTTCAAGATTTTGGAACATCGGCGTTGCGCCTCGATGCGAATTCAGCGGCGAAGCGGGCCTGGACGGCTTCGCCACCCGGGCGGCAGGCTGCCGCCAAAACCTCGGCAGTCGGAAGGGTAGGGGTAGGAAGGTCTAAATTTGTCGAAAAAGCGCGAATGTTTCTTGGGCTGGCGGGCAGGAGTTGGAGGGGGCAGCGGTGAAATAGAGTGGCACCACAAAAAAGAGGAGGGCGCCGAGCGTGATCGAGCAGACCAAGGTGCTGGTGGCGGACGACAACCGGGACTTTTGCCAGGTGTTGCGCACGTGCCTCGAACAGGAGGAGGACCTGGATCTGGTCGGCACCTGCTACAACGGGGTGGAGGCCCTGGAGATGACGGAACAGACCACCCCGGACGTGCTGATCTTGGACCTGGTGATGCCGCACCTGGACGGCATCGGGGTTCTGGAGCGCCTAACCTCCTGGGAACACAAGCCCCGGGTCATCATCCTCACCGCCTTCGGTCACGAGGGGGTCACGCAGCGGGCCGTGGAGTTGGGGGCCGAGTACTTCATCATCAAACCCTTCGACCTGGAGGTGTTGGTCCACCGCATCCGGCAACTGGCCAGCGGCTCCACCCGCACCGCCGCCGCGCCGTCGAACCTGTCCCATGCCCCGCTGAACGCTCGCAGCCTGGAGCTGGAGGTGACCGGGCTGATCCACGAGATCGGCATCCCGGCCCACATCAAGGGGTACCATTTCCTGCGGGACGCCATCCTGATGGTGGCCCAGCGGGTGGAACTGCTCTCGGGGGTGACCAAGGAGCTGTATCCCGCCATCGCCATGAAATATCGCACCACCCCCAGCCGGGTGGAGCGGGCCATCCGCCATGCCATCGAGGTGGCCTGGAACCGCGGCAACCTGGACGTGATCCACCGTCTCTTCGGATATACCGTCAGCTACGAGCGGGGCAAGCCCACCAACTCGGAGTTCATCGCCATGGTCGCCGACAAGCTGCGCATGGACGGCAACGTGCGCCAGGGTTGACGATGCTGCCGAAGGGGGGCCGGAGAAAACCTTCTCCGGCCCCCTGCCGTGGCAGGAAGCCTGCCCTGCGGGGTCGAAATTCTTTCGGACGACCAAGCCAAAGGGCGGGAGATGATCTGTTGGAAAAAGTGGTCTTCGACCGGGACCGCTGCAAGGGTTGTTCCCTTTGCGTGCGGGCCTGCCCCCGCGGGATCGTTTTCCTGAGCGGGGAGATCAACCGCCAGGGATACCACCCGGCGCAGGTAAGCGACCAGGAACGATGTACCAGCTGTGTGGCCTGTGCCATCATCTGTCCGGACCTGGCGATCCAGGTATTCCGTTAGGAGGCATATATGGGCGAGAAGGTGCTGATGAAGGGGAACGAAGCCATCGGGGAGGCGGCGGTGCGGGCCGGCTGCCGCTTCTTCGCCGGCTATCCCATCACCCCCCAGAACGAGATCCCCGCCTATCTGGCCCGCCGGCTGCCGGAGGTGGAGGGGGTGTTCGTGCAGGCCGAGAGCGAGATCGCCGCCGTCAACATGGTCTACGGCGCGGCGGGGGCGGGGGCGCGGGCCATGACCTCCTCCTCCAGCCCCGGCATCAGCCTGAAGCAGGAGGGCATCTCCTACCTGGTGGGTGCCGAGCTGCCGGCGGTCATCGTCAACATCGTGCGGGGCGGCCCGGGCCTGGGCGGTATCCAGCCGGCCCAATCCGACTATTTCCAGGCCACCCGGGGCGGCGGCCACGGCGACTACCGCATGGTGGTGTACGGCCCGGCGTCGGTCCAGGAGCTGGCGGACCTGATGGTGGAGGCCTTCGAGGTGGCGGACCGCTACCGAAACCCGGTGCTGGTGCTGGGGGACGGCATTCTGGGGCAGATGATGGAGCCCTTGGAGCTGCCGCCTTTCCGGGAGGGCCCCCTGCCGGAGAAGCCTTGGGCCACCACCGGCGGTGCCCACCGGGTGATCAACTCCCTGTTCCTGGACGCCCAGGAGCTGGAGAACCACAACCTGCGCCTGGCGGAGAAGTATCGGCGCATGGCCGCGGCCGAGGTGCGCTTCGCGGTCACGGGGGATCCCGCGGCCCAGGTGCACCTGGTGGCCTACGGCACCGCAGCGCGCATCGCGGCGGAGGTGGTGGAGGAGGCGCGGCGGGAGGGCATCCCCGCGGGGCTGATCCGGCCCATCACCCTGTGGCCCTTTCCGCAGGCGGCCTTCGAGGCGGCGTTGCCCCGCTCCCGCGGCTTCCTGACCGTGGAGATGAGCCTGGGACAGATGGTGGAAGACGTGCGCCTGGCGGTGGAGGGCCGTGCGCCGGTGCGCTTCTACGGGCGCACGGGGGGCATGGTGCCCACGGTGCGGGACACCCTGGAGGAACTGCGCCGCTTTTGGAGGGAGCTCAATTGAAACAGCTGTTCGCCCGCCCGGAGTTCCTGTTGGACGTGCCCACCGACTACTGCCCGGGCTGCACCCACGGCATCGCCCACCGGCTGGTGGCCGAGGTGCTGGACGGGCTCAAGGTCCGGGAGCGTACCGTGGGGGTGGCCTCCGTGGGCTGCTCGGTGCTCTCCTACGAGTACTTCAACTGCGACATGCAGGAGGCGGCCCACGGTCGCGCTCCGGCGGTGGCCACCGGGATCAAGCGGGTGTTGCCCGACCGGGTGGTCTTCACCTATCAGGGAGACGGCGACCTGGCCTCCATCGGGGCGGCGGAGATCGTCCACGCGGCCATGCGGGGCGAGCCGGTGACGGTGATCTTCATCAACAACGCCATCTACGGCATGACCGGCGGGCAGATGGCCCCCACCACCCTGTTGGGTCAGAAGACCGCCACCACCCCCAAGGGACGGGACCCCCGCCTGGCGGGCTATCCCCTGCGGGTGTCGGAGATGCTGGCGGTGCTGGAGGGCACCGCCTACGTGGCGCGGGCCTCCCTGCACGACGTGGCCCACATCGCCAAGGCCAAGCGGGCGGTGCGCAAGGCCTTTCAGACCCAACTGGAGGGCCGGGGGCTGGCCCTGGTGGAGCTCTTGTCAACCTGCCCCACCAACTGGGGGCTGACGCCGGAGGAATCCCTGGACTGGGTGGCGCAGCAGATGATCCCCGTGTATCCCCTGGGGGAGCTGAAGACATGGTCAGCCACCCACGGCTAAAGCCGTGGGCATGAGGGACCAAGGTCCCGAATGCCCGGCTGACCAGACCCGGCGCGGGAGGCATGCCGGCCGATGACCGCGCTACGTTGGAGCCAGGTTCCAGGACCCGCTCCG
>JAJZIM010000094.1 GCA_021810565.1 Bacillota bacterium
CGCGCCATGGCCAAAAGCTGCACCGAGTCCAGGTCGAAGACCCCCTTGGCCTGGGGATGGTTGCCGAACTTCTGGTGGTCCCCGGTCAGGCACAGCACGTTCTCGATCCCCAGGGAGGCCGCCCCCAAAAGGTCCGACTGCAGGGCGATGCGGTTGCGGTCCCGGCAGGTCAGCTGCAGCACCGGATCCCCCCCCGCCTCCCGCACGTGCACCGCCGCCGCCAGGGAGCAAAGCCGCACCACCGCCGTCTGGTTGTCGGTCAGGTTCTGGGCGTCGGTGCAGGGGGCCAAAAGCCTCGCCAGCTCCCGCACCTTGCCCGCGTCCGCGTGCTTGGGCGGCCCGATCTCCGCCGTCACCGCGAAGCGCCCCGCCGCCAGGACCTCACTTAGCCGGCTCATGGCAGGCGCACCATCCGGCGCAGTTGCCCGGAGGCGGACCAGTCCTTGGGTGGGGTGATCTCCTCCAGACTCCCCGCTTCACCCCGGGAGACCAGCCGGTCCCAGATGTCCTGCCAGGCGCAACTCACCTGAGGATCCACCTCGCAGCGCCCCTCCACCGAGCCGCCGCACGGCCCGTTCCAAAGGTTCTTGGCGCACCGCGTCACGGGGCAGATGCCCCCCGTCTCACCCAGCACGCACTCGCCGCACATGCGGCAGCGCTCCTCGAACACGCCGGGGGTGAGGGTGCCCCCGCCGAAGACGGTGTCCAGTCCCGGCAGCACCCGCACCTGGGGATAGGCGTCGGCCAAAAAGCCCACCCCCACCCCGCAGGCCAGGGAAACCACCGCATCCGCGGACCGCACCGCCTCCCCGGCCCGTTCCAAGAACTCCGGCTCGCACTGGCGCTGGATCACCGTGGTCGTCACCGACGGGGTCCGCCCCTCGCGCCGGGCCGCCAGGCGCAAGGCAAAAGCCAACAGCTCGGCCTCCCGCTCCCCGCCCGTGCCGCACACCGTCACGCACTCGGCGCAGGCCGCCACCAGCACCCGCCGGGCGCCGCCCAGCCCGTTTCGCACCGCCTCGAAGGGTTTCGCCTGGGCCACGATCACCTTGCTCCCCTCCCCTATGCCGCCCGGTGCCGCGGCAAGAGCTCCCCGCGCAGGATGCCCTCCAACTGGGCCAGGTTCCGGCACTCCTTTAGCGCCGCGTAGCGGGCGAACTGGGCCGCGCCGCCCCATTCCTCCCGGGGCAGCGGATTGAGCCACAGGATGCGGCGCACCGAGCGGGCGAACTCGCCCAGCCGCTCGATGGCCGCCGGCCGCCCCACCGTCTTGCCGTCCGAGACCACCAGGCACAGCGAGTCCGGCGCCAGAAAGTGCGCCGCCTCCGCGCGCTCCACCAGATCCAAGGCGCGCCGCAGGTCGGTGCCCGCCCCCCACTGCCGGCTGGCCGCCGTGAGCCGGTCCAGGGTGGCGGCGAAGGACAACCCCTCGCGCAACAGGGGCGTCACCCGCTCCACCTCCTCGGCGAACAGGTAGCACTCCAGGCTCTTCACGGCCGCAGCCAGGCCGCAGAGGAACTGAAAGACGAAGCCCGAGTACTCGACCATGGAACCAGAGACGTCGCACAGCACCAACAGCTTGGGGCGCCGGCCATGGCGGCTGAGCCGGCGCAGCCGAAAGGGGATGCCGCCCGTGGAGAGGCTGGCCCGCAAGGTGCCCTTGAAGTCCACCCGCCATCGGCGCCGCCCCGGCCGGTAGCGCCGGTTGAGGGCCGTGCCCAACCGGGCGGAGAAGCGGCGGATCAGTTGGGCCATGCGGGGGAACTCCTCCTCCGACAGGGTGCGGATATCCCGCCACAAAAGAGATTCCCGCGGATCCTCCACCACCACTCCCCGTCCCGCTCCCTTGCCGGAGCGGCGCCAATAGTTGATGGTGCCGGCCACCACCCCCTCCACGCTGCGCTGGATGCGCGGGTTGGTGCCCAGGTTCATGAAGCTACGCTCGATGTAGTCCTGCAGGGCCTGGCGGCGCTCGGCAGGCATCTCGGCATAGGCCAGAAGCTGCTCCTCCGTCAGCTGGAAGCGCACCTCCTCGGGTCCGTAGCTCGTCTCCGGGTGCGGCTCGCGGTAGGTCAGCTCCTCCGCCGAGCGCTGCAGCGCCCGCCGGCGCTCCTCTTCCCGTAGCCGCTCCTGCTCCTGGCGGCGGCGGCGCGTCTCGGGCGGCGCGAAGAAACGGTCGAAGACCAGCCGGAAGGCCTCCAGGGAGCCGGCCCCCTTCACCAAGGTGGCCCGCAGGGTCAAGAACACCGCCTCCCGATCGGTCAGGTCCACCAGGGCCAAGGCGCGCGCGGCGTCGGCCAACTCCCCGGTGCCCACGCGCACCCCGGCTCGGCGCAGATCATTCCCGAAACGGGCCAGGATCTCCTCGTTCATCTTTCTCCCCCCGCCCGGCGGGCGATGACCCCGGCGCCCCCCGCCGCCGCCACCTGCTCCTGATCCGCCCGGTGCTTCAGGGCCGTGGACAAGGTGGCCTCCACCGCCTGCGGGGACACTTCCCGGTGGCCCAAGGCCACCAGGGCCCGCGCCCAGTCCAGGCTCTCGGCCACGGAGGGTTTCTTGCGCAGGTCCAGGGTGCGCAGGTAGGCCGCCGCCTTGGCCACCTGGGCGGCCAGCTCCTCCCCCGCCCCCGGAGCCTTGGCCGCGATGATCCGCGCCTCCCGGACCGGGTCCGGGAACTCCAGGTGCTGGTAGAGGCAGCGCCGCTTCAGCCCCTCGGAAAGCTCCCGTTCGTTGTTGCTGGTGAGGATCACCACCGGGATCTGCCGCGCCGGCACGGTACCCAACTCCGGGATGGACACCTGGAAATCGGAAAGCACCTCGAAGAGGAAACTCTCGAACTCGGGATCGCTCTTGTCCACCTCGTCGATGAGCAGCACCGTCTTGCCGGGCGAGCGGATGGCCTTGAGCAGGGGGCGCTCCAGAAGGAACTCCTCCGAGAACAGGTCGCGCTCCGCCGCCGCCGGCTCGGGCCGGTCCCGCAAGAGCTGGATCCGCAGCAGCTGGCGCTGGTAGTTCCACTCATACAGGGCCTTGCCCTCGTCCAGTCCCTCGTAGCACTGCAGCCGGATCAGCGGGTAGCCCAAGACGGCCGCCACGGCCTTGGCCACCTCCGTCTTGCCCACCCCGGGATCCCCCTCCACCAGCAGGGGTTTCTCCAGTTCCAGAGCCAAGAAGAGGCTCAGCACCAGATCCCGATCCGCGAAGTAGCCAACGCGCTCCAGGGCCGCCCCCAGCTCCTCCGGCCGCATCCGTCTCACCCCTTTCCCTGCAGGGAGAGCAGCCGCTCCAAGATCTCGGCATAGGCCGCCTGGGCCGGTCCCGGCAGGTCCACCAGGGCCCGCCGCTCCCGGTCCGCCTCCATGGCCGCCGGGTCGTAGGGGACCATGCCCAGAAACTCGGCCCAAGGCATGGCCTGGGTCAGAAACTCCCGGTCCTCCTCGCCCCGCACCTTGCTGCCCACGGCCCAGACCTTTTCGATCCCCAGATCCGCCGCCAGATCGCGGATGGTCTCGGCGGTACCCACGCTGCGCCCCCCCGGCTCCACCACCACGACGAAGGCGTCCACCCCCCGCCCCGTGCCGCGGGTCATGTGCTCGATGCCGGCCTCCATGTCCAGGATCACCGCCTCATGGGCGCGCAGCACCAAGTGGGAAGTCAGGGCTCTGAGCACCGCGTTCTCGGGGCAGATGCAGCCCGTGCCGCCCTTCTTCAAGCCTCCCATCACCAGCAGGCGCACGCCCCGGTGGACCACCCCCAGCTTCTCCGGCAGGTCCTCCACCAGAGGATTGAGCTTGAAATATCCGCCCATGGACCCGGGCTGCGCCCCGGTGCGCTCGGCCACCAGCTCCCGCATGGCCCCCAGGGGCACGATGTCCCGCACCAGTTCCGGGGGGAAGCCCAAGGCGGCGCCCAAATTGGCGTCGGGATCCGCGTCCACCGCCGTCACCTGCCAGCCCCGCTCGGCCAACTGCAGGGCCAGGGCGGCGGCCAGGGTGGTCTTGCCCACGCCCCCCTTGCCGGTGATCGCCACCTTCAATGCTGTCCCCTCCTAATGCGCGTCGACCGGGCCTACCGGTTCTCCAGGAAGGCGTCGGAGTAGATGACCTGGTTCAGGAGCACGCGGCTGGCCGCCGCGGTGTGCACCAGCTCCCGGTCCTCGACGTCCACGATGGCCGCGTCCAGGCCGGCGGCCATGGCCATGGCCAGGAAGGTCCGGTTCAGGAGGGAGCGGTGCGGGCACTTCTGGGACACGTTGGACAGCCCCACGATGGTGTGCGGCGCCGGATCGGCCAGGCACTTCACCTGGCGGAGGGTCTCCAGCACCTCCGGCCCGTGCTCCTGCCCCACGTTCACCGGCAGGACCA
Organism: Bacillota bacterium; assembly: GCA_021810565.1. Taxonomy (GTDB): domain Bacteria; phylum Bacillota; class Sulfobacillia; order JAJZIM01; family JAJZIM01; genus JAJZIM01. The sequence continues at coordinate 4,365 of JAJZIM010000094.1, forward strand.
GGGGATCGATGAAGAGGTCCTCGATGGGGAAACCCGCCGCGTCCGCCGCCACCACGATCTCCATGGCCAGGCCCGCCCGGTCGGCGGCGTCCTTGGGCACGCCGCGGCGGTTCATGGCCAGACCGATGAGCAGCGCCCCGTGGGCCTTGGCCAGGGGCAGGTAGGCCTCCAGGTGGGCGGGTTCGGCCGTGGTGGAGTTGATCATGGGCCGCGACCGGCTCACCGCCTCCAGCCCCGCTCGAAGGCCCGGGATCTTGGCCGAGTCGATGCAAAGGGGGGTGTCCACCACCTCCTCCACCGTCTTGACCAGCCAGGGCATGACCTTCTCCGGCTCATCCACCGCCGGTCCGGTGTTGATGTCCAGGTAGGCCGCCCCCGCCGCCGTCTGCTCCAGGGCCAGCTTCTGAATGGGCTCCGGGTCGTGATCCTGGATGGCCTGGGCCACGTCCTTGAAGAGGCCGTTGATCCGCTCGCCGACTAAAAGCACCGATCCCCCTCCTTACTGCTTCCCACCGGGTCCGCCGCCGTCAGACCAGAAGCTCCGCCACATGCCGCCGGAGGGCCGCCGCCGCCTCGGGATGGCGGCAGACCAGGATGTCCCCCCCCGCCTGCAGGCTGTTGGTGCCGGTGAGGATCTCCCACAGCACACCCCGGGTCTCCTGCTCGCCCCAGCGGGGGCTGTCCTGGGTGGACTCCTTGGCCTCCTTGGACCGCCACGCCTCGGCTCCGGGGAAGAGGATCAGGGGCACGGCCACCTGGGCCTCCCCCTGCAGGGCGCCCAGCCGCAGGCGCTCCATGACCGAGTAGGTATACTCCAGGCCGTAGCCCAGCCCGCCCGTGGTGGGGTCCATCAGGATGGAGTCCTTCTTCACCCCGAACTCCAGGAGCAGGATGTTGGTCTGCTTCTGGATGTTGACGTCCACCGGCGCCTGGGCGATGAGGCCGTGGCCGTGGAGCATGGCCGCCGCGGCGATGGACTTGTAGTTGTCCTTGGTCACCACGCCCAGGAAGCAGCGCTCCCCCGCCGCCGCCTCCGCCACCTTGGGAAAGATGGCGTTGTCCTTCTCCACGTCCTCCGAACCCAGGATGATCAGGGGCGCCCCCACCGCCTCCAGCACCCGGCGTACCGTGGCCGCCGCCTGCTCCGGGGAGGCGTCCCCCGCGTCGGGCGCGGTGGAAGCAAGGCGTAGGCACAGCAGCTGCGCCCCATATCCCTCCACCCAGCGCCTGGCCCACGCCGCCGGATCCTTCAGATCCTCCCCGAAAGCCTCCCGCAGCGGGGAGGGCCACTCCTCCGGGTAGCGGTCCAGGATCTCCCCGGCGATCACCGGCTGGTGGGGCACCTCCCCCTCGAAGGTCAGGAAGGGCAGGGTGGACTCGCCCCCCGCCACCACCTTGGCGGAGCGGGTGCCACCCTCCTCCCGGGTGGCCCCGATGGTCACCTCGGTGATCTTGCCGGTCCATTTCTCCAAAGCCTGTTCCAGGGCCACGCTGCCCCCGGCTCCCCGGTCTGCCCGGCGGGCCGGGGTCTCACCTCCTTCAGTCTTTCTAGCGGGCGACGCCCTTGGCCAAGGGGATCAGCCGCCGGCACAGCTCCTCCACGGAGCGCACCACGGCGCTGTCCGCGGGCAGTTCCCGCAGGGGACGTCCCGCCACGTCATACTCCACCACCCGCGGGTCGTAGGGCAGAAAACCGCCCACGGGGATGCCCGTGTTGCGGATCTCCTGGGCCAGGATCCCCTCCGGTTCGCCGTCCAGGCGGGTGACCACCAGGTGCATCTCCTTCACCGACAGCCCGAGTTCCCGCACCAGGTGGGTCACCCGGCCCGCCGAGCGCACCCCGCGGACGCTGGCGTCGCTCACCACCAGCAAGAGGTCCACCTGATCCGTGGTGCGCCGGGAGAGGTGCTCCAGGCCGGCCTCGTTGTCCACCACCACATAGGGGTAGTTGCGGGTCAGCCGCTGGGAGATGTCCTTGAGCACGCTGTTGGGGAAGCAGTAGCAGCCCTGGCCCTCGGGACCTCCCATGATCAGAAGGTCCACGTCCTGTCCCTCGGCCAGGGTGTCCTCCAGGCGCAGCTCGATGTAGTCGCGCTTGGTCATGCCCTCGGGCACCACGTCTGGGTTGCGCACGATGTCGTTCAGGACGTCGGCGATGCTCATGGGCGGCGCCACGCCCAAGGCCTCCGGCAGATTGGAGTTGGGGTCCGCGTCCACCGCCAGCACGGGTCCCTGACCCTGTTCCAGCAGGTAGCGCACCACCAGGGAGGTGAGGGTGGTCTTGCCGGTCCCCCCCTTTCCCGCCACCGCGATCACGTAGCTCATGGGAACGCTCCTTTCATCCGGCCAGGCGCACCGACGGGAACAGCTCCAGGTCCGTGTGGGGCAGAAACAGCGCCGAGACGAACTCGTCCATGAAGGACGTGCCGGCCGACAGCTCCACGTAGGTGAGCCGGTCGGCCGTCTCGTGGGCCTCCTCCCACCGCCGCCGGTCCAGGAGGACCTCCTTGGCTCCCCGCAGGGAGGAGTTGCCCACGTAGCGGAAGACCTCCCGCGGCAGGTCGGGCAAGAGTCCGATGCGGATGGACCGCTCCAGGTCCAGGAATCGCCCGAAGCCGCCCGCGATGTAAACCCGCTGGATGTCGGAAGGCCTCAAGTCCGCCACCTGCAAGAGCGTCCTGAGTCCGGCGAAGATGGCCCCCTTGGCCCGGATCAGGTTATCCAGGTCCGTCTGGGCCAGCACGATGTCCTCCTCGACGGCCGTGTCGGCGGCCCCGGCCAGGAGGTACTCCCAGCCGTCCTCTCCCCGCCGCAGCCGCGGGTTGTCGGGGTCCGGGAGGAATTTGCCGGCCCGGTCCAGCACCCCCGCCTCCGCCAGGGAGCCCAGGGCCTCGATCAACCCGGAGCCGCAGATGCCCACCGGGCGCGCGCCCCCCATGGTGCCGATCTCCACCGACCGCCCCCCTGGGGCCACCTCCACCTTCTCGATGGCGCCGGGGACCGCCCGGGTCCCGCTGCGGATCCCCGACCCCTCGAAGGCCGGACCGGCCGAGCAGGCGCAGCCCAAAAGCCAATCCGCGCCGCCCAGCACCATCTCTCCGTTGGTCCCCACGTCCAGGAGCAGGGACACCCCCTCCGAATGGCCCAGGCCGGTGGCCAGCACGCCGGAGACCAGATCGGCGCCCAGGTAGCTCGCCACCGACGGCAGGCAATACACCTGGGCCTCGGGATGGATCCTGAGGCCCACCTCCCGGGCCGCCAGCACCGGCACCCGGGTCAGGGGCGGCACGTAGGGCTCGCGGCGCAGGAAGCGGGGAGATACGCCCAACAACAGGCTGATCATGGTGGTGTTGCCAGCCACCGCCGCGGCCCGGATGGAGTTCCGGTCGATGCTGGTGCGGGCCGACAACTTCTCCAACAGGCCGTTGACGGTGTTCAGCACCGCCCGGCGCATGTCGTGCAGCCCGTGGGGACTCTCCTCGGTGAACACGATGCGGGAGATCACGTCCTCCCCCAGGCGGACTTGCGCGTTGTAGTCGCCGGCCGCCGCCAGGGAGTAGCCCGAGGACAGATCCACCAGACTGACCGCCACGGTGGTGGTGCCGATGTCCACGGCCACTCCGAAGGGCGGCTCGGTCACCCCGGGCGGGGACACCTCCGCCAACTCCCAGCCCCCGCCCCGGCGCGCCAAGTCCACCGTGATCTGGAAGTCGTGCTCCCGCAGGACGGTCGGCAGCCGGCGCACCGCCTCCAGCCGGGCGCCCGTGAGCTCTCCCTCGGCGCGCAGGGCCATGCCCAAACGCAGCAGGTCGTCGGTGGCGTCCTCCAGGGTGGGCGCTTTGAGCGCCACCTCCCGCCGCAGGTAGAGGGGAGCCGGCGCGGCGATCTCCTCCTCGTCCGTCTCCGTCAGCACCCCCGCGCCCTCGTCCTCGCTGAGCCGGGTGCGGGGCGGCACCCGCACCTCCACCTCCGAGGCGGGCACCGTCTGGCAGGCCAAGGCCCAACGCCCGGAGGCCTCCTCCCAGATCGCCCCCTCCTGGAGGGCGGTCAGCTCTCCGGATAAAAGCTCCACCCGGCACTTGGCGCAGGTGCCCTGGCCGCCGCAGGTTTGGCGCAGGTAGATCCCCGCCTGCCAGCCGGCCTGCAGCAGGGTCTCGCCCTCCCGAGCCGGGACCGTGACGTCGTCAGGCTGAAACCGAACCTGCACCTGCCTCGACCTCCTCCCCGCGCCAGCGGGAACGGGCGAAGTTGGGGATGCCGGTGGCCTCTCGGGGTCCCACCAGCACCTCCCAGCCGGAGAGCTGGTTCAGCTTACCCGAGAGCACCGCCACGTAGCCAGGGATGATCACCTTGTGATGGCGCACCTTCTCCGCCGCACCGGTCTTCTCCAGGATCTGAGCGATCTCCTCCGCGCCGAACTTGCCCGCCGCCCAGGCGGTGAGCACGGAGGTGCCGTCGGTGTCCACGGTCACCAGGTAGGAGGGAATCCGGGAGGCCTCGATCTCCGTCAGCACGGAGAAGTAGGTCAGGGAGAAGTTGGTGGTCACGTAGACGGGGGAATCCTGATCCGGACTCCCCACCTCCCATAGCTTCGCCTCCACCTGGATGGGCTTCTGCGGGTCGGTGTAAAGATCCTGCCGGTTGGTCAAAAGGGGCAGCAGCACCGCCGGATCCACGGTGTCCAGAAGCAGGACGCTGGCATATTTGGCCACCGCCACGCTGGCTCGGGCCGCCAGATCCTGCGGGTCGTCCCCCGTCACCTCCGTCAGCACCGGGTAGCCCAGGGGACGGAACTTCTTCTTCAGTGCCTGCCGGCGGATCTGGGTCAGGGTCCGCAGCATCTCCCCCGTGCTCCCCACGGCGGGGGCCAACACCAGGTCTTTGAAGCCGCCCGCCGCCGCGCGTTCGGTCAACTCCGGCAGCTCCTCCAGCGCACCCCCCACCGTCAGCGGGCAGCCCTTCTCCTTGGCCAACTCCAAGAAGGCGTCCAGGGTCGCGGCCGTGGCCCCGTGCAGCAGGGGACGCCGATCCCCCGCCGCCGCCAGGGCGGCCGCCGCCTTGGCCGGATCCCGTGTCACCAGCACCAGGGGAAAGGAGGATGCCTCGGCCGCGATGCGCACCGCCTGGGCGAAATCCCCACCCCGGTCCGTCACCGCCACCAGGTTCACCGAAAGGCAAAGCCCCACCCGGTCGAACCACAGCTCGTTGATCCTGCCCACCCGCTCCCGGATCTCCTCGGATGACCGGGTGTCCGCCACGGTGATGCCGATGGCCGTGGGGTGGTAGAAGGTCTTCTCGTGCCGGAATAGCACGTGCTCATCCCCCACCTCCACCTTGCCCTGGTCCTTGCCGATGGTCACCAGGCGGATGGGCGGCTCCGCCGCCGCTCCCAGGGCCGCCTTGGCCTCGGGGGAGAGATAGGGGCAGGCGTCGGCTGAGGCCTTGCCGTTGGCCAGGGCCATGGCGAAGGCCATGCAGGTGGCCACCCCGCACTCGCGGCAGTTTTTCTTCGGTGTCAGCTTGTAGATCTCGAGTCCGGACAGGGCCATAGATATATCCGCCTCCTCACATGATGGGGTCCATGGTCAGGGCCGGATGCCCCTTCTCCTCCAGGAAGGGCAGGATCTCCTCCGCCGTGGCCCCCACGTCCTCGTCGGCGATCCGATCCAAAAAGTCCGGCACCCCCAGCTCGGCCGCCCGGCGTTCCAGCCCCTCGCGCAGGAGTTCCTTGAGCTGCTTGGGCATCCAGATGATCCGCAACAGACCGCCGTCGGCCTGGATGAACTTCTTGCTGGTCAGGTAGTGCTTGCCCACCCCCATGAACCCCGGCGTCTGCATCCCGCCGCCCACCATCCCCGCCATGGTGGAGAACTTCATCCCCGTGGGCGTCATCCCCGTGTGCTCCCGGTTCACCGC
>JAJZIM010000019.1 GCA_021810565.1 Bacillota bacterium
CGTCCGCCAGCACCATGTCCGCCGCCTCCCGCGCCACGTCGGTCCCGCCCCTTCCCATGGCCACCCCGATGTCCGCCGCCTTCAGCGCGGGGGCGTCGTTCACCCCGTCCCCGGTCATGGCCACCACCCGGCCCTGCCGATGCAGGGCCTCCACCAGCCGCAGCTTCTGGCCGGGGGAAACCCGGGCCCACACCGCGCACTCCTCCACGGCGCGCCCCAGGGCAGCCGGCTCCAGCTCCTCCAGCTCCCGGCCCTGGCGCACCCGCACCGGCGGGTCGGTCAGGCCCACCTCCTCCGCCAGGGCCGCCGCCGTGCGCGGATGGTCCCCGGTAGCCATCAGCACCCGGATGCCCGCCCGCCGGCACCGGGCCAGCGCCTCGCCCACCTCGGGGCGGGGCGGATCCGCCAACCCAACCAGGCCCAGGAAGGTGTAGCCGGCCGGGGGCACCTGCCCCCCGCCCCCCGCCGGCAGGGGCTGCCAGGCCAGGGCCAGCACCCGCAAAGCCCCGTCGGCCATGGCCTCGGCCGCCGCCTGGATGCGCCCGACCGCGGCGTCATCCAACCCCTCCCGCTCCCGGTTGCGTTGCCAAAAACTGCATTTGCCCAGAACCACCTCCGGCGCCCCCTTGAGGTACGCCGCCTGCTCCCGGCCCGTGCGGCACCGCACCCGCATGTGCCGCCGCTCCGGCTCGAAGGGCACCTCCGCCAGACGCTCCCAGCGCCGCAGCTCCGGGATGATCCCCGCCCGGGCCGCCTCCCGCAAAAGGGCCACCTCGGTGGGATCGCCCCACTCCCGGCCCGCCGCAATGGAGGCGTCGTTGCAAAGCGCCCCCGCCAGCAGGGCCAGCTCGAGGGCGCGGTCCTGGGCCGGCCAAACCTGCCCCGACTCCCCCACGAAGCCGCGGCCCTGGGGCCGCAAAAGCCGCTCCCCCACGAAGAGCCGGCGCACCGCCAGCTCGTTGCGGGTGAGGGTGCCGGTCTTGTCCGTCACCACCACCGTGGCGCAGCCAAGGGTCTCCACCGCCGGCAGCCGGCGGATCACCGCCCGACGGCGGATCATCCGCTGCACCCCCACCGCCAGGGCGATGGTCACCACGGCCGGCAGCCCCTCGGGAATGGCGGCCACCGCCAGGCTCACGCCCACCAGGAGCATGCGGTAGGGGGCCTCGCCCCGGGCGATGCCGACGGCCACCACCCCGGCGCAAAGCGCCAGGCAGGCGGCCACCAGGTATTTCCCCAGCTCCTCCAGCCGGCGCTGCAGCGGGGTCGGCTCCTCCCGCCGGGTGCGGATCAGCTCGGCGATGCGTCCCAACTGGGTGCGCATCCCCGTGGCCACCACCAAGGCCTTGCCCCGGCCCCGCACCACCGCCGTGCCCAGGTGCACGACATTGCTTCGCTCCGCGGCCGGGGTGTCCGGCGGGTGCGTCCCCGGGCCCTTGCCCGCAGGGCGGGATTCCCCGGTCAACAGCGACTCGTCGACCGCCAGCCCCGCCGCCTCCAACACCCGAGCATCCGCGGGCACCCGCGAGCCGGCCTCCAAAAGGATCACGTCCCCCGGCACCAACTCCGTCGCGGACAACTGCCGCGGCAAGCCGTCCCGCAAGACCACGCAGGCGGGGGCGTTCAGCCGCTCGAGGGCCCGCAGGGCCTGCTGGGCCCGGCTCTCCTGCACCAAGCCCAGGACGGCGTTCAACAGAACGATGGCCAGGATGGTCACCCCGTCTCCCCACTCCCCCAGGAGCAGGGACACGGCGGTGGCCCCCAGCAGCACCAGCACCATGGTGTCGGCCAGTTGGCGCAGGAAAAGGGTGCACGCCGAGGTCGGCCGCTGGGCCACCACGGTGTTGGGGCCCCAGCGTTCCCACCGCTGGCGCGCCTCCCGCTGGGTGAGCCCGAGTTGCGGGTCGCAGGCCAACTCGCGCACCAGTTCACCCACTGCCAAGGCGTGCCAAGGCGACCCCGCCGCGGTTTGGGCTATCCGCTGCCTTCCCATGCTCCATGCCTATGCCGCCGGATCCGGGGCCATGCGGCCCCCAAGAGGCGCCTCCCCCTCCGCCCCGCCGCGGCCCAAGCAAGACCGGTTTTTCATGAATGCTTCACGCGGCTTTCATCACGGATTAAGGATGGTCTGCGAGGCTGAAGGCAGCATGGGAGGTGAGCCTCACGCCGCATCGTCCTCGCCGGTTCCGCTTGCGCCTTGGCCGGGTGCTGCTCCTGGCCCTGCTGCCGGTGGGGCTGTGGCTGTGGCTGCGCCCGTCATCCCATGAGCAGGCCGAGCCGGTGCCGTCGACGTCAATTGCCTCCATCGTTCATGCCCTACCCGCCAACGTGCGCCTTGCGGGTACCCCCGCCGGCCCTGCCGCCGCGGTGGCCCTCGCCGGTCCCGCCGCTCAGCCGCGCCGGGTGTTGCTGGACGCAGCGGTGGGCGGCGCATCCGCCCGCCTGGAGACCGCCTCGGTGCGCTGGTCCGGGAACCGCCTCACCTCCCTGCGGCTCACCGGCCCCTTCCTCCGAGCCACCTCGGCCGCGCAAACCGACCTGGGGACCGCCGCCGGCTACATCTTCTACGCCACGCAGGTGGCCGGCCAGTATCAAACCGTCACCCTCGCCGTCCCGGCCGGACGCACCTGGGTCTTCGCCTTCCGCCGTCCGCAGGCCGCCGTGCGCCTGTCCTGGTCCCCCGGCGCCACCCCGTCCTTGGCGGTGTATCGCCGCGGGTCCCATGGCCCCTGGCGGCGGGCCACCATCCGGCTGAACCGGGGCACTCCCGGCAGCTCCTCGCCGGCCTTGGCCGAGGTGCGCGCCCCGGTCAACCACAACTCTCTCTTCATCCGTCTGGTGGAGGGAGTACGCCGGCACCTGGGGTCCCCCCTGGTGGCGGGCATAGAGAACGCCTGGTACTCCTTGGCGGACCTGGTCCATCGCAGTCTGTACGCCCTGGGCCATCATCCGGTCCACGTCCACGCCTCCAGTCCCGCCCCGACGGCCACCCGCACCCGCAACACCGGCCTGCCGGGGAACCTTGCCGTGCCCGCCGCCTGGCCGCAGGCCACCGGGGAAGGGGTGTGGCAGCCGGTCGGCCCGTCGGTGCACGGGGTTCCGGCCATGGAGCGCACCTTCCTGCATCCGGACCCCGCCCGGCCCTACGCCACCGTGGATCTGGTCTGGATCAACCCGCGCGCCCTGCATCTGCACCTGGTGGCCGGCACCCGCCAGCCCCGCGCCGCCTCGGGCATCCACGGTCCCGGCGAGATCCCCGTCTCGTCCGCCCTGCGCCGCCGGGTGGTGGCCGCCTTCAATGCCGGCTTCAAGACCGCCAGCGGATCCTTCGGGGAGCAGGTGAACGGGGAACTCTACACGCGCCCCGTGCCCGGACTGGCCACCTTGGCCATCTACCGCAGCGGTCGGGTGGCTCTGGGCACCTGGGGCCGGCAGGTGGGCGCCGCCCCCAGCCTGGTATCTTTCCGCCAAAATCTACCTTTGATCGTGGACCACGGAAAGCTCAGCCCTCTCCTGGACCAGCCCAGCGCCTGGGGCGCGGTGGTGGGCAACTCGACCTTTGTTTGGCGCTCGGGCATCGGGATCACCCCCCAAGGCGACCTCATCTACGCCGCCGGGGTACCCCTGTCCGCCGCCACCCTGGCCCGCTCCCTGCTGCAGGCCGGCTGTGGGCGCGCCATGCAGCTGGACATCAACAGCTACTGGGTGACCTTCAACTTCTACCGTTGGACGGGCACCACCCTGCACGGCCACAAGCTGCTGCCCTCCATGGTGCGCTCCTCCGACCGCTACCTGCGGCCGGACACCCGGGACTTCTTCTATCTCACCCTGCCGTCCGCCGGAGGGAGGTCGGCCGGATGAGTACCATCGGTGCCCTGTGGGAGTTGGCCCGGCCCCGGCAATGGTCCAAGAACGCCTTCGTGCTGGCGGCACCCCTTTTCTCCGCCCGGCTGGCAAGTCCGCCCGTCTTGGAACGTTCTTTGCTGTTGGTCGCGGCCTTTTGCCTCCTATCCAGTGCCGTCTACGCCGCCAACGACCTGTGGGACCGGCGGTGGGATCGAGGCAATCCTTTGAAGCGCCACCGCCCGCTGTCCTCGGGGAGGATCACTCCCGGGGCCGCCGTTTCCTTCGCCCTGGCCCTCGGCTTCCTGGGTCTGGGGACAACTTGGTGGTCCGGCCCCTCGGCCCTCCCTCCCGCGGCGGCCTTCCTGGGTCTGAACCTGCTCTATTCGCTGGTGCTCAAAGGTCTCGTGCTCATCGACGTCTTCGCCATCGCGGCCAGTTTCTTGCTGCGCGCCTTGGCAGGCGCGGCCCTGGTCGGCGTAGCCGCCTCCCCTTGGCTGTTCATCTGCACCATCTTGCTGGCCCTGTTTCTGGGCTTCGCCAAACGCCGGCACGAACTGTCCCTGCTGGGGGAAGCCGCCGCCAGCTGCCGACGCGTCCTGGGGGAGTACTCCCTCGCCTTCCTGGACCATCTCCTGACCGTCCTGGTAGCGTCCCTGCTCATGGCCTACAGCCTCTGGGCCCTCTCGCGAACCCCCGCCCACTCCCCCTACCTGATCGGTACCGTTCCCCTGGTGGCCTACGGCATCTTCCGCTACCTGTACCTGGTGCACCGCCGGCAGGCCGGGGCGGCCCCGGAGGAGGTGCCGCTGCGGGACCGCCCGCTCCTGGCCACCGTGCTCCTGTGGGGTGCCGCCGTGAGCGTCCTGACCTATCTGCCCCATTAAGTCCGGGAGGGATCACCATGATGATTTGGAAGCCCGAGCGCCTGGCCGGCTGGGGCAATCACCCGTCCCAGCTGTGCCGCGTGGCTCGGCCGGAGCGGCTGCGGGAACTGCGGGAACTCTCCGTCGCCCCCGGGGGCACCCTGGCCTGGCGCGGCCTCGGCCGCAGCTACGGGGATGCCAGCCTGAATGCCGGAGATGGCGTGGTGCTGCTGGGCCGCCTCAACCGCTTCCGGGAGTTCGATCCCTCCACCGGCCTCCTGGAGTGCGAGGCGGGAGCATCGCTGGCCGACATCATCGCCTGTTTCCTGCCTCGCGGCTTCTTCCCGCCGGTGACGCCGGGCACCCGGGCCGTCACCGTGGGCGGGGCGGTGGCCTGCGACGTCCACGGCAAGAACCACCACCGGGACGGTGCCTTCTCGGCCCACGTGTCGGAGCTGACCCTGCTCACCGTCGGAGGACAGTTGCTGCGCTGCTCCCGGCGGGAGCACCCCGACGTCTTTTGGGCCACCGTCGGCGGCATGGGCCTGACCGGCTGCATCGTCACGGTGCGCCTCGCCTTGCAGCGGGTATCCTCGGCCTTCCTGACGGTGGTCCAACGACGCACCGCCGACTTGCAGCAGACCATGCAGCAGCTCGCCACCCTGGACGCCGAGCACCGGTATACGGTGGCCTGGGTGGACGGCATGGCCGGCGGCCGCTCCCTGGGCCGCGCCGTGGTGAGTGGCGCCGACCACGCCTCCGGGGCCCCAGCGGGCCGAGGACCGCTCTCGCCGCCGGCACACCGGAGGGGGACGGTGCCGTTTCCCGCTCCCAACTGGTTCCTGTCGCCGACCATGGTGCGCGGCTTCGGCGCCCTGCGCTACCACCGGTCAGCGGACGGTGCCCGCTATCTGGCGGACTTCGACGCCTTCTTCTATCCTCTGGACTCCCTCGCCCATTGGAACCGCCTGTACGGTCGCCGCGGTTTCCTGCAATATCAATTCGTGCTCCCGGAGGCGACGGCGCTCGAGGGGATGACCCGCGTGCTGGAGACCCTGCACCGGGCCGGGCACCCACCCTTCCTGGCCGTCTTGAAACGCCTGGGGGCGGCCGGGGAAGGCCTGCTCTCCTTTCCCCGCGCCGGCTACACCCTGGCGCTGGATCTGCCGGTGGGTCCGCCGGAGCTGTTCGCCTTGCTGCGCCGCCTGGACGAGGAGGTGGCCTTCCGCGGCGGTCGGGTCTACCTGGCCAAGGACGCCCGGTTGGCCCCCGACCTCTTCCGGGCCATGTATCCGCAGTTGCCGGCCTTCCTGGCCCTGAAAGAGCGTCTGGACCCGGACGGCCGTCTCGCCACCTCCCTCTCCCGTCGGCTGGGGATCACGGCATGAGCCGCGGTACCTTTCTGGTGGTCGGGGCCACCTCCACCATCGGCCGATGCGTGGCGCGGCGCCTGGCCGCGGAGGGCTGCGGGCTTTGTCTCACCGGCCGCGACCCGGAAGAGCTGGCGGCCGTGGCAGCGGATATCGCCGTCCGCTGCGGCCGCCCGCCGCTTGCCGTGCCTTTGGAGGCCCGGGACTTCGGCTCCTACCCCGCGCTCATGGATGCCTGCGGTGCGATCCCCGGCGGGTTGGCCGGCGCGGTGATCACCTGGGGAATGCCGGAGGATCCCCTGGCCCGCACCGACCCCGCCGCAACGGCGCAGGTCGTCGAGGTGAACCTGACGGCCCCCGCCCTCTTGCTGGAATGGCTGGCCGACCGGCTGGGGCCGGGATCCTGTCTGGCGGTGCTTTCCTCGGTGGCGGGCGACCGCGGGCGGGCGGACACCCGCCTTTACGGCGCCGCCAAGGCCGGCCTGAACGTGTTCCTGGCGGGTCTGCGGGCCCATTGCGACCGCCGGGGGATCCGGGTGCTGACGGTGAAGCTGGGGCGGGTGGATACCCGGCTGAGTTTCGGCCTGGCCGGAGCCTTCTTGGCCATATCGCCGGAGTCGGCGGCCAAGGCCGTGGTGCGCTCTTTGCGGCGCGGGCGAGGCACCGTGTACATCCCCGGTTGGTGGCGCTGGATCATGCTGGCCCTGCGGTCCCTGCCGGAGGGCCTCTTCCGACGCCTCCCCCGATGAACCAGCCGTCTACAAGTGATACAATCCAGGAGAGCGAGGTGATGGACATGCCCACGCCGCAAAACGTGCTGGTGGTGGAAGATGAGGAGCACCTGGCCCACATGTTGGAGCTGGAGCTCACCCATCAAGGCTATCGGGTAGGCAAGGCGGCCACCGGGCCGGAAGGCCTGAGCATGGCCCTGGCGGGTCCTTGGGACGCCGTCATCCTGGACCTGATGCTGCCGGAAATGGACGGTCTGTCGGTGTGCCGCCACATCCGGGAGCGCTCCGCGGTGCCGATCATCATCCTGACGGCCAAGGGCGAGGTGGAGGACCGGGTATCCGGCCTGGATGCCGGCGCCGACGACTACCTGCCCAAGCCGTTCCATCCCGAAGAGTTGCTGGCCCGCATCCGGGCCGTGCTGCGCCGCCGCGCCCGCGGCGACCGGCCGGAGGAGGAGTTGCAGGTGGACGACCTGGTGCTGAACCTGAACACCCGGGAGGTGCGCCGGGCCGGTCAGCTCGTGCACCTCACCCGCAACGAGTTCGAGCTCTTGCGCTTCCTCATGGACAACTCCCCCTGGGTGATGACCCGGGAAATGATCCTGGAGCGGGTGTGGGGCTACGACTACCTGGGTTCCAGCAACATCATCGACGTGTACATCCGCCGACTGCGCAGCCGGGTGGACGATCCGTTTCCCGCGAAATTGATCCACAGCGTCCGCGGCGTGGGCTATGTACTCAAGACGCTTTAGCGGTCTTTATAGCATCACCGTCCGGGTCACCCTTTGGTACGCCCTGGTACTGTCCCTGGTCCTGGCGGCCACCGGGACAGCCGGCTTCTTGCTGCTGAAGCAGGCGCTGCTGGAGCAGGCTGCGGCCAGGGTCCAGGCGCGGGCCATGGAGGTCGGCCAACTGGTGGAGGGCGTGCGCAATCCCGGCCGCGAGGACGTGGAGAAGGTGGGCCTGCACAGCCGCACCCTGGTCTTCTCCCGGGGCCCCGGCGGATTGCTGGTGCAAATCAGCGGTCCAACCGGGCAAAGCGTCAACCGATCCCCCGGGCTGACCCACGCCCTTCCCTTGCCGCCCCACCCCGACCGGCCGGCCGACAACGTGCTGGCCTACGGCGCCGGCCGCATCGCCTGGGCCAGCCGGCCCCTGTACAACCGCGGTCAGTTGGTGGGATCCGTGCAGGTGGCCGCCCCCCTTTCCCAGCTTTATGCCCAGTTGCGCCTGATGGAACGCGGCCTCCTGGAGGCATACGGTCTGGGACTACTCCTGGCCCTCTTGGGCGGCTACCTTATCGCCCGCCGGGCGCTGACGCCCGTGCGCGCCATGACCCGGGCGGTGGAGTCCGTGGCCATCGACCGTCTGGACCGCCGGCTGCCCCTGGCCGGACCGCCCGACGAGCTGCACCGGCTGGCCGCCGCCTTCAATCACATGCTGGACCGACTGGCTCAGGGGGTGGATGCCCAACGGCAATTCGTAGCCGCCGCCTCCCACGAGCTGCGCACCCCCCTGTCCGTCATCCAAGGCTACATGGGCATCCTGGCCCGCTGGGGCAAGGAGGACCCCCAGATCCGAGAGGACGCCGTGGATATCATCCAAAGCGAGCTGGGCCGCACCCGTCGCATGGTCAACAACCTGCTGCTCTTGGCCCGGGAGGACGCCGGGCATGCCCCCGGCGTCACCCGGCTGGATCTGACCGCCTTGGTCCGGGAGGTCTGCCAGGAGGCCCACGCGCTCCGGGAGGAGGTGGAGCTGACCGCCGAAGGGTTGGTTGCCTTGGAGGTGTCCGGAGACGCCGAGCGGCTCCGCCAGGCCATCCTGGCCGTCCTGGACAACGCGCTGAAATATACCCCGGCGGGGGGCAAGGTGACCGTGTCGCTGCGCCGTGAGGGTTCCCTGGCCGCGCTGACCATCGCCGACACCGGCATCGGCATCCCCCCGGAGGCCCTCCCTCATATCTTCGACCGCTTCTATCGGGCGGACCCGGCCCGCAGTCGGCGCACCGAAGGCTTCGGCCTGGGCCTGTCCATCGCCCGTCTGCAGGTGGAGCGCCACGGCGGCCAAATCGCGGTGCGCAGCGAGCCCGGGCACGGCAGCACCTTCACCATCCATCTCCCGCTCGCCCCGGACCGCTCCTTCGCTGCCAAGGCTTAACTTTTTGTTCACTCCGCTTTCACGCTCCTTTAAGGCACAGCCGCTATCCTGACCATGGCACCGCGGTGAGGAGGTGTCCTGCAGGGTGCCGCATCAGGGAACGTGGAAAGGAGTTGTTGGTATGGTGAAGCGCAAGATACTGATGCTTACGCTGGCCGGTGCGCTGACTTTGGGGGCGACGGGAGCCGGCCTGGCCCTGGCCTCCGTACCTCCGACCAGTTCCGCCGTCGCGACGGCGCAGGCCCGAGACGCGGCTTCGCAAGGTGAGTCATCCATCCGGGGCAGCCTGCCGCTGTCCACCCTGACCGCGATCACCCCGTCCCAGGCCGGTCAGGCGGCGGTGGATGCCGTCCCCGGGAGCACGGTCCGCAAGATCAAGTTGGAGGGCCACCGCGGCTATCTGGTGTATAAGGTGAAGCTCACGACTTCCCAGGGGCACCGCAAGGCCTTCGTGGACGCCGGTTCCGGTCGGGTGCTGGCCGTGGTCACCCCCACCGGAAAAGACGGCGCGACGCCCTCCTTCACCGGCAGCCTGTCCCTGTCGGCGCTGGCCAAGATCACGCCCACCCAGGCCGGCCGCGCCGCCCTGGGGGCCTTCCCGGGAGCCACCGTGCTGCAAACCCGCCTGCACACCGCCGACGGCGCGCTGGTGTATAAGGTGAAGCTGCGCACCGTGGCCGGTAAGACGGCCCACGCTTGGATCGACGCGGGCAGCGGCCGGGTGTTGCGTACCAAGACGGCGCACCCCGAGAGCGTCGAAGCCCCCGAGCAATCCGCCACGCATCCTCATCAAGACCGCTGAAGCCGCCCGGGCGGGAGGAAACAGCCTCCCGCCCTTTTTCACCCTTATTTAAGGGGATTTTAAGCCGCTTTTCACCGGCTATTCATGCCTTCCTGGGACAATGAGCAAGCAGTCGTCCCGAAAGGGGGGATAAATGATGCGCAAACGTTGGCAGTTGATCCTGGCCGGCAGCGTCCTCCTGGTCTCCCTGGGTGGAGCGGGCTGGGCCTTCGCCGGGTCTCCCGCCACGACCCCGGCCACCCAGGTTCAATCGGGAGCGGACCTGCAGCAGGGAGCCAATCTCCAGCAGGGACCCAACCTCCAGCAGGGACCCGACGTGCGGTCGAGCGCTCCCGACGGCACCGAGGCCGTCGAGTCCCACCCGGCGGAAGCGAACGGTTGATCCCATCCCTTCGGAGAGGCAACGCTGCCTCTCCGATCTTTTGCCTCCTGCGTTACTCAGCCTTGATCTTTTGGAAAAAGCCCCGCCCCACCGCCGGAGCAGACGCCATCCCCCCCGATTTTCCATCTCATCCGCCATAATTTTAGTGCCAGCCCTGGGATTGGCCCCTTTTTTCATAGTACTTTCATCTTCCTAGTGTATCATATGCAATGACTCGGAAAACCTCGGGAAGGTGGTGCCCATGGCTTCCGTCAGTCCGCCATATGCCGCCGACGAGACAACCTTGCTGCCCCCCGAGTTGGGCCGACTGCTCTCCCACCAGGTGCGGGGCGTCACCTGCGATTCCCGCGCCGTGCGGCCCGGGTATCTCTTCGTGGCCATCCGCGGTTTCCGGGACGACGGCCATCGCTACCTCGCCGACGCCGTGGCCCGCGGCGCGGCAGGCGTGGTAGTCGGCGGCCCCTGCGCCGACCCGGGCGTGCCTTGCTGGCAGGTCCCGGACCCCCGGCGGGCCCTGGCGCTGGCCGCCGCCGCCTTCCACGGCCATCCCTCCCGCCGCCTCACCCTGATCGGGGTGACCGGCACCAACGGCAAGACCTCCGTCAGCTATCTCCTGGACAGCATCTTCCGACAGGACGGGAGGCGCACCGGCCTCTTGGGCTCCGTGGTCTACCGCATGGCCAACGAGGCCGCCGTGGCCCACCTGACCACCCCCCAGGCCACCGACATCCAGGCCTTCTTGGCGCGCGCCCTGGCCCGGGGCACCGACACGGTCACCATGGAGGTATCCTCCCACGCCCTGGCCCTGGAGCGGGTCACCGGCTGCGCTTTCGATGCCGCCGTGTTCACCAACCTGAGCCGCGACCATCTAGATTTCCACCCGAGCATGGAGGAATATTTCCGGGCCAAGGCACGCCTTTTCCACCAGCCCGGCGCCCCTCTGGCCGTGATCAACCAGGACGACCCCTACGGTCGGCGGCTGGCCGCCTTGGCCGCGGGCCGCGTGCTGCCCTACGGCCTTACGAACCCGGGCCCGCTGCGCGTGGAGCACCCCTCCCCCGGCTGCCGCGGCTGGCGCTTCACCCTGCGCTTCCCCGCGGCCCGCGAGGAGGTATGCCTGCCGCTGCCGGGCAGCTTCAGCCTGTGCAACGCCCTGGCCGCCGCCACCACCGCCTGGGGTCTGGGCCTTTCCCCCTCCCTCATCGCCCAAGGCCTAACCCGGGTCGGCCCCATCCCCGGCCGGTACGGTGAACGGCGCGTGGGCGGCGTGCTGACCGTGGTGGACTACGCCCACAACCCGGACGGGCTCACGCAGGTGCTGCGCTGGTACCGGGAGCGCACCCCGGGACGGCTGATCGCCGTCTTCGGTGGCCGCGGCGAGCGGGACCGGGGCAAGCGACCACAGATGGGCTCCTTGGCCTCCGAGCTGGCCGATCTGGTAATCATAACTTCCGACAGCCCCGGGCGGGAGGATCCGGCCGCCATCTCCGCCGAGGTGGCTCGCGGCATCCGCCGCGGCAATTTCCGGATCATCCTGGATCGACGCCGCGCCGTCGCCGCCGCCATGCGCCACGCCCGCCGCGCCGACACGGTGGTCATCACCGGCCGCGGCCAGGAGGCCTTCCAGAAGCTGCCCGCAGGGGAAACGCCGTTCCCCCGGGACCGGGAATTGGTCGCCCTCCACCGCCCCCCCGGGCGCTCCGGTTAGGGGCAGGAAGTGGTCCGGGCCATGTGGAAGATATCCGCGAGGTGAGCCCCCCTGGAGATGCCGGATCAACCGCTCCCGCGCCGCCCTTCCCCCTGGGATCCCCTGGGGGCCTTTTGCTGCTCCTTGATCCCCTTCCTGGGCGTCCCCTTGAGTTCCCTGTTCCTGGTCCTGAACTGGCGCCGCCTGCACCCGGGGGAGCGATCGTGGCCGCTGGCGCTGGCAGTGGGCTTCTTCACCCTCAGCCTCACCCTGCTGGAGCATCGTATGACCCTGTTCCGCTTCCCACCGGCCTACCTGCTCTTGGGTCTGCCGGTCTCCGCGGGCTACGGCCTGGTGCTCACCTTGGTGCAGTTGCCCGCCTGGCGCGCCCAGGGGGCGCCCGGACGCCGCCGCCTGCTGGGCGTGTTGCTGCTCTTGGCCGGCGTCATCTACCTGTCCCTCTCCCTGGCGCCCCTGGCCGGTATAGACGTCGGCGTGCCCCTCTCCCCCGGCGCCGTCAGCCGCAACTGGGCCGGCTACCAGCTTTTCACCCGGGGGATCCGCTCGGTGCAGGGCCGCTGGCAGGTTCCCACCGTGTCCCACCAGGGCAAGGCTTCCCAGGAGGAGGTCTCCGTCTGGGTCGGGGTGGGCGGCTACCGGCCCGGAACCGTGCTGCTCCAAACCGGCACCACGGCCGACGTCCAGGGCGGTCATGCCCGCTACCGGGCCTTCTACGAGGTGTATCCCGGCATGCCGGAGCGCACCGTCTTCCCGGTGCGTCCTGGAGACCGGATCGAGGCCCAGGTGTCCTCCCTGAGCGACAGCTTCCCGGGGCGCTGGCAGGTAAGCCTGCGCGACCTCACCTCTGGCCGGCACCTGGTGCGCAGCTTCCGGCTCACCCCCGCCAGACAGAGCGCCGAGTGGATCTTCGAGGCGGTCTATCTCGATGGCAACCACCACGTCAGCCCCCTGCCCAGCTTCACCCCGGTGCGCTTCACCCATGCCACGGCCGCCACCCCCCGCCGCTCGGGCAGCGCCGGCAGCCTGGGGGCCCGCGCCGTCACCCTCCTGCCCCCCGGCGGCAGGCGGCTGTCCCCCTCGTCCCTCTCCGCCGGCGGCAGCGCCTTCAGCGTGAGCCAAGGCTGAGGCTCACTCCCAGTAGCGCAGCAGGTTCTCCCCCCCTATGCCGGGGTGCAGGGCGCCGTTGATCCCCCCCGCCACCACCCGGGAAAGGTCGTCCATGAGGACATCGATCTCCTTGGGGGTGACCATCAGGTCCCCCACGGCGGGCGGCAGCACCTCCCGCAGCAGCCGGCGGCTCTCCCCCTGGTCCAGGCCGGCCAGGGCGGTACGCACCGGTCCGTCCTCGCCCTCCCGCAGCCGCTCCAAGGCGTCCTCCACGATGGTGGCGGCATGCACCACGGTGGGAACCCCCAGGGCCGTCACCGGCACCCCCAAGGTCTCCCGGTCGATCTCGGTCCGGTGGTTGCCCACCCCCGATCCCGGTCGCACCCCCGCGTCGGTCAGCTGGATGGTGGTGGTGATGCGCGCCACGGAGCGGGAGGCCAGGGCGTCCACGGCCACCACCGCGGCGGGCCGGACCCGGTCCACGATGCCGCGGACGATCTCCCCCGTCTCGATGCCGGTCAGCCCCAGCACCCCCGGCGCCACGGCACACACCGGCCGCAGCCGGCCCGCCACCTCCCGGGGCGCGAACTCCCCCAGGTGCCTGGTCACCAGGATGGAGCCCACCACCCGCGGCCCCAGGGCGTCCGGGGTGGCATTCCAGTTGCCCAGCCCCACCACCAGCACCAACGCGTCGGACTCCAGCCGCAGCAGCCCGGCCAGCTCCTCCGCCAGCAGCCGGGCCACCGCCTCCTGCACCTGCCGGTCCCGACGGCGCAGCTGGGAAGACTCCAAGGTGACGTAGGTGCCCGGGGCTTTGCCCATGGCCGCCTCCCCCCGCCGGTCCAGGATCTCCACCCGGGTAACGGTCACCGCACCGCGCTGCTCCTCCCGCCACCGCACGCCGGGGATTTCCCCCGCCCCACCCTCCCGCAGGAAGGCATGCACCTCCGCCGCCAGATCGCTGCGCACGCTGCGTCCCATGCCACCGCTCCTCGTCCGTCTTTTCCGCTCTAGCCTGTTCCCGCCCGCCCCCGCCTATGCGCCGTGCCCGGGCTTTTGGCATCCGCCGGCGCGGCACCCCTCCCGGGGACGGCGAGGGTGGACTAGCGACTCCGAGGCCGCCTCGTCGGCGGTTCAGGGGCCGCGAATAGCCGAAAAGCAGCCTTGCGGGCGCCCCATGCCCATGCTATAATTGGTAAGGCTAACTTAGTTTGGGGCAAGGCGCAGGCCCCATGGGAGGAACCTTAATGATGGGCGGTACGGCGGCAATCACCGCAACGAGGACGTTGGACCGGGCGGAGCGGGCGGTGGCCGACGCCCTGGCCCGGCGGCTGGCCGCGGCCTACCCTCAGGACCTGTTGGAGGTGCGCGTCTTCGGATCCCGGGCCAGGGGCGACCACCGGGAGGACTCCGACCTGGACGTGGCGGTGATCGTCGCAAACCCACGCCCGCGGCGAACAGATATCCTGGACCTGGCCCGGGCTGCCGAGGACGAAGGCGGCTATCCCCACCTCGTAGACCCGCACCCGCACACCTTGAAGGATTTCCGCTACTTCCAGGCCACCAACAGCCTGTACTACCGCACCATGCGCGACGATGGCGTCACCATATGGCGAAAACCCGGAGTGGACCTGTGGGACGAAAAGGAGGTGCAGCCGATGGGGCGGGAGCTTGACGTCGAGCAGGAACTCAGGAAGGCACATCAGGACCTCCAGATGGCCGGGATAGCTCTGGATGCACAGATGCTGGACGGGGCTGGCCCCTCGGCATATTACGCGGCCTTCCACGCGGTTAAAGCCGCCCTTTTGACCCGGGGCCTGGAGGCAAAGACCCACCGGGGTGTGCAAACCTTGTTCTCGCAACATCTCGTCAAGTCCGGCGCGGTGCCGCCCCACTGCAGCACCTGGCTATCCAACCTGGAGGCGGTTCGCAACCATGCGGATTATCCCGATGCATGGGAATACGAACCTCTCGAGCGCGACGAGGTGGAAAAGGCCCTGGAACACTCCCGATCCATGGTCGCCGACCTGGAACGGCTCTGCCGGGACTGGCTGGAGCGGCAACGCCCCGAACCCGGCAGTTGATCTCGCACCAGGTTTCCGTCTCCGAGGGGAGACCCCCCGCTAGACGGCTCCGCCGGCCCTTCCGGCCTTGGCCCGGAAACTGTGCTTGGAAGCGATCCTGTCGCATCGCTCCGTGATCATGGCGGCGCCACTGGCCGGCGGTGGTCGCGCCCAAGCCGCGGTGGCCGAAAAACAACTTTGCGCAACGCGCAGGCCCGTGCCATAACCGGTAGCCTTGAGGGAACCTGGGGCCAGGCGCGAGCGTCACGGGAGGGAGGAACAAATGATGGGCGATGCGGCAGCCACCGCAACGAGGAGCTTGGGCCGGGCGGAGCGGGCGGTGGCCGACGCCCTGGTCCGGCGGCTGGCCGCGGCCTACCCTCAGGACCTGTTGGAGGTGCGCGTCTTCGGCTCCCGGGCCAGGGGCGACCACCGGGAGGACTCCGACCTGGACGTGGCGGTGATCCTGGCCGAATGCGACCCCCAACGCGAGGACCAGGTTAGGGAATTCGCCGCAACGGCGTCGGAAGCGATGGGCTACCGGCACTTTGTGAACACGCATCCGCATTCCCTGGCGGAAATCCGCTACTTCCATGCCACCAACAGCCTCTACTATCGCGGCCTGCGCGACGACGGTATTGCGGTATGGCGAAAACCCGGGGTGGACCTGTGGGACGAAACGGGGGTGCAGCCGATGGGGAGGGAACTTGATGTCGAACAGGAACTTGGCAAGGCACATCAGGACCTCCAGATGGCCAGGATAGCTCTGGATGCACAGATGCTGGACGGGGTCGGCCATTCGGCCTACTACGCCGCCTTCCATGCGATCACGGCGGCTTTGCTGACCCGGGGACGGGAGTCGAAGTCGCACGAGGGGACCTTGGACCTGTTCAGCGCCCAGTTCGCCAACCAGGGGCTGGTGCCCAAGGAATACGCCCAGCGGGCGGCAAGGCTGTATGACCTGCGCCTTAAGGCGGATTATCCTAGACAGTTCCAGTATGTACGGATCACGAAGCAGCAAGCGCAAACGGCCATCCACCACGCGGAGGAGCTGGTGGCCGACCTGGAACGGCTCTGTCGGGACTGGCTGGAGCGGCAACGCTCCGAACCCGGCAGTTGATCTCGCACCAGGTTTCCGTCTCCGAGGGGAGACCCCCGCTAGACGGCTCCGCCGATCCTTCCGGCCTTGGTCCGGAAACTGTGCCTGGAGCCGATCCCGTCGCATCGCTTCGTGATCATGGCGGCGCCACTGGCCGACGGCGGTCACCCCCAAGCCACGGTGGCCGAAGAACAACTTTGCGCAACGCGCAGGCCCGTGCCATAACCGGTAGCCTTGAGTGAACCTGGGGCCAGGCGCGAGCGTCACGGGAGGGAGGAACAAATGATGGGCGATGCGGCGGCAGCCACCGCAACGAGGAGCTTGGACCGGGCGGAGCGGGCGGTGGCCGACGCCTTGGCCCGGCGGCTGGCTGCAGCCTACCCTGAGGACCTGTTGGAGGTGCGCGTCTTCGGCTCCCGGGCCAGGGGCGACCACCGGGAGGACTCCGACCTGGACGTGGCGGTGATCGTCGAAAAACTGCGGCCAGCCCGAACGGAGGTCATGGATCTGGCTTGGGCTGCCGGGGAGGAGACGGACTACCCGCACCTGGTGGATACCCACCTGCTGTCCCTGTCCGGCTTCCGCCACTTCCAGGCCACCAACAGCCTTTATTACCGAAGCATGCGCGACGACGGCATCACGATATGGCGAAGGGCCGGCCCATACCTGTGGGACGAGGCGGAGGTGGAGCCGATGGGCAGGGAATCCGATGTGGAGGAGGAGCTGCGGAAGGCCAAGCTGGATCTGGCTCGAGCCCAAAGGGACCTGAGGGAGAACGATCCGGACGGTGTCGGCCATTCGGCCTACTACGCCGTCTTCCATGCCGTGAAGGCCGCCCTTTTGACCCGGAACCTGGAAGCGAAGACCCACCGCGGCGTCCAGGCCCTGTTCTCGCAACACTTCGTCAAACCTGCCGTGGTGCCGTCCGATTACGGCGCCTGGCTCTCCCGCCTGGAAACGCTGCGCTATCATGCGGACTACCCCGACCAGTGGGGATATGAACCCCTGGATCGTAAACAGGTGGCGGCAGCCCTGACCCGCGCGGAGGAGATGGTCGCTCAGATGGAACGGCTCTGCAGGGACTGGCTGGCGCGGGAACCCTCCGGACCCGCCCGGTGATCCCGCGCCAAGCCGCCGGGAACCATCCGGTTTCCCGAGGGAACCGCTCCATGCCTCTCGGACGTCCGAGATCCCGCCCGAAAACCGTAGACAAAGGAGTGGTCTTGTTGCGTCTTACCGTGATGATGGTGGCAGCCCTGGGATGCGCGGCGGTGCTTACCGGCTGCGGCAGCCCCCAGGCCGCCCCCGCCCCTGTCGCCCACCCCTCCGTCTTAGCGGCCCCCACCCGGATCCCCGGCGGCAAGGTGGGCGCGGCCATCCGGGCAGGCAAACGGCTCTTCGCCGACACCGCCCTGGGCAACGGCACCCTCTCGTGCAACTCCTGCCACGCCGACTACGGCACCAAGGCCAAGAAGCTGTCCACCGGGGCCACCGCGCCCAGCCTGATCGGGGCCGCCGCCACCTTCCCCAAGGTCAGCGTCCGCAGCGGCCAGGTGGTCACCCTGGAGGAGCACATCCAAAGCTGCATCCAAAATCCCCTCGGCGGGCGGCACCTGGCGGCCAACGACCCGAAGCTGGTGGACCTGACCGCCTACGTCACCTGGCTCAGCAGCGGTAAACCGGTTTCCCCCGGTAAATAGCGGCAGGAGGCCCGCCCCTCTCGGGCGGGCCTTGCTCATCGCGGCAGCTGCGGCCAGGTCCAATCCCCAATCTCGGGGGGATCCTCCCCGTGCTCCCGGGCGTACTCCAGATGCTGGGTGATCAGGTCTTGGAGCTCGCCCTTGCAGTGGTCCCCGGCGGAGCCAAGCTTGGGCAGGCGGTCGATGGCGTCGATGGCCAGGGTGAAGCGGTCCACCTGGTTCATGATGGCCAGCTGGAGGTGGGTGTTGATCCCCCCGGCCTCCTTGTAGCCGCGCACGTGGATGTCGTGCTGGTGGCGCCGCCGGTAGGTGAGCTTGTGGATCAGCATGGGGTAGCCGTGGAAGTCGCACACCACCGGCGTGCCGGGGGGGAACAGCGTCTCAAAGTCCCGGTCGGACAGCCCGTGGGGATGCTCGCTTTGCGGCTGCAGCCGAAACAGGTCCACCACGTTGACGAAGCGGATGGCAAGTTCGGGAAAGCGCTGGCGCAAAAGGGCGGTGGCCGCCAGGGCCTCCACCGTCACCGTGTCGCCTATTCCCACCATCACCAGGTCCGGCGAGCGGTCCTGGTCGTTGGAGGCCCAGTCCCAGATGCCGATGCCCTTGGTGCAATGGCGCACCGCGGCGTCGGCGTCCAGGAACTGCAGCTGGGGCTGCTTGTCCGCCACGATCACGTTCACGTAGTCGGTGCTGGCCAGGCAGTGGTCCGCCACGCTCAACAGGCAGTTGGCGTCGGGGGGCAGGTAGATCCGCACCACCCCGGCCTGCTTGTTGGTCACCAGGTCCAGGAAGCCCGGATCCTGATGGGTGAAGCCGTTGTGGTCCTGGCGCCACACCGTGGAGCTGATCAGCAGGTTCAGGGAGGAGATGGGGGCGCGCCAGGGCACCTCCGTCTTGGCCTTCTCGATCCACTTGGCGTGCTGGTTGACCATGGAGTCGATGACGTGGGCGAAGGCCTCGTAGGAGTTGAGCAGGCCGTGCCGGCCGGTCAAGAGATAGCCCTCCAGCCAGCCCTCCAGGGTGTGCTCGCTCAGCATCTCCATCACCCGCCCGTCGAGAGCCAGGTGGCCGCCGTCGTCGTCCTGCGGCAGGCGCTCCGCCAGCCAGGTCTTTCCGGTGACCTCGTAGACGGCCTGCAGGCGGTTGGAGGCGGTCTCGTCGGGCCCGAACACCCGGAAGTTGTCGGGATTGTCCCGCAGGATGTCCCGCAGGAAGCGCCCCAGCACCGCGGTGTCCTCCTCCCGGGTGGTGCCGGGCCGCTCCACCGGCACGGCATACTCCTTGAAGGGCGGCAGCCGCAGCGGTTTGCGCAGAAGCCCCCCGTTGGCATGAGGATTGGCGCTGATGCGCCGGGACCCGGCATTGGCCAAGGCCGCCAGGCGAGGAATAAGCCGACCGTCCGCGTCGAACAGCTCCCCCGGCCGATAGCTTTGCAGCCAGCGCTCCACCAGGGCCAGGTGGGCCGGGTTCTCCCGGGCGTCCAGGATGGGGATCTGGTGGGCACGCCAGGAGCCCTCGATGCGATGGCCGTCCACCTCCCGGGGGGCGGTCCATCCCTTGGGGCTGATCAGGATGATCATGGGCCAGCGGTGGCGAGCCGCCTCCCCGCCGTGGCGCGAGTGCCGCTGGATCTCGCGGATGTCGCGCAGGCACTCCTCCGCCACCGCCGCCATCCGCCGGTGCATGGCCTCGGGCTCCTCCCCCTCCACCACGTGGGGAGTGTAGCCGTAGCCCTGCATCAGGTGCAACAGCTCCTCGCGGCTGATGCGCGCCAGCACGGTGGGGTTGGCGATCTTGTAGCCGTTCAGGTGGAGGATGGGCAGCACCGCGCCGTCCCGCGCCGGGTTGAGGAACTTGTTGGAGTGCCAGGCGGTGGCCGCCGGTCCGGTCTCGGCCTCCCCGTCGCCCACCACCGCTGCCACCAGCAGCTCCGGGTTGTCGAAGGCGGCCCCGAAGGCGTGGGACAGGCTGTAGCCGAGCTCTCCCCCCTCGTGGATCGAGCCGGGGGTCTCCGGGGTGCAGTGGCTGCCCACCCCCCCGGGGAAGGAGAACAGCTTGCAAAAGCGGCGCAGCCCCTCCTCGTCCCGGCTGCGGTCCGGGTAGACCTCGGAGTAGGTGCCCTCCAGGTAGGCGTTGGCCAGCACGGCCGGGGCGCCGTGGCCAGGCCCGGCCACGTACAAAAGGTTCAGGTCGTGGCGAGCGATCAGCCGGTTGAGGTGGGTCAGGATGAAGGTCTGCCCCGGGTCCGAGCCCCAGTGGCCCAAGAGCCGCGGCTTGATGTCCTCGGGGCGCAGGGGCCGGCGCAACAGGGGATTGTCCTGGAGGTAGAGCATGGCCAGGCACAGGTAGTTGGCGGCGCTCCACCAGTCGTTCAGGTCCTCGAGCTCGCGGGCCGACAGGACCTCCGCGGGAGCCGGGGCGGTGCCGGAAACCGCAGGCATGCCGTCCACTCCTCTCATGGTTTTCCTGGGCCGGTTGCTGCCTCCTCCATTGTAGCACGCCACTACAACCTGCCCACCGGTGATATAATCGGAGGCGAGTGGGGTCCAAGCCCCGCCCGAGGGGAGGGAACCCGATGCCGAAGGGCGCCGTCGTCTTGGCGGTGAACAGCGGCTCGTCCTCTTTGAAGTGCTCCCTGTACGACGCCCCGGGCCGCCCCCTGCGGCTCTTGGCCCGCGGTGCCGTGGAGAGGGTGGGGCTGCCCCGTGCCCGCATGTGGCTGGAGGTCCGGGACGAGCCCCGGTGGAGCCGCCCGGGGGAGTTTTCCGATGCCTCCGCCGCCGTGGGCGCCCTGTTGGCGGCGCTGCAGGAACAGCGGTTGCCCGCGCCGACCGCGGTGGGGCACCGCTTCGTTTCCGGCGGCCCCCTGTTCCGCAGCCACCGGCTGATCGACGCCGCCTTCCGGGCCGCCCTGCCGCGCCTCGTGCCCTTCGCGCCCCTACACCTGCCGGCTCAAATCCGGGTCCTGGAGGCCATGACGGAGCACTTCCCCCGCCTGCCCCAGGCGGCCTGTTTCGACACCGCCTTCCACCGAGGCCTACCTGAGGAAGCCGCCCGCCTACCCCTGCCCGGTGCCTTGGCGCGGCAGGGCATACGCCGCTACGGCTTCCACGGCCTATCTTTCGAGTACCTGACGGGGCGGCTGGGGTCGGACCGGCGCGAGCGGGTGGTGCTGGCCCACCTGGGCAGCGGCGCCAGCCTGGCGGCCCTGCGGGACGGGAAGCCCCGGGACACCACCATGGGCCTCACCCCCCTGGGAGGCCTGGTCATGGGCACCCGCCCCGGCGACCTGGACCCCGGGGTACTCTTGTACCTCCTGAACACGGCGGGCTACGACGCCGCCCACCTGGAGCGCACGTTGGATCGCGAGTCCGGCCTGCTGGGCATCTCCGGGCGCACCTCGGACATGCGGACCCTGCTGGAGCGGCAGGGCACGGACCCGGCGGCGGCCCTGGCGGTGGAGCTCTTCTGCCGCAGCGTGGCCAAGGGCGTGGCCGCCATGGCGGTCAGTCTAGCCGGTCTGGACGTCTTGGCCTTCGCCGGCGGTATCGGGGAGAACGCCCCCGCAGTCCGGGCGCGGGTGGGCGAGCTGCTCTCCTTTCTCGGCCTGGCGCTCGACCCCCAGGCCAACGCCCGCCACGCCCCCCTCATCTCCTCCCCCGCCAGCCGGGTGCGGGTCCGGGTGATCCCCACCGACGAGGATTTGATCATCGCCCGGCACACCCGGCGTCTGGCCCTCCTCACAGCGAGCGGCGAAAGAGCAGCGTGGCCAGGGCGGTGAGCCCCGCCGTCAGCAGGAACACCACCCCCAAGTCCACCGAGAGGGGGAACTCGTGCTGGTGCAGCAGCACCCCCTTCATGGCGTCCACCCCGTAGGTCAGGGGATCCACGTCGGACAGCACCCGCAGGGGCAGGGGCAGGCCGCGCACCGGGAAGATGGCGCCGCTCAGAAAGAACAGGGGCATCACGATCAGGTTCATCAGCACCTGAAAGGTCTGGAACGAGGTGATGCGCACCGCCACCGCGATGCCGGCCGCCGCCACCGCCAGGGAGAGGAGCAGCATCAGGCCCAGGGCCGCCAAGAGCGCCTCCCAGCGGTAGGGCATCCCCACCGTGGGCCCCAGGGCCAGGATCAGGGTGCCCTGGATGGCCCCCAGGGTGGCTCCGCTGGCCGCCTTGCCCAGGACGATCCCGGTGGAGGGCACCGGCGCCACCAGCACCCCCTTTAAAAAGCCGAACTCCCGGTCCCATAGGATCGACACGGAGGAGAACAGGGCGGTGAACAGGATGGTCATCCCCACCACCCCCGGAAACATGAACTGCACGTAGGTCAGGTGGGCGAAGGGGCTGGGGAACACCGAGCCGAAGCCCTTCCCCACCACGAACAGCCAGATCAGGGGCTGGATCAGGGAGGTGGCCATGCGCGCCGGCTCCCGTCGGAACTTGATCATCTCCCTCAGCCAGATCACATAGATCGTGCGTGCCACGGCGCTACCTCCCCCGATGTACCCGCATGCGCTCCCGGAAGATGTCCCGGCCCTCCAGTTCCTCCTCCCGGATGGCGTGCCCGGTGAGCTTCAGGAATACGTCCTCCAGGGTGGGCCGTCGGATGCCCACGGCCTGGATGGGGAAGCCCTGCCGGAAGAGCAGCGGGATGAAGGCCTCGCCGTCGGGCACCTCGCAATAAAGCTGACCGGCCTCCACCCGCGCCGCGATGCCCTGCTCGGCCAGGAAGTTCCGCGCCGCCGCGGGCTCGGCGGTGTGCACCACCACCACGTCGCCGCCCATGGTGCGCTTGAGCCGCTCCGGGGTGTCCAAAGCCACGATCCGACCGTGGTCGATGATGGCCACCCGGTCGCAGGCCTCGGCCTCCTCCATGTAGTGGGTGGTCATCAGCACGGTGATCCCCTCCTTGCGGCGCACCTTCTCCAAGTAGCTCCAGATGAGGGCCCGGGTCTGGGGATCCAAGCCCAGGGTGGGCTCGTCCAGAAAGAGCACCTGCGGCCGGTGCAAGAGCCCGCGGGCGATCTCCAACCGCCGCTTCATGCCGCCGGAGAAGGTGCGCACCAGCCGGTGCCGGTGTTCCCACAGCTCCAAGAGCTGCAGCAGCTCGGCGCTGCGCCGGGACAGCTCCCGACTGCCCACCCCGTAGAGCATCCCGGAGAAACGCAGGTTCTCCTCCGCCGTCAGGTAGTCGTCCAGGCTGCGGTCCTGGAACACCATGCCCAGGCTGCGGCGCACCGCCGCCTGCTCGCGCACCACGTCGTGCCCCGCCAGGAAGGCCCGCCCCGCCGTGGGCGGCAAGAGGGTGGCCAGGATGGACAGGGTGGTGGTCTTGCCCGCCCCGTTGGGACCCAAAAGCCCGAAGAACTCCCCCTCGGCCACCTCCAAGGAGACGTCCCGCACCGCCTCCACGCCGCCGTAGCGCTTGGTCAGTCCCACCAGGGATATCGCCGCCATGTGTGTTCTCCTTCCCTTTGCCGCCAGGATTCCGCCCCCGCGATGCCGAAAGACCCAGGGAAGCAAAAACAAGAGGGGGGAAACCATGTCGCTGCTGCGTTCCCTGCGCCTGCGCACCGTGGCCTCCACCAGCGCCGGGCTGGCCTTCGCGGCCATCAATTTCCTGGCCTGTGTTCAGATCGCCGACCAGACCGTGCCGTCCTTGGCCTGGGTGTCCATCCTCACCGCTGGGATCCTGTGCCTTTTGACGGCGGCCTCCTTCTCGGAGCTGTCCGGGATCTACCCCACGGCGGCGGCCATCCGGGTCTGGATGAAGCACGCCATCGGCGAGAACTTCGCCCTGACCGTCACCTTCCTGTACATGACCACCGTGCTCTGGGTGATCGCCGCCGACAGCTTCGTGCTGGCCCATGCCGTCCACGCCGGCATCCCCCAGGTGCCCGCCATCTTCTGGGTCTTCCTCTTCCTCACCGCCGCCACCCTGGCCAACCTGCGGGGAGTGCGCCTGGCGGGCCTTTTGCAGGACCTCACCACCTTCACCCTGCTGGGGCTGTTGGCCCTGGTGTCCGTGGTGTTCCTGGTCGGTCACGGCATCGCCTGGCCGGCCGCCGCCGTCTCCGTGGCCCAGGCCGGACCGGGGGGCTTTCTCACCGCCGTGGCCCTGGGGGTGTTCATCTACGTGGGCTTCGAGTGGGTGACCCCCTTGGCGGAGGAGGTCCTGGACGCCCGGGTCATCCCCGGCGGCCTGTTCCTGGGCCTGGGGATGGTGGGCGTGGCCTTCGCCCTGTTCACCCTGGTGCTGACCGAGGCCGTCCCCGCCGCCAAGCTCGGACACACCCTGATCCCGCAGTTGTTGGTCGGCCGCGCCGCCCTGGGACCCGTGGGCTTTTGGATCATGCTCTTCATCACCGCCGTGACGGCCCTGACCACCTTCAACGGCGGGTTCGTCACCGCCTCCCGCTTCATCTACGCCTCGGGACGGGAGCGCACCCTGCCCGGGGCCTTCGGGCGCCTCAACCACCGCTTCGCGCCCCATGTGGCCCTCCTGGCCATGTACGGCGTGACCCTGGTGCTGGCCGTGGTGGTTTTCGCCACCGGCAAGTTCCAGATCCTCATCGGCGCCGGTGCCGCCCTGGAGGCCTTCATCTACGCCGTGGCCGCCTGGTGCGTCATCTCCTTGCGCCGACGCCAGCCCCAGCGACCACGACCCTTCCGCTTTCCCGGCAGCCCCTACCTGCCCGGTCTGGCCATGGTCGTGTTCACCGTCTTGGCCGTGGCCTCGGCCACCAACCCGGTGCCTGACCTGCCCGACCGCCAGGTGCCCTGGACCCTGCTGCTGCTCTTGTTCCTGGCGGCGGCGTCCTTCAGCTACGTGCGCTGGGTGGTGCCGCGGCTGCGGGCCACCCGTCCCCGGACCCGCCGGCCGGGAGAGGTCCCGGACCAGCCCGGCGACTAGCTCAAAAGCCCGGCTGCAGCGGACCCAGCGGCAAGAGCCGCCAAAGCCTAGGCAGCGGCAGGTGCCAGGCGGCCAGGTCGATCCCCAGGCCCAGGATCCACAGGGCCAGGGTCCAACCGACGGCCCGCCGCGGCGCAAGGCCCCGCCCGATCAGGCCGCCGGCCAGGACGTAGCCGTACCAAAGGGTGAAGGGACTGATACCGCTCAGGATCCGGTAGGCCAGGGGACCCACCGCCGCGGCGAAGGTCCACAGGGCCGGGGTCAGGGGCAGGGGAAAGGAGCGGCCCAAGACCAGGGCCAGGGACATCCCCAAAAGCAGGGCCAAAAGCCGCGGCAGGTTGGCCCACAGGGCCAGGGTCAGCCAGTCGCCCCACGGGGCGGGCCGCCCCGCCGCGCGGCCCACCGCGCCCAGCGCCGCCGCCAGGATCCCAAAGCCCAGCCACGCCGCCGCCACCGTGACCACCACCAGCAGCGCCACCAACAGCCCCGGTGGAAGGCCCGCCACCCCCGTGAGCTCCCCCAGCCGCCCGGGATGGTGGGCCCAGGCGTGCTCCAAGCGGGGCACCGCCCGACCGAAGGAGACCAGGGCCACCGCGGCGTAGCCTCCGGTGAGCAGCGCCCCCGGGATGAGCACCCGCCGCCCCCGGATGGTCCAGGGGCTGAGCAGCGCCTCCCCCAGCACGGCAAGGCCCGCCTGGTCGCTCCTTGGGATCTTGTCCACCCCCCGCCTCATTTTATACTGTCGGCGGGCGTTTCCCAACCCCCTGGGTCAAATTTCTGCTCGGGAGGGAGTTCCATGCAAACCGACGAGTTGCGGGCAAGGCTGCGCGACCCCGACTGGACGGTGCGCCAGGCGGCGGCGGAGGCCCTGGGACGCGCGCGCGACCCGGCCGTCCTGGAGGACCTCCTCGCGGCCGCCGCCGACGAAAACGCCTGGGTGCGCTGCGCCGCCCTGGAGGCCCTGGCGCTGCTCCCCGACCCGCGCTCCTGGCCGGTGCTGCGCCGCGGCCTCCAAGACGCGGATTGGAACGTCCGGCTGCGGGCGGTGGGGGCCGTCGCCGCCCTGGCCGATCCCGCGGGAGCCGCCGACCTGGTGCCCCTCCTGGAGGATCCCAGCGAGCTGGTGGCCGCCGCCGCGGCGGACGCCCTGGGCACCGTGGGCGGCGCCCCCGCCCTGGCCGCCCTGGAGCGGCTGGCCGACACGCCCCGGTGGCAGTCCCGGGAGTGGGCCGCCTTGGCCCTGGGCCACCTGGGCGTCCCGGGGGTGGCGCTGTTGGCCCGCCTCCTGCGCGACCCCAAGTTCCATGTGCGCCGGCGCGCCGCCGAGGCCCTGGCCCGCATCGCCAGCCCCGAGGCCAAGCGCGCCCTGGCCGGCGCCCTGCAGGACCGGGACTGGCGGGTCCGGGAGACCGCCCGGGACGCCCTGCGGGAGCGCTGACCTTGAGCGTGCAGCTGACCCTCTACGACGGGGCGCGCTCCATCGGCGGCAACAAGTTCCTATTGGAGGCCGAGGACGCGGTGCTGCTGTTGGATTTCGGCCTGAACTTCGGCGCCCTGGGCGCCTTCTATGACGAGTTTCTGGGCCCGCGCCCCACCACCGGCCTGTTGGATCCCCTGGAGCTGGGGCTCTTGCCGCCCCTGGAGGGCATCTACCGGCCGGACTTCCAGCTGTCCGACGGCCGTCCCTGGGAGCGGCTGCGCCGCCGGGCAGGCTATCGGCGGCTGGATCACCTGGACGGCGTGCTCATCACCCACGCCCATGTGGATCACACCGGGCAGCTGTCCTATCTGCGCGAAGACGTGCCCGTGTACACCGGCGTGACCACGGCGGTGGTGGCCAAGGTCATGCAGGACACCTCCCCCGCCGGGGCCGAGCGGGAGACCTGCTACGTGGTGCCGCGGGAGGAGCGGGAGGGACTGCTGCACACCGGCAACTTCCGTAAGGTGCCCAGCCGCGGCCGCCCCTTTGTGGCGCTGGACCCGGTGCCCGACGCGGCGGCCGCCTTCTGGCAGGCATCCCCGGCTACGCGCGCCCTGGAGGCGGCCTCCCTGCGCGCCAGCCCCGACGGCGCCCGCGTGGGCGGCCTCGTCGTCCGCCGCTTTCCCGTGGACCACTCCATACCGGGATCCTGCGCCTTCGCCGTGGGCACCCCCGCCGGCTGGGTGGTCTACACCGGCGATCTGCGCCTGCACGGCACCCGGGGCGGGCAGACCCGGGCCTTCATGGAGGAGGCGCGCAAGCTCTCCCCCCTGGCCCTGATCTGCGAGGGCACCCATCCCGACCAGCACTCGCCGGTGACCGAGGCCCAGGTCGCCGAGCGGGCCGGGGCCACCGTCCGCTCCGCCCGGGGGTTGGTGGTGGCCGACTTCGGCCCCCGCAACGTGGAGCGCCTATTGGCCTTCCGGCAGGCGGCGCGGGAGGCCGACCGGCTGCTGGCCGTGACTACCCGGGACGCCTACCTGCTGGAGGCCCTGCACGCCGCGGGGGAGCCGGGGGTGGGCGATCCCTTGGAGGATGCGCATCTCGCCCTCTACGTCAAGACCCGCGCCCAACGCCTCGGTTGGGAGCGGGCCCTCTTGGACCGCTATGCCGAGCGCTGCCCCGAGCGGGTGGTGGGGCCGCGGGAGGTGGGCGCCGCTCCTCAGCGCTTCGTGCTTTGCTTCTCCTACTACGACCTGCCGGAGCTCATCGACGTCGCCCCTCCCGGCGGCACCTACATCTACTCCTCCAGCGAGGCCTTCAACGAGGAGATGCACCTGGACCTGGATCGGCTGCGCCACTGGCTGCGGCATTTGGGTCTGGCCTTCGCCGGGGAGCCGCCCCGGCGCGACGGCACCGGCGGCGATCCCGGCTTCCACGCCAGCGGGCACATCCACGGGCCGGGCCTGGTCGAGTTGGTGGAGACCATCGACCCGCAGTTATTGATCCCCGTGCACACCGAGCGGCCGGAGTTCTTCCGCCAACATTTCCCGCACCGGCGAGTGCTCTTTCCCCGGATCGGGGAGCCGGTGCGCCTGGCCTGACGCCCCGCCGGCCGCCCCCAAGGAATCCCCGGGCGCGTGGATCCCCGGTCAGGCCCCCAAGGTCGGCACATTGGAGGCCGCCGACCGCTGTTGGCTGCCCTGGTAGGCCACGAAGGCGCCCAAAAGGTAGAAGGTGTCCAGGAAGACCATCCCCACGATGAGGACCAAGAAGCCGATGAGGATCATGGCGAGGATCGCCCCCACCACCTCGATCACCAGTCCGGCCACGAAGCACAAAAGCACGAAGCCGATGGCCCGCGTCCAGCCGCCCTGGGCGAAGGTGATGTTGAGCGCGCTGGCCAGGGCCGCCAGCTGTCCCTGCTGGCCCAGATACACCGCCGGCACCCAGTAGAACATGAGGCAGGACAGGGCCAGTCCCAGGGCCAGCATCCACAAGAAGGGCAGCAGGAAGAAGATGTGCCCCAAAATGAGGGTCCCCAGGATAGCCACCAAGAACCAGAGGACACCCACCACCAGCAAGAGCAGGATGAAGCCCCAGGTGCGGCCGTAGTAGCGCGCGCCGTTGGTGAAGAAGTCCAGGGCCGACACGCTCCGGTTGGGATCCAGCGCCTCCATCACCGTGCCGGCCCAGCCCCCGAAAGCGTACGGCAGCACCAGGAGGTAGATGATCAGAGACGATACCAGGGCCACCACCAGGGAACCCGCGGAGACCGCCGGGGCGGCCAGGGGCACGGTCGCGCCCGGCGCCGTGGGCAGGTGGTGGACCATGAGGTAGACCATCGCCCCCAGCCCGCCGGTCACCACCAGGACCAGCAACAGCAACACCATCGGAATGACCGTGGCGAAGAAGGTCGCCCAGTTCAAGGCCAGGCGGCGCAGAAACAGGGACCAGGTCTCGCTCAGGATGTCCCCCAGCGTCATTTTTCCCCCTCCTCGCGCTTACGTTCGAAAGTCTTTACTATATTTCTAGCTTGGCGCGGGTTTTCCTGCCGTTTCGACCAACTTGTCGAAAAAACTCCCCCCCGCCTTATGCCCTGCGCCCCCCGGAGGTGTTAGCGCCGCAACCCGTCGAGCTGCCGCCAAAAATCCGGGTAGGAGATGTCCACGCATTCCGCGCCCCGGATCCGGGTGTCCCCCGCGGCCAAGAGACCGGCCACCGCCAGGGCCATGGCCACCCGATGGTCGCCGTGGGCGTCCACTGTCGCCCCCCGCAGGGCACCCCCTCCCTGCACCACCAGGCCGTCGGGCAGGGCCTCCACCCGGGCGCCCAGCCGCCCGAGCTCCTCGGCCATGGTCGCGATGCGGTCGCTCTCCTTCACCCGCAACTCCGCCGCGTCCCGGATGCGGGTCTCCCCGGTGGCCACGCAGGCCAGGACGCACAGCACCGGCAGCTCGTCGATGAGGCGGGGGATCAGCTCACCGCCGAGCTCCACCCCCTCGAGCGCACCGCCCTCCACCGTCACGTCTCCCCACTCCTCCCCGGCGACGTCCGGGCGACGCTCCACCGCGATGCGGCCTCCCATGCGCGAGAGGGCCTCCAGCACCCCGGTGCGGGTGGGGTTGAGGCCCACCCGGCGCACCCTCAGGCGCGAGCCGGGCAGGGCCGCCGCCGCCGCCAGAAAGAAGGCGGCCGAGGAGATGTCGCCCGGCACCACCACGCGCCGGCCCCGCAGGGCCGCCGGCCCCTGCAGCTGCACCCGGTGGCCCTGCGGACCGGACGCCTCCTCCACCTGCGCCCCGAAGGAGCGCAGCATGCGCTCGGTGTGGTCGCGGGAGGCATGGGGCTCCGCCACCCCGGTGGGGCCCGCCGCGGCCAGACCCGCCAGCAGCAGCGCCGATTTCACCTGGGCGCTGGCCACCGCCAGCCGATGCTCCCCCGCCTCCAGTGCGCCGCCCCGCACGGCCAGGGGCAGCGCCCGTCCCTCCTCCCGGCCGTCGATGCGGGCGCCCATCCGCCGCAGCGGCTCCACCACCCGCCCCATGGGACGCCGGCAAAGGGAGGCATCCCCGGTGAGCACGGCGTGGAAGGGCTGCGACGCCAGCACCCCCAGGAGCAGCCGGGCGGTGGTCCCGGAGTTGCCCGCGTCCAGGACCCGCGACGGCTCCACCAGAGTGCCGCACCGACCCTGCACCACGATGCGGCCGGGCTCGGGGCGCCGCCACTCGACCCCCAGGGCCGCCAGGCAATCGAGGGTGCTGCGCGGGTCGGCCCCTTCGAGAAAGCCTTCGATCTCGGTGGTGCCTTCCGCCAGGGCGCCCAGGATGGCCGCCCGGTGGGAGACGGACTTGTCCCCCGGCACTGTCAACTCCCCCAGCAGGGCCCGCGCCGGCTCGATGCGCTGCTCCAAAACAATCCCTCCCCTAGCGGCGCAGGGTGCGGTAGCCGTGGGCGGCCAACAGCCGCGCGGCCTCCGCCGCCTCCGCCTCGGCGGCGAAGCCCAGGCGCAGGGTGCCCCCCTCGCCCTCCTCCACCCGCAAGAGCTCCGCGTCGGCGATGTTGATGCCGGCCTCCCCCAGACGGCTGCAGACCTGGCCGATGGCGCCGGGACGATCCGGCAACACCACCACCAGCTCCGCCAACTCCGGCCGGATGCCCCGTCCCCGGGGAATCCGCCGGCGCATCTCCTGCGCCCGGCGCAGCCGCTCCTCCAGCTCGTCCCAGCGGGCCTGGGCCAGGGCCCGGCGAAAAGCCCGCAGCTCCCGCAACATGCGATCCAGGGCCTCCCCCGCCGCCGCGGCGTTGGTGGCGAGGATCTCCCGCCAAAGGGCCGGATCGCCCCCGGCCACCCGGGTGGTGTCGCGGAGTCCCCCCCCCGCCAGCTCCAACACGTCCTCCTCCCCCGCGGCCACGGCGTTCACCAGGGCCGCGGCCGTAAGGTGGGGCAGGTGGCTGACCGCCGCCACCGCCCGGTCGTGCTGCGCCGCCTCCAGCACCCGCGGGCGGGCTCCCACCCCCTCGGCCATGGAGCGCACCTTGGCCACCCCGGCGGGGGAGCACCCCGGCGCGGGCACCAGGAGGTACGGGGCGTCCTGGAACAGGAAGGGGTCCGCCCCGGCGAGGCCGCTCTTCTCCGAGCCGCTCATGGGGTGGCCGCCCACGAAGTCCTGGCCCGGGCGCAAGACCGCCGCGGCGCGCTCCAGGATCGCCCCCTTGGTGCTGGCCACGTCGGTCAGCACCGCCCCCGGCGCCAGCAGGGGCGCCACCTGCGGCAACAGCTCCAGGCAGGCCGCCACGGGAGCCGCCAGAACCACCAGTTCGGCCCCGGCCAGCTCCCGGGCCAGATCGGTGCCTCCCGCGTCGATGGCCCCGGCTGCCCTGGCCTGCTCCAGCACCGCCTGGGAGGTGTCCACCCCCACCACCTGACGGCACAGCCCCTTGCGGCGCAGGGCCATCCCCAACGAGCCGCCCACCAGGCCCACCCCCACGATGGCGACCCGCTCGGCCAGCACGCTAGATGCCCCGTCCCACCGCCGACGCCACCGCGGTCAGCTCCCGCATCAGCCCGGCGAACCGCTCCGGCGTCAGCGACTGGGGTCCGTCGGACACGGCCTGCTCCGGGTGCGGATGCACCTCGATGAGCAGGCCGTCGGCCCCCGCGGCCACCGCGGCCCGGGACATGGGCCCCACCAGCTTCCACTTCCCGGTGCCGTGGCTGGGGTCCACCACCACCGGCAAATGGGTCAGCTGCTTCAGGCTGGGCACCGCCGTCAGGTCCAGGGTGTTGCGGGTGTAGGTGTCGAAGGTGCGGATGCCCCGCTCGCACAGGATCACCTGCTGGTTGCCGCCGGACATGATGTATTCCGCCGCCATCAGCCACTCCTCCAGGGTGGCGCACATCCCCCGCTTGAGCAGCACCGGCTTCTTGATCCTGCCCACCTCCCGCAGGAGGTGGAAATTCTGCATGTTGCGGGTGCCGATCTGCACCACGTCGGCGTACTCGGCCACCATTTCCAGGTTGTATGGATCCATGACCTCCGTGGTGATCAGAAGGCCCGTCTCCCGGCGCACCTGGGCCAGGATCTCCAGCCCCTCCCGCTCCATGCCCTGGAAGCTGTAGGGGGAGGTGCGCGGCTTGAAGGCGCCACCCCGCAGCAGCCGCGCCCCGGCCGCCTTCACTGCCCGGGCCGTCTGCTGCATCTGCTCCAGGCTCTCCACGGCGCAGGGGCCGGCGATCACCAACACCTTCTCGCCGCCGATCTCCACCCCGCCGCCCAGGTCGAAGCGGCTGCCCCCCTCCTTGTAGCGGCGGCTGGCCAGCTTGTACGGCTCGAGAATGGGCACCACCCGCTCCACCTCTTCCAGGGCCTCGATGGCCGCCGCCGTGGCCTCCTCCACCCGGCCGCCGATGACCCCGATGACGGTGCGCTCCACGCCCTGGGAAATGTGCAGGCGCAGGCCCATCCCCTCCAGCTGGTCCGCCACCTTGCGCACCTCCTCCGGAGCCGCCCCCGCGCGCATCACCACTATCAACCCCATCGCCTCCTCAAAAAGAAAAAAACGCCCCGTCCAAGGGACGAAACTTGCGGTTCCGCGGTACCACCCTGTTTGACCCGAAGGTCCTCTCGCTCCCCCGCTAACGGTGGGGAACCGTCCCGCCTACTCACCGTGGCTTTCAGCCGGGCGCTCCCGGGCGTATTCGACGGGCGGCCGACGCCGGGATCCCAGCCTCCCCGGCTCTCTGGAGCCACCTCTCCCGCCTACTTCCCCCGCTCATCGCTTTTCCTTTGGCTGCAATGTATCATGGGGGACAGGCGCTGTCAATACCGGCGCGGGCCCGGAGGCGACCCGCCCGCTCTCCTATGCGGGCGTGATGCTTGGCGTCCTGACCGGCAGACCAAAATCCCAAGCCTTGCCTTGGTCATCCCCAGCAAGCCGCAAGCGCCAAGCAGCTTACCAGCGCAACTCCGACATCAGCCGATCCACCTCCGCTTGGACGCCGTCCTGCAAAGTGGCTAACTCCTCAAGCCTGACCGCCCCCAACTGGACCTTTTTTTCAAGATACTGAAGGGCCCTGGTAACGGCCAACTTCCGAAAACGGACCAATTCATCCTCGTTCAAGCGAATTTTGCGGTTACGATCCAGAAGACGCCGCTCATATCCAAAAGCTTCGCGATTCTTTGGACCCCATGCCGCATAATGTCCTGCGGAAAGCCCGACCAATGTCGCCAATACGTCGATTTCTGCTCGCCGACTCAAGTTAGGCCACCATCTCCCGCTTCTTGATCCACCGAAGCGGCCAGAATTTTCAATAATGTCTTAGCCTCTCTTCTTAATTCCCCTGGACTACGAGGAACTCGCACATGATCATAGAATTCCTGCCAATCCGGTGTACTTTCCAACAACAACCGTGTCAGCAGCAACTCTTTTCGCACGTGATCGAGGTAGGCTGTCGATCTGCTTCCCTGCAACAGGATGTCCGTCGTGATACAGATATCCGATACACCAATAGCTGACAGCCGCGGCGGCGGCATCCACCTTGACGCGTCGCCATAGATAACGGTGCCGGTGCGCATGGCGGCGTTCAACTGCGGATCGATGGAGAGGTAGCTTTCAGCATAATCCGGTGAGCAGCCATGGAGATCCAGATGAGCCCGGCACCGTTCCCATGCGGCCTGCTCCATGGCCGTACGAGTGAGGCGTTCAGCACCGTAATCCCGCCCCACAATATAAACATCGTAGTCGCTGTCAGGCAAGGCACGGCCCAAAACGCGGGACCCGTATGCCAACAAAGCCACCGGTCCAGTCCCCAAGTGTTCCAGTACTACATCCCTGAGGCAATCCCATACCGCATCCATCGCCCACCCGCCTCCAACCAGCCGCAAGATCTTTTGCCCCCACCTTTTGGTCATTATATCACAATCCGCCCCTGCCTCGAAGGGCCCCCCAGACCTCGGACCCAGCCCTAACCTTGACGTGTCGCCAGGGAAGCGGCATAATGAATTAGCATTTTATGCATCAATTGTGAGGTGCAAAGGCATGGCCAAGGCGGTACCTTCCTGGACTGCGGAAGAACTGGCCCGATTGCCGGAAGGCTACCGGTATGAGATCGAACGGGGCGAATTAATCGTCCGAGAGCCGACGGGCATCCGGCACGGCGGGACGGCCGGCAGGATCTGCATCCTCCTGGGCGGGTTTGTAGCCGAGCACGGACTCGGTTTGGTCCTTGCCGCGGAGACCGGGTTCTTCCTGCAGCGCGATCCCGACACCGTGCGGGCCCCGGATGTCGCGTTCATCTCCCGGGAGCGGCTTGACCAGATCCGCGACCCGGACACCTTCGGCACCGCGCCACCCGACTTGGCGGTGGAGGTGCTCTCGCCCCGCCAGTACTTGTCCGATCTGCGGAGCAAGGTCGACGAGTACCTGCGTTGCGGGGTGCGGTCGGTGTGGGTAGCGGATCCGCGGCGGCGCACCTTGCACCAGTATCGCCGCGGAGAGGAGCGCCAATACACCGAGGCTGCGGAACTGGTGGAGGATGCGGTGTTACCCGGTTTCGCCTGCCGTTTGGCTGATCTTTTCGTGATTTGAGATGGGCCGAGGAGACAAACGCCAACCCAGCCACCGCGCGGCCGCTGCCCCCCGCTGGCATTCAAGGATCCCCTCCGAGCAGCCCTTTCTCGGCAAGGAACCACCGATCCCTTCAGGCGCGTCTTCGCAGCGATGGGCATGGCGGTCGAGCGCAAGGACGGAAGGGGGGAGGTCATGAGCAACCGCTTCCTGGCCGCCATCACCGCCGGCCTCGTCGTCTTCCTGGCGGCCATCGTGCTGAGCGCCCACCCGCGAGGGGCTTCGCTGTTGATCTCCAGCATCACCAACCAGGATGGCTTGGCGCACATCCTGCTGTGCGCATGGGCCACCGCGGAGGGATGGGCCCTGTACCGCCGACGCCCCTTTCGGCCCTTTATGCTGCTGACCATGGGACTCGCCATGCTGACGTTGCTGTCCCTGCTGCCGTACCTCCTGAATCGCCTCACGGCGCCGAGCCAGCTCTGGGAAGGCCCCTCCGCACCAAACCCCATTGCGTCCTGGCTGCTGCCGGAAGGCATGTTCCTGGCCTCGCTGGTTGCGCTCTTGGTACCCGCCTTGTGGCTGGGGGCCTTCCTGCGGTGGCGGCAAAGCCCCCCCACCGCCGTCGGGAGCGTTGCCGGACCGCTCGCCGCCCTGATCCCGCCGTTTCTGAATCAGCCGCCGGGGAGGGCCTTCCCGGCCGGAGCGGCCAAGCCGATCCCCGAAACCTTACAGCACCTGCACTCCAACGCTATTCCGGGGACCGTCCAGGTTTTCCCGCCGCCCGCCATCCTGGTGGTCCTCTCCGGCGTTGCCGTCCTGAACGGGTTCCTGTATCTGGCCGTGTCTTGGATCGGCTGGCAGGGATGGCGACAAAGTCGCGACCCGCTTTTGGGACGGCTCACCTTGGTGGCCCTCCTGCCTACCGTGCAGGCCCTTTTGGGCCTGGCTATATCCGGGTTGCTCCTTTTCCCTCTGGGCTTCGGTGCCCGCCTGGGCCATCCCGCCTCCGTCCCGCTGGCGATGCCTCCGGCGATCGAGCTCTCCTTTCCCTACGTTCAATCAGCCTTGGGGACGCTCTTCCCCGTGGCCGCAGCCTTGATCCTGCGCGGCGCCAGGCGCCGAACCGGAACTGCCGCATCGGTTTAGGGTCGCATCGTTAATGAAGTGAGGTGGATGCGCGGTGTACATACTTGTCGGCCCTTCCAACGTAGGGCTGGCAGCCTTGCTGGCTTGGGCCGCCGCCGAAGGTTGGCGGCTGTTCCTGCGCCGTTCCCGTCGTCCCCTGCTCCTCATCGTCCTGGGCTTGGCGGTACCCGTCGCCGTCACTGTGCTGCAGTTGCCGATGTTCACCCTCCCAAGGATGGCGGGACTGACCACCCCGCCCTCGGCGCCTTGCTCTTGGCGTCAGGTTTGGCCCTCGGATGGAGCGAACAGGTGGTCCCGCCCCTGCTGTGGCTGGTGGCACTTCTTTGGAATGCAGAGCCTTCTCCCCAAACTCCCGGCGCACCCTTGCCGGCCGTGGCCACCGTCGGCATGGCTTCCCTGACCACCGCCGCGGGGTATGCCGCCTTCCTCTTGGGCGGCCTGCTCACCTTGGCCACCCCCGTGGCAGGCTGGCGGTCGTGGCTTCGCAGCAAAGACACCCTGCTCGGCAGACTGGCCCTCGTGTCGGTGTTGCAGGTGCCCGTGAGCCTTCTCATCCTCCTGTTCACCGCCGGTTCGGTGGTGGATTTCGGTTTAGGGGTACTGACCGGGTACACGATCCCCACGTCCCAGGGGAGTTACGGCCTCGTGCAAGTCCTGCTCGCGGCCGCCTTCCTGATCCAGGCTTTGGGATTCCCGGTGGCGGCGGCCCTCGTGTTGCGGGGGGCGCGGCAGCAGACTGACTGAGATGACGGTAGGGATAGGCGTCCAGGGCCGGCCCGGAGGCGCCCTTCCCCCGGCCGGGCGGTTTCCCCCCGGGGTGCGTCGCATCCCGGTGCGCCACCGCAGCTTTGCCGGCTGCCTCCGGAACACTGCCGACCGGTCCATGGACCTTCGACGATCCGTCGGCTCCCCGACAAATGAGTCGGCACACCCCTTTGTTTTGCGCTAAATATGGCATCGGCTGGCCCGTCCCGGAGCCGGCCGGCGCAGGTGCTCCCGGTAGGCGGCGCGAGATCCGCCGAGGCCCTGGCCCAAAGATCCCTGCCGGCGGAACAAAGAGTCACGTCGCAGCCTGGGGTCACGCACCCGCAGGGCAATGTCCTGGTCCGCGACGGCCGCCGGCGGGTGGGCCGGGCAGGAGCCTGATCCGCCAGGGCATCGTAGCCCACCGCCTCACGCCAGGGGCCGCAGCCGATCGCCCGCACCTCCAGCAAGACGAAGTTGGCGCATAACCGGGTCACCCTGACCTGGCGGGTACCCCGCCGGCGCTCCCCGGCCGGCAGGCCGCGGCGGAAGCACTCGCCCACGTGGGCGGCCGCCCCTATCGGTCGTCTGCCGGATCCGGCTCCTCTTTAGGCCTAAAATACTCCGGCTTCGGGTCTTCTCTCCGAGACCTGATAAGTCGGTCGTCAATCTGAAGGTCACTGAGGATCTTTTTCAGAGTGCCCGGGTCAATGATCCCGCGATGCTTCGGAATGGTAGTATACAATTGTTTCGCCGGGTGCCACCAGATCTCATGTGATCCTTTGGCTTCCCGGCGAAACTCGCATCCCAGTTCAGTTAGAAAAGTGGATAGATCCCGGCAGGTTAATCTCGGTAGGCGATTCAGGAAACATTCACCGCCAACCTGCCATCCATGGCTCCTTCCGGCCCTTATCCTGATACAATGTCTTCAGGTATAGGCAGGCCATCTTCTTTCCGCAGTTCTAGCAAGGTCCTTGCCACATCCTGAAGGTTGTCTAAAGCAGCTCCCACTGTACTCCCCTCTGCGTGGCAGCCTTGCAAGGATGGGCATACCGCCAAATAGCCTTGTCCATCAACCTGGGGGGAAATAGACACCTGCAGCACAAAACGCATCCTTGCCACCTCCTCCGCGCCATTATATCACGGCGGCAGGCCGCTCCGCCACGTCAGGAAGGCGGCGCGGCGGGGACCAGGGCCATCAACCCAGGTGTAACTCCTGATGTCTTAACTGGCCGTCCTCGGCCACAGCCTCCTGCCTTCCTGCTTCCTCCAGCCAGCGCGTGAAGCATTTGCGCTCCGTGGAGGCCGCCTGTCCGCACTCGTCACTTCCCGTGGAACCCACGGTAGTCTTGGCTATTCGCAGATCTTCCCTCGTAACGTTCCGGGCATCCTGAAGCTCCCGGCCCTCCGCATGGCTGCAGCCCGGGCAGACGAACACCCGGTCGGCCAGGGTGAACGTCTCGTGCCGGGCGCCGCATTTGCGCCACTCCTTGGAGGAGGGGAAGAGGCGGTCCACGACGACCACCTGGCCGCCTGGTACTCCAGTTGGCGGCGCTGCTCCCCCCGCCCACGTCCGCTT
This sequence comes from Bacillota bacterium, assembly GCA_021810565.1. Taxonomy (GTDB): domain Bacteria; phylum Bacillota; class Sulfobacillia; order JAJZIM01; family JAJZIM01; genus JAJZIM01. The sequence goes on from JAJZIM010000019.1 coordinate 37,710, forward strand.
TTGGTCCGGGCCGGCTGGTGGCTCCAGTCCCGCCGGATGCTCGCTACCGTTCCTGAAACCATGGCCAATCATACCACACAGGCCGGGCGAACAGTTTTCCCGACCGTTATCCGGGCGTAGCGGGGCGACCTCTCCCGCAGGGCGGCCTTCTTCTTCCGAAAGTCCAGCTCCTCCACCACCAGGGGCTTGCCGGTAAGCCGGGCCCAGTCCACGATGTCCGCCGCAGCTTCCGCGAGGATGGCCGTGGCCTTAACTTCGGTCTTCTTGGCCAGGCCCAGGGGAAAAGACCGGACACCCACGGGATTCCCGAAGCGGTCGAGCTCGCCCACGTCCACGTGGGCCGGGTGGCAGTCCACCCTCAGGGCTCCCAGGCGCCGATCCGTGGTTAGCTTCGCGGCCGGACGCTCCACCGAGGCGTGCACGTACCAGCCCTCCTGGTCGTCGCGCCGCACGAAACGGTAGGTCACCGCCTCCCCGCGGCGCAGGGCGGCGTCGATCTCCGCTTGGCCGTAGGCGAACTTGACGTCCTTGACCAGGATGTGCTTCCCGAAGGCCGCCTCCAACCCGGGCGGCACCCGCAGACGCAAGGAACCCTCCGGCAGGCGGGTGCAGGTCTGGTTGCCCGCCGACTCGTCCTTGGATCCCAGGCACAAAAACTGGGAGGAGCGCCGCCGGCGCCATGCCGCCTGCCAGGCGGCCAAGTCCGCGAAGCCGTTGGCCTCCCGGTGGAATTGGGCATGGAAAAGCTTCTTCCCTCCGAAGCACAGGCGCACCCGCCCCGCCTCGTGATCCGCCCGGGCGACGGCAAGGCGTCGTTCCGATGCGTGCAGGCGCCGCCGCTTCTGATGCAGGGTGAAGCGCAGCCGGTGCCACATGGACGCCGCCTGCGCGCCGCGGGCCTTCTGCTTCCGGAGCTTCGCCAGGTCCCGCTCGGCCTTCCTCACCGCTTTTTTCGCGGCGGCGATGGCGTCCAAGAGCGGGTAGCTGCCCTTGTCGGGAATTTTCGCCTGATACGTCGCCTGCATTACCTTCGGTCCCCTCTCCCGCGGCGGCAATCGTCCGTTTGGCTCGGTTCCTGGCCGACCCGCGGCCGTAAAGCCTGGCGCAGAAGCTGGTCAGCACGTCGATCATGTCCCGCACCAGGTCGTCCTTCATCTCCTCGGGATCCACCACCAGGAGCTTTCTTCCTTGCGCGGCCAGCGCCGCCTCCACGTATTCCGCGCCCGGGCGCAGGCGGCGGTCCCGGTGCTCCACGGCTACCACGGATACCTTGGGATCGGCCAGAAGGCGCAGCAGCTTCGGCCGGTGTCCGTTCAGACCGGACCCCACTTCCCGCACCGTCCGGATCACGGCAATCCCCTGCGTGTTGAGGTGCTCCACCACCCGCACGACCTGCCGGTCCAGATCCCCCGCCTGATCGGTCGAAGACACCCGGGCGTATATGGCGGCGGTGTTCGCCGCGGGCTTGACCTCCTTCACTAATATGGTCCCGGTGGGAAACTGCTCGGCGGCCACCGGCAGCTTGCCGTCCCGGAACCACCGCCAGGCCGTGCGGTAACTCACTCCCTGCTCCTTGGCCCACTGACTCAGTTTCATGGTATTATTTTAATATACCATATACAGTTTGTCAATAAAGTCGTGAGCAGTTCCCAACCCTCCGGTGCAGCCGGGCGAGGCGCAACCTCGCCTTCACCCGGTTGCGGCCGCCCCTCTTTTTTTGCGGGATAACTCCCGGGACAATCGGCGCCGCCGCTTGAGGTTCCGCGCCAAGGCCCGGGGCGGGGCATAGCTTTTCCGCATGGACAGGACGGACGCGGCCTTCAGCCCGAAGTCGCTCCCGACCGGCGCTTGCCCCTCGCGTCAGACGGCGCCTTCGGAACCCTCGGCCAGCACCGCGACGAGCCACCTGTCCGCCTCCCGGGAAACGGTGGCTCCGATAATTCTGCCCTGGGAGCGAAGCCGCTCCCTGAGATCCACCCAGCCGACCTGCGGCAGCCCGGGCTCGGGCCTTCTTGCAGCGGTCATTCGCCTCATCCGGTAGGCGGCGGTCCCGGGCGCCTTAGCACCATCCGCACCACTCCCAGGATGCGGTCCCCCGGGTCCAAGGGGATGTCGGGATAGGCTCCGGTGAGGCTGTTGGCCCGCAAAAGGTGGCGGCCACCCTCCCACATCAGGTGCTTGACCGTCACCTCCTCGCCCCCCAAGAGGGCTACCACCGTCTCCCCCGGCGCGACGGCGTCCGTGGCCTTCACCCAAACGGTGTCCCCCGCCCCGATCCCGGCGCCGGTCATGCTGTCCCCCTCCACCCGCAGGGCGTAGTCCACGTCCAGGTCCCGGGGCGCCCAGGTCTCCTCCCCGGCCTCCTCCAGCACCAGCCGCGGCCGGCCGGCCACCACGGCTCCCAAGACCCCCACCCGCTTCAGGGGCGGCAGGGGAGTCAAGAAGGTCTCCTCCGGAACGCCGCGGGCCAGGTGCCGCAGGAACACCCGCTCCCGCTCCAGCTCCCCGGCGCGCCGCGCCGACTGCCCGGATCCGGGAGGGGCGGCCGCCTTTCGGCGCACCTGCCCCAATTCCCGCTCCACGGCGGCCAGGCGTCTTGCCACCGCCCGGGGATGCGGGGCCGCCAGACGGGCAAGCTCCCCCGGGTCCAGGGCGAAGACCTTGGCCAGCACCAGCAGGTCTTCCAAGGCCGGCATCCGCTGGCCCTGCTCCCAGGACTGGATGGTGGATGCCGCCCGCCCCACCCGCGCGGCCAGGCCCCGCAGGGACAGGCCCCGCGCCAGGCGCTGGGACAGCAGGTAGCGTCCCAGCGCCGCACTCCCCGTCGCCGGTCTGCCGGCCATGCGCCACCTCCTTGATTTTTTGTTCACCCAGGGTGTACAATATCGTCACCGCGCCGATCCCCATCATTATATCCCGTTCCGGAATTCATGTACACCCTGGGTGTGAAAGAGGTGGCCTGCCCTGCTGCCCATATCCCGAACCGTGCCGGCGGAGGACCTTCGGGGCCGCGACCTTTCCGAAATATGCCGGGAACTGTCCGCCGCCTTGGCCGAGTCCCTGCGCCCCGGAGGCCTGGGCTGGCGGGAGCTTGCCGTGTCCTTGCGCACCCCCGAGGGTGAGCTTCGCCGCACCTGGCGCTCGGGACGCCTGCTGGACGCGGCGGACCTCCCACCGCACCTGCGCCGGTTGCTGGGCGCCCTGCTCCCGGCGCCGGCCCGGGAGCTGGCGGCTACTTTAAGCGGTCTGGAGCCGCTTCCCCTGCACCAGCACACCCTCTGCGAGACGGCGGATCCGGCCCGTCGGATGCGCTGGGAGCGCGCCCGAGCGGTCATCGGCGAGCGGCACCCGCAGGCGCTGCACCGTCCGGTCGTCTCCCGCCGCGAGCAGGTGCTGGCCTTCTTCGATCCCTGGAGGAGCCGATGAGGGACCACCTGACCGCCCCGAGATCCTTCTCCTGGTGCGGCCGCCGCCGGCTCGTGGCCGAGGTCCTGGAGTGCTGGAGGGACAACGGCGCCTGGTGGCAGGGGGAACCGCCCCAGCTCTTCCTGCGGGTGTTGACCACCGACGGCGGGATCTGGGAACTGTGCCGGAAGGCCGCCGGGGGAGACTGGGAGGTGTACAAGCGCTATGACTGACCGTGGCCCCGGGGCCTCCTTCGTCCACCTCCACGTCCACTCCCACTTCTCCTTCCTGGACGGGGTGAGCTCCCCGGAGGAGTTGGTGCGGGCCGCGGCCGCCGCCGGCATGGGTGCCCTGGCCCTCACCGACCACGCCAACGTCAGCGGCGCCGTCCGCTTCGCCCGGGCGGCCCGCGCCGCCGGCATCAAGCCCATCCAGGGAGCCGAGGTGACCACCCGGGACGGCCACCACCTGGTGCTCCTGGCGGCGGACGAGGAGGGCTACGCCCACCTGTGCGCCCTGCTCACCGCCGCCCACCTGGCCAACCCCCGCGGCGCTCCCCGCAGCGCTTGGTCAGACCTGGAGCGGCACCGGGAGGGGCTCTTCGTCCTGTCCGGTTGCCGGCAGGGGCAGATCCCCTCCCTGATCCTGCGCCGGGAATACGAGAAGGCCCGCGCCGCCGCCCGGCGTTGCCGCGACCTGTGGGGCCGGCGCTTCTTCCTGGAGCTTGAAAGCACCCTCCTGCCGGGAGACCGCTTCCTGCACCGGCGACTGCAAGAGCTGGGCCGCACCCTGGACATCCCCCTGGTGGCCGCCCACAACGTCCACTACGCCCGGCGCCGGGACTTTCCCACCCACGACCTGGCCTGCTGCCTGCGCCTGAACCTGACCCTGGAGGAGGTCCACCCGGGGCGGCCCCTGAACGACGAGAACCACCTGGCGGACCCACGGACGATGGCGCGGCGCTTCGCCGACTGTCCCGCGGCCCTGGAGAACGCCGCCGCCATCGCGGCGGCCTGCCGGCCGGCGCTGCCGGAAAAGGTCCCGCCGCCCTCCTTCCCGGTCCCGGACGGTGAAAGCCCCGACGCCTTCCTGCGGGAGCTGGTCCAACAGGGAGCCCTCCGGCGCTACGGACGGCTCACCGTCCCGATCCGGGAGCGGCTGGAGCGGGAGCTGGCGGTCATCGCCCAGCTTGGCTTCGCCAGCTATTTTCTCATCGCCTGGGACGTGGTCTGCCATGCCCGCGCCCAGGGGATCCGCTGCTCGGGGCGCGGCTCCGCCGGTGCCAGCGCCGTGGCCTACTGCCTGCAGCTCACCGAGGTGGATCCCATCCGCCGCCAGCTGATCTTCGAGCGCTTCCTGAGTCCGGAGCGGGCGGAGCGGCCGGACATCGACCTGGACTTCGACGCCCGCCGCCGCGACGAGGTGTCCGCCTACGTCTACCGCCGCTACGGCGAGGACCGGGTGGCCGGCGTGGCGGTGTACTCCACCTTCCAGGCCCGCTCGGCGGTGCGCGCGGTGGGCCAGGTGCTGGGCTACGCGCCGGAGGAGCTGGACGATTTGGCCAAGACGCTGCCGCCCATGCCTGCCGACGGCATCCTCCCGGCCCTGGCGCGCCTGCCGGAGCTGCGCCGCGGTCCCTGGCGCCAGGAGCGCTACCGCCGCCTGTTTGCCGCCTGCGCCCGCGTGGCGGGACTGCCCCGCTTCCTGGGCACCCACCTGGGCGGGCTGATCGTGAGTCCCGCGCCGGTGCGCCGCTTCACTCCCCTGCAGCTGGCCGCCAAGGGCACCCGCATCGGCCAGTTCGACCGGGACGACGCGGAGGGGCTGGGGCTCATGAAGCTGGATCTCCTCTGCCTGCGCACCCTGGGCGTCCTGGAGGACGCGGCGCGGGAGATCACCCGGCAGGATCCGGACTTCGCCTACGACCGGCTGCCCCCGGACGACCCGGACAGCTACCGCCTGCTGCACCGGGGCCGCACGGTGGGGATCTTCCAGCTGGAGAGCCCGGCCCAGCGCACCCTGCAGGGCAGGCTCAAGGCCCAAAACCCCGAGGACCTGGTGGCCAGCGTGGCCCTCATCCGCCCCGGCCCCATCAAGGGGAACATGGTGGATCCCTTCGTGGCCCGCCGCCGGGGGGAGGAGCCGGTTTCCTACCCCCATCCCGCCCTGGCCCCCATCCTGGAGAAGACCTACGGCGTGGTCCTGTTCCAAGAGCAGGTGATCGCCATCGCCACCGAGCTGGCCGGCTTCTCCCCGGGGGAGGCGGATCAATTGCGCCGTCTCATGACCCACGCCCGCTCCCACCGGGAGATGCAGGAGCTGGGACGCACCTTCCTGCGCCGCTGCGCCCAACGGGGGGTGGCCGAGGCCAAGGCCCGGGAGGTCTTCGCCTGCATGGAGGGCTACGCCGGCTACGGCTTCTGCGAGGCCCACGCCGCCGCCTTCGCCGCCCTGTCCTACCAAAGCGCCTACTTAAGCGCCCACCACCCGGCCCACTTCTTCGCCGCCCTTTTGAACAACCAGCCCATGGGCTACTACTCCCCCGCCACCCTGGTCAACGAGGCGCGCCTTAGGGGAATAGAGTTCCTGCCGGTGGACATAAACGAAAGCGGGGAGACCTTCGCCGTGGAGGGAAACGCCATCCGCATCCCCCTCTCCCGGGTGCGCGATCTTGGCCCCTCCCAATTGACCGCCCTCCTGGAGGCGCGCCGCGCCGGCCCCTTCGCCTCCCTGGCCGACTTCGTTCGGCGGGTGCGCCTGGAGCGGGACCCTCTGGAAAACCTGGTCCTGGTAGGCGCCTTCGACTCCCTCCAACCCCACCGGCTGGCCCTGCTGCACCGGCTGCCGTTCCTGCTGGCCGACCCGGACCAGCGGACCCTGCCGCTGGTGCCGGCGGAGCTTGCCGACCTGTCGCCGGAAGAGAAGCTGCTGCAGGAGTACCGGGTGCTGGGCTTCGGCTGCCAGGCCCACTACATGACACTGTACCGCAAGGCCCTGGCCGCCGCCGGCTACATCACCAGCCGGCAGCTGTGCGACCTGCCGGAGGGTCATCCGGTGAAGCTGGCTGGCCTGCCGATCCGGCCCCACCGTCCCCCTACCCGCAGCGGGCGCACGGTGGTCTTCCTCTCCCTGGAGGACGAGACCGGCCTGGCCGACGTCACGATCTTCGAGGGGGTGTACCAGCGTTTTGGCCACCTGCTCTTCGGCCCCCAGGCCGGCCCCCTGCTGGTGGCGGGCCAGGTGCATCGCCGGGGCGGCCTGGCTAGCGTGGTGGCCGAGCGTCTTGAGGCATGGCCTCCTCCCAAGGAAGCGCGCACTCCGGCCCCTCCGCCCGGGCGGAGTTGATCCGCCGGGAGACGCGCCGGCGCTCAAGAACCGGGACCCACGCCGGCCCCCGCAGGATATCCAGCAACTGCTCCACCTCGGTTCCCGCCAGCCACTCCTCTTCCACCTGCTGCGGCACGATCAGCGGCATGCGCTCGTGCACCGCCGCCACGGCGCCCACCGACGGCCGGGTCAGCACCGCGCAGCTGTACCGCCCCTCGCGCTGGGTCCACACCCCGGCCAGCCCGAAGAGCTCCCCGTCGGGCAGGGTGAAGCGCCACGGCTGCTTATCCGTGTCCCACTCGTAGAAGCCGTCGGCGGGCAGCAGGCACCGCCGGTTGAAGCCAAGTTCCCGGAAGGCCGGCTTGGCCAGCAGCGTCTCGCTGCGCAGGTTGATGGGGTGGAAGCCGGGCTTGGCCCAAGGCAGGGTGAGCCCCCACCCCATGGCGACCAGCACCCGCCTGTCCGCCGCCTTGACCACCGGCACCTCCTGGCCGGGGGCGATGTTCCAGCGCGGCTGCCAGGGAAAGGCGGGAGGCTCCACCCCGAAGCGGGCCAGCACGGGGTCAAGCTCCGTGCCGAGACTGTACCGGCCGCACAAGAAGCCTTCACCTCCCGGACGCCCCAGGCGCACCTAGCGCGGGGGTACTGCCCCAGCCCGGATCTTCGAAACTCCCGCGATGTCCCCGCCGGGCATCCCCCTACCGAGAGCCATTGTGCCCTCGGGCCGGGAAGACCATGCCCCCCAAGAAAAGAGAAGGGTGCGGCTCTTCTGGAGTGACGTCCGTCAGGATATGGTGGGTCTTAAGGATGAGCATTGCTAAGCTTGGCGGGCATAGTTGTTGATAATCCCGTCAGGAGTAAGCTGAAGGCGTCTTACGGTC
>JAJZIM010000095.1 GCA_021810565.1 Bacillota bacterium
GCAGGGGCATGCCCCCAGAGGCACAACGCGACTCCCTGCGGGTTGCCGATCCGAACTGGCGCACCGGAGGATCGGCCCGGAAACGGTCCCCGCGCAGGGGCGGCACGAACGACAGTTGTCGCGGTTTGTCAGGCAAATCGGGCAACTGTTGACACCACGCAACTCCCCCTCGGCCTCACCCAAGACCCGCCCGCCCACCACGGTGTGGAGCTTCATCACGCTGAACTCCTCGGGGGAGAGCCGCCCCGGCTTGAACAGGATCCCCTCGGGTACGGCCACCTTCCCCACATCGTGCAGGACGCTGCCCTCCACCACCGCCTCGGCGTAGCCGTCCGACAGCTCCGGAAAGACCCCCCGCAGGGCGGCCACCATCTGGGCGCAATAGCCCTTGATGCGCTCCAGATGCCCGTCGATGTCGGGATCCCGGTGCTCCGCCAGCTTGGCCAGGGCGGTGACGGAGACCTGCTGCACGCTCTTGAGCTGCCGCAACTCCCGTTCCAACCGCCCCGCCGAGCGGTGCTGAGCCGTGGTGTCGCGGGCCACTCCGAAATAGCCCCAGGTACGCCCCTTCCCGTCCGTTAGGCGGGTGATGGAGAGGAAGGACCACCACTCCTCGCCGCTCTTCTTCCGGTTCAAAAGCTCCCCCATCCAGTGGCCCTGCCGCTCCAGGGAGCGCCACATCGCCCGGTAGGTCTCGATGGGCGTGGCGCCGGATCCCAGCCGGGACGCCGGCTGACCGATGAGCTCCTCCCGCGAGTAGCCGCAAATCCGTGCGTAGGCCGGGTTGACCTCCCGGATCACCGCCTGGGCGTCGGTGATAACCACCCCGTCCAGGGCGTTGCGGAAAAGCTCCGCCACCTGGCCGGCCGACTCCGGGACCGCGGCGGGCCCCTCGCTCATGACCGCCGCCCGGGCTCCGGCAGCTTGAGGTGCAGTTCCCGCAACTGGGCCTGGCTCACCACGGCCGGCGCCTCCGTCAGGGGGCAATTGCCCCGGGCGGTCTTGGGGAAGGCGATGACCTCCCGGATGCTCGCAGCTTTGCCCAGCAGCATCACCAGCCGGTCCAGCCCCAGGGCGATGCCGCCGTGGGGCGGCGCCCCGTGACGGAAGGCCTCCAACAGAAACCCGAACTTGTCCGCGGCCTCCGCGGGACTCATCCCGATGAGGGCGAAGATCCGCCGCTGCAGGTCGGGGCGGTGGATGCGGATGCTGCCGCCCCCCAGTTCCACCCCGTTCAGCACCAGATCGTAGGCCCGAGCGCGCACCGCCAGCGGCTCGGTTTCCAAGCGCGCCAGGTCCTCCTCCCGCGGCGCGGTGAAGGGATGGTGCATGGCCACCAGGCGGCGCTCCTCCTGGTCGTACTCCAAGAGCGGAAAATCGGTCACCCAGACGAAGGCCATGGCGTCGGAGGGGACCAGCTCCAGCCGCCGCGCCAGCTCCCCCCGCAAGCGTCCCAACACGGGGGAGGCGACCTGGTCCCGATCGGCCACCAAGAGCAACAGATCGCCGCTGTTGGCCCGGCTGCCCTCCCGCAACCGCTCCAACTGCTCCGGGGTGAAGAACTTGGCCACGGGTGAGCGCACCCCCTCCGGGCCGAAGGCCAGCCAGGCCAGGCCGCCGGCTCCCGCCGCCGTGGCCAGCTCGGTCAGCTCCTCCAGCTCCCGACGGGTGGCCCCGGCCAGGCCCGGCGCGGTTATGCCTCGCACCCGGCCACCCCGCTCCAGGGCCGTGCGAAACACGCCGAAGGAGCAGTCGGCCACGGCGGCGGACAGGTCGCGGATCTCCAGGGCGAAGCGCAGGTCGGGCTTGTCCGAGCCGAAGCGCTCCATGGCCTCGGCCCAGGTCAGGCGGGGGATGTACGGCGGCACTGGCGCCCCCGCCGAGCGAAGGGCCTCCCCCAGCAGGCCCTCGGTCACCGCCATCACGTCCTCGGGGTCGGGAAAGGACATCTCCAGGTCCACCTGGGTGAACTCCGGCTGCCGGTCCGCCCGCAGGTCCTCGTCCCTAAAGCAGCGGGCGATCTGGTAGTAGCGGTCCACCCCGGCCACCATCAGCAGTTGCTTGAACAGCTGGGGAGACTGGGGCAGGGCATAGAAGCGGCCGGGGGTTACCCGGCTGGGCACCAGGAAGTCCCGGGCCCCCTCGGGAGTGCTCCGGGTGAGCATGGGGGTCTCCACCTCCCAGAAGCCCTGGTCGTCCAGGTAGCGACGGATGGCCTGCGTCACCCGGTGGCGCAAGGCGAGGCGCTCCACCATCGCGGGACGGCGAAGGTCGAGATACCGGTAGCGCAGGCGGACGACCTCGTCCACCTCCTCGTCCTCCTCGGCCACCGGCACCGGCGACGGTTCGGCCTGGGCCAGCACCGTCACCTCCCGGGGCACCACCTCCACCGCTCCCGTGGGGATCTTGGGGTTCACCAACTCGGGAGCGCGCTCAACCACCCGGCCGCGCACCTCCAGCACGTACTCCGAGCGCAGGGTGTCCGCCACCCGGAAGGCCTCCGGCCGGTCCGGGTTGAAGACCAACTGCACCCAGCCGCTCCGGTCGCGCAGGTCCACGAAGATCACCCCGCCGTGATCCCGCCGCCGATGCACCCAGCCGTTTAGAACCACCTCGTCTCCCACCTGCTGCAGCCCCAACTCTCCGCAGTAATGGGTACGCCGCATGCCGTCAAACCACTCCTTTATCGATGCGGGTCAGGAGCTCCCCCGCGGGCACCTCTTCCTGAACTCCCGCCGCCATGTCCCGCAGCACCAGAACCCCCCGGGAAAGCTCCTCCCCCAAGATCACCGTCCACCGCGCCCCCGCCCGGGCCGCCTGCTTCAACTGCGCCTTGAGGCTGCGCCCCAGGGGATCCGTGATCACCCGCACCCCGGCCGAGCGCAGCTGGGAGGCCACCCCCATGGCCTCCAGGGCGTACTCCTCCCCCACCGAGGCCACGAAAACCTGGGGCGGCTCTACCGTGGGCGCCGGAGCCCCCCCTGCCTCCAGGGCCAACAGCGTGCGCTCCAGGCCGACGCCGCCTCCCACCGCCGGGGTGGGCTGGCCCCCCAAGAGCTCCACCAGCCCGTCGTAGCGCCCGCCTCCGCCCAGGGCGGATTGGCTCCCCAGCCGGGGGCTCTCCAGCTCGAAGACCGTGCGGGTGTAGTAGTCCAGTCCCCGCACCAGGGTGGGGTCCCGGTCGAAGGAGATACGCAGCCGGGCCAAAAGAGCCTCCAGACCCTGGAGGTGCTCCCGGCAGTCGGTGCACAGGTGATCCGCGGTGCGGGGCGCACCCGCCGCGTGCGCGGTGTCCACCTTGCAATCCAACAGGCGTAGCGGGTTCTGGCCGAAGCGCTCCTGACAATCCGCGCACAAAAGCGGCAAGAGCGGCCGGTAATACTCGCGCAGGGCCGCCCGATAGGCGGGGCGGCAGGCGGGGCAGCCGATGCTGTTCAGGCGCAGCCGGAAGTCCGCCACCCCCGCGGTACGCAGGAAATCCACCGCCAGAGCGATCACCTCGGCATCGGCCGCCGCTCCGGCGGCCCCGAAGCACTCCGCCCCGAATTGGTGGTGCTGGCGCCACCGCCCCTCCTCGGGCCGCTCGTAGCGGAAGGCGGGCTGCAGGTAGAACAACCGCACCGGCTGAGGGCCGGCGCCCAGGTTGTGCTCCAAAAAGGCCCGCACCGCCGGAGCCGTTCCCTCGGGGCGCAGGGTCATGTCCCGTCCCTTGCGGTCCAGGAAGGTGTACATCTCCTTGCCCACGATGTCCGTGTCCTCGCCCACCCCGCGTCGGAACAGCTCCGTGACCTCAAAAAGGGGAGTCCGCAACTCCCCGTAGCCGTACCGGGCCGCCACCTGCCGCGCCCGATCCTCCAGGAGGCGCCAGCGCGACGCCTCCTCCGGCAGCACGTCCCGCGTGCCGCGGGGCTTTTGCAGTTCCCCCAAGGCGCACCGCCCTCTTTTTTATAGGATAGCTCTCTCGATTTTAGCCTCGCCCATCCCCGCTGTCAAATCCCTCCGCGCGGCGCAGGGTGAAGCTGAAGGTGGACCCCTCTCCCGGGTTGGAGACCGCGGACACCGTCCCCCCGTGCAGGCCTACCAGTTGCTTGACGATGGACAGGCCCAGTCCGGTGCCCCCGGAGCGCGCCCGGGAGCGGTCCACCTTGTGGAAGCGGTCCCAGATGAGCTCCAGTTCCTCCGGCGCTATGCCCATCCCCGTGTCGCGCACGCTGACCCGCACCGACGCCCCCTCCGGGACCGCGGCCACCTCCACCCGCCCGCCCGCCGGGGTGTAGCGCAGGGCGTTGTCCACCAGGTTGATCAGGATCTGCTCCACCCGGTCGGGATCCCCCAACACCTGCGGCAGCGGCGGCAGGGGCGCCACCGCCAGGAGCACCTCCCGCTGGGCGGCCAGGGGTTCCAGCTTCTCCACCGTGCGGTGCAGCAATTCTCCCAGGTCCATGGGCTCCAAGTCCACGGCCAGTTGCCCGGATTCCATCCGGGACAGATCCAACAGATCGTTCACCAACCGGTTGAGGCGCAGGGTTTCCTCCAGGCTCACCGCCAGGTAGCGGCGCCGGCCCGCAGGATCCTTGACCATGCCGTCCACCAAGGCCTCCAGGAAGCCGCGCATGGCCGTGAGGGGCGTGCGCAGCTCATGGGACACGTTGGCCACGAACTCCCGCCGCATGGACTCCAGCCGCCGCTGGGCCTCGGCGATCTTGCCCAGCTCCCCCGCCATGTAGTTGAAGGTCTCCGCCAGTTGCCCCACCTCGTCGGCGGAGTCCACCTGCACCCGCCGGTCGAAATTGCCCTTGGCCATGTCCAGGGCGGCGGCACTGATCTCCTGCAGCGGCCGGGCCAGGCGGCGGGAAAGGTACAGGGCCATGGCCGTGGAGATCACCACCGCCAGCAGCGTGGAGTACAGAAGCAGGTTGCGCAGCCGATCCACGGTGGTGTTGATGGGAGAGAAGGAGGTATGCAGGAACACCGCCCCCAGCACCCGCCGATCCGATCGCACCGGCACCGCCACGGTCAGCATGGGACGCCCGAAGAGGGGATCGTAACCGCTGAAGCGCGCCGCCGTGCCGGACAAGACGCCCTTGGTCTGCTTGGCCGGCAGCATGGTGCCCACCACCGGATGTCGCTCCGGGGAGGCCAGGATCACCTGGCCGCTCCCGTCCACCAGCCAGACCCTGGCCTCCAGGACCCGGCCGAAGAAGGTCAGGATCACCTGGGTGGTGCGTCGGTCGGGGAAGCCTCCCGAAAGGTATCCGGCCGCCCCCCGCGCTATCTGCCTTCCCTGCACCAGGAGGAGGTGCTCGCGCTGCTGCAGAAAATAGCCGCGGACCAAGTACAGGCTGGCCCCCCCCAGGGTGGTCACCGTGATGACCACCACCACCAAGTAGGTCAACAGCAGCTTGCCGAAGAGTCGCAGCCGCACCCGGCCGCTATGCACCCCCGCCTCACTCCTCAGGTGATCTCAGGCCTTCTCCTGCCGCTCGGGCTCCAGGGTGGCCTCGAATTTGTAGCCCACGCCCCAGACCGTCTTCAGGTACCGGTAGGGATTTCCCGGCGCCTCCAGCTTCTGACGCAACCGCTTGATGTGAACGTCCACCGTGCGGGTGTCTCCGAAATACTCGTAGCCCCACACCTGCTCCAGGATCTGATCGCGGCTGAAGGCCCGCCCCGCGTTGCGGGCCAAGAACCACAAGAGTTCCAGCTCCCGCGGCGCCAGTTCCACCTGGACATCGTCCACCTGCACCTGATGGTAGTCCAGGTTGATCACCAAGTTTCCCTGGCGGATCACGCGCTCCGCGGCGGGAGAGGTTTGCAGGAAGCTCTGTCGGCGCAGGATGGCCTTGACCCGCGCCGTCAATTCCCGGGGACTGAAAGGCTTGGTCAGGTAGTCGTCGGCTCCCAGCTCCAGACCCAGGACCTTGTCGAACTCCTCACCCTTGGCCGTGAGCATGATGATGGGCATCTGCCCGGTGCGCCGCACCTGTCGGCATACCTCCCAGCCCTCTACCTTGGGCAGCATGATGTCCAACACCAACAGGTCGGGTACCGCCTCCTCCAGCTTGCGCAGCCCCTCCTCGCCGTCGGCAGCCTGCAGCACCTGGAAGCCCTCGTTCTCCAGATAGAGCTTGACCACCTCCCGCACATGCTCGTCATCATCCACCACCAGCACCTTGGTGGCCAAGGCTCCCACCTCCTTTGGACTGGCTTCATTGTACCAGATGTGCCGTCGTTCCGCACGAAACAGCCGCATCGTTCACGAATTGTTCACCGGCCCGAACGCGGCGCACCGCAAAAGCGCTGCCTCCCTCCGGGGGACATCTGTCCGCCCGGATCGCGGCGGCGAAAATACCTACCCCCACCCACCCCGCCACCGCGGCCACCCGCACCCTGGCCGAAGCCTCCGCCCCTCCCGCCCGAGTGCCGGATGATATGCGCCGGTCGCGCCCTCGGTGCCCCCGCCCACCATTTTGTAAAAAGCACGTAACATGCCGGTAACGCCCAGTTAACTCCTTCCTGCTACGCTGGTAGCGGTTACAACGATCGAGAGGAGTGAGTGATCCCATGGCTGTACCCCGTCGCCTGCCCCTGCTCCTGGCCCTGGCCGCCGCCCTGGTGTGGGCCGCCGGCTGCGGCGCCCCCTCTCCGGCCGCCGCGCCCAAAGCGACCTCCGTGCATCACCGGAAAGGTTTCCTGCTACTGGGGCTTGCCCCCAGCCCCCCGACCGGCAGCGGCACCGGCACTCTCTTCATCAGCCGCCACGCTCGCCGCTTCCGCACCGTGGTCTATGCCAAGGGGGCCAACTCCTTCCGCCCCGGGGTGACCCCCGGCGGGCGGCACGCCTTCGTGGCCACCGAGTCCGGCAAGACCTACGTCCTGTCTCTGCCCAGCGGCAAGGTGTCGGCCTCCTTCGCCACCCCCGCAGGGGCACGGCTGGCCAAGGTGGCGCCCAACGGCAAGGTGGTCTACGTGCTCGGAGCCAATTTCGTGGCCGCCTATGACACCGCCGCCCCCTACCACCAACTGGGCCTCCTGCAGCAGGGCGGCAACACCTTCGCCATCTCCCCCGGTGGCCATCGCGGCTACCTGGCGGGCAACAATCGGCGCGACATCCTGGAACTGCGTCTGCCCGCCCTCGCCGTGGTGTCCCGCACCACCGTGGGCCGCATCGGAGACCTGGCCCTGTCTCCCGACGGCAACCACCTGTGGGCCGCCGACATGTTCAACGGCGACATGTTCGTCCTGGACACCGCCAGCCTGCAGGTCGCACACACCATCAAGACCCCCGAGGGTGATCCGAACATCAGCTTCACCAACATGATGGCGGCCACCGCGGGCTTCATGCAGCTGTCCATGGGGCCGAAGGGCGGCCACCTCTACGCGGCCGGCTTCTCGGGCCACGTCCTGGTCTTCAACACCAACACCTACACCTATGGGTCCTTGACCATCCAGCCGCCCAGCGCCCCCGCCGGCGCCACCAGCGGAAAAGGCGGCTCCGGCTCCATGGGCTCCAACACCATGGGAAGCTCCTCCATGACCAAGCCGTCGTCCACCTCCGGCGCGATGGCCGTGTCTGGACCGCCCAAGCTCAGCGGGCTGGTGGTGCTGCCGGGCGGCCGGGAGATGGTGGCCACGGCGGAGAACTACCACGCCACGCTGCTCTTGTCCACCGCCACGGGCAAGACCATGGCCACCTTCCCCAAGGTAGCCGCCAACCGCTGGGTGACGGCCCGCTAGCTCTCAGCCCAGGGTCAGCTTGCGCTCCACCAGGCGCGCGTGGATGTTGGTGCCGGGGGCCGTGAAGCGATAGCGCTCCGGCCCCACCAGCAACGTGACCCCCGGCCAGCAGGAAGCCAGCCGGATGGTTCCCGCCATCCCCGTCTCCAGGGTCGTCCGCGGCGCCTCCTTGGAACCCGCCTCTTGGGCCTGGATGCCCTTCTCCCCCCGCACCGTGCCGCCGCGAATGGTGCCACGCACCGTGACCGTGCCCGCGGCGGTGATCTGGCAGTTGAAGGCCGCCCCCTGCACCACCACATCGTTTCCCGACACGATGGTGCAACCCTGGGCATAGCGCACCGCCACGGTGGCCGGCGCCTCGCCCAGCAGGCGCACCGTGTCCGTCAGGTGTGAAAGATTGGCCGCCGTGTCGCCCAAATCCCAATCTAGGACGCCCCCGGCGACCCGCAGGACCTCGGTCAGGCGTTTGGCCAAGCTGGCGATGACCGCCATCTCCCGGCGCAACTCCTCGTCCGTCCCCGCGGGCAGTCCCTGGCACTCCTTGGCCACCTCCACCACCAGACGGGGCAGCGCCGGGTGCTCGGATAGCACCAGGCCGCGCAGCCGGTCCGTGGTCAAGGATTCCGCGGCCTCCTCCGCCACCGCCGAGTGGAGGGCCGCCACCTCTTGCTCCAAGCGCTCCAGCTTGGGGCGCATGGCCGCGAAGCAGGCGGCGGGACCGCCGCTTTGCAGGGTGCTGGAGAAGGCGTTGCCGCTGACCTCCACCCCCTGGCCGCCCTCCACCAGGGCCCGATCCACCTCGCCGTGGATGACCGCCCTGCCCCCCGCCACCACCTTGGTGTCCTGCTGGACCGACCCGTTGACCACGATGTCGTCGGCGAAGGACAGGTTGCCGGTGGCTATGCTCACGTTGGCGTTTTGGACGAAGGCCCGCTTCACCTCCAGGCGGGACAGGCTGGCCCCCTGGCGAAGCAGCAGGGGCAGCCCCTCCGCCGTGGCCCGCACCTGGGTCCCGTCGGCGCCGAGCTCAGTCCCCGGTCCCGCGCGGACCACCATCTCCTTGCCCCGCGGCGCCGGCAAGTCCTTCCCGAAGATGCTCCTTCCCGGGGTGCCCTCCGTGGGAGGAATCACCCGAGCCAAGAGGTCGCCCGGGTGCACCAGGGGGATCTCCAGGGTGGTGCGCCATTCCATGGACCCGTCGCGACGCACATCGCTCTTGGCCCGGCTGGCCTCGCCGAAAGCCACCTCCAACTGGCCCGGCTCTCCCGGTTGCGGCGGCACATCCTGGGCCACCGTCACCGGCTCGTCCGGCAGCTCGCCCACCGCCGCCTCCACCGCCGCCTCGTCGATGCCCGCCACCACTCCCAACCCGGCCAAATACGCGAGGACCAGCTCCCGGCTGAGATCGGGGTGGGGCCGTCGCTCCACCGTAACGTGCAGCATCAGGGGATGCTCGGCGGGTCGGTCCGCCAGGCGGAAGGCGAAGACCGGCAGGATCCGCAGCAGCGCGCTATGCCGATCCGGCGCCAGAGACACCTCGCAGGCCTTGTCCCCGGCCGGCGGCGAGGGCAGCTCCACCGGCGGCACCGGCGCTCCCACCTCCAACTCCGCCCCATCCTCCAACGCCACCCCACCCAGGAGCACCTTCACTCCCTCCGGCGGCACCACCTTGACCTTGTCTTGGGGATCCCCCTCCAGGAGGATCGCTCCGTTCACGACCTTGCCTTGCCCTTGGCCCTCCGGCACCGGAGTCCCTCCCTTCCCGCGGCGCGTCCCGTCAGATCAAGAACGGGTTGGAATCGCGCTCCTCTTCCAAAGCGGTGGATGGGCCGTGGCCCGGATGCACCCGCACCGTGCCCGGCAAGACCAGGATCTTCTTCCAAATGGAATACAACAGATCCGTCTGGCTTCCCCCCGGCAGATCGGTGCGCCCCACCGAGCCGGCGAAGAGGGTGTCCCCGGAGAACAGGTCGTCCCCCAGGAGGTAGCAGACGCCGCCGGGCGTGTGCCCGGGAGTGTGGATCACCCGCACCTTGCCTGGGCCCAGGGGCAGTTCCTCCCCGTCCGCCAGCCAGCGCTCCGGTGCCACCCTCGGCATCGGACGCCCGAAGATGTCCAGCCCCAGGGCCAGGACGGGTTCCTCCGCCGCGTGGGCCAGCACCGGCGCTCCCGTGACCTCCCGCACCCGGGCCACCGCCCCGATATGATCGGGATGGCCGTGGGTGAGCAGGATGTAGCGCAGGGAGAGGTTGTGCCGCGCCAGCTCCGCCAGGATGCGGTCCGGCTCCTCCCCCGGATCCACCACCGCCGCCTCGCCGCCCGCTTCCCCCACCAGGTAGCAATTGGTGGGCAGCGGCCCCACCTCCAAGTTCCAAATCACAGAATCGCGGCCAGGAAGCCCACCCCTTCAGGGGTGGGAGGAATGGCCGCCTCCCTCCTTCCGATTTGCCAGCCGTCGTTGTGCCGCAGGAGCTGAAAACACCGCCAGGGGATGCCCTGCGC
>JAJZIM010000096.1 GCA_021810565.1 Bacillota bacterium
GGTGTACAGCCGGGCTCGCCGGACCCGGCGCCACTCTTCCGGGGAGGAGCGCCCGTGGACCAGATCCTCCCACAGCTTGCGCCCACCGAAGACGACCTTCGGGATGGTGCCGTTCTTTTGATGCGCCTCGTACTCCGCGAGCTTCTCGGTGAGCTTTTTCTCCCGGGCCTGGTGCCCCTTGATCACCCTGGCCATCCGGTCGGCATAGACGAGATCATGCTTGTCCCGCAGCTGCTTCTCTTTTTTCCGCTCGGCCTGGAGCTTCTTTCCCCGTGCCCGCATCTTCCCCTCCTGCCGCTATTGTCTCCGGGCTCGCGGGAAAAATGTGCCGTAATGGCCCGGCCTGCGAAAAGCCCGCGAACTGTAAAGGAGGGCCGGGACAGGGCCCGACGAAGCGGCCGGTTGACGATGGCCCGGGGGGATCGCCACCCGCCGGTATCTCAGCCCGCGCACCACGCCGGGCCCGCCTGGGCGGGGAGCGCAACCCATTCCCGAAGCGCCCGCCATCTCTGCGTCGCCATGCCTGATGTTCGGACCAGCCGCCTGCCTCCAGCCTCACTTCCCAATGAGTTAAGGGGAGGCCGATTGGCCTCCCCCTGTTTCCGTTTCGCGTTGGATTACTTGGCTTCCAAAACCTTAACCCGCCGGTCGATGTCCTTGACGGCGGTTCGTAGCTCGCCGATGTCCCCGAAGGCTGCCTCTTCCACCTTCATCCGCTGCCGGATCTCGTCGTTCAGCCGCTTTTCTGCATCGGTCAACTGCTCCCTAACGTTCCGAAACTCGGCGGACATGGTCAGCCCCAAATCTGCAACCTCAAACTTGAGCGATTGGACGTCAGCCGACAGGCGGTCATCCATTGCAGTCATGGCAGCGCTCAACTCTTGGATCTGCGAGGTCAAGTCCGACCTCACCGACTGAATCTCGGACGTCAAGTCCGACCTCACCAATTGAATCTCAGACGTCAAGTCCGACCTCACCAATTGAATCTCAGACGTCAAGTCCGACCTCACCGATTGAATCTCGGACGTCAAGTCCGACCTCACCGATTGAATCTCAGACGTCAAGTCCGACCTCACCGATTGAATCTCGGACGTCAAGTCCGACCTCACCGATTGAATCTCGGACGTCAAGTCCGACCTCACCGATTGAATCTCCGAGGCCAATCCTGAGACAGCCTCCGTGACCACCCGGCCTATGAGTTGTGCGAGTTGTGCTTCGTCCACGCCCCCACTCCTTCCCGGCGCTACCTATTATACCCCGCCGATGCCATCCTGGGAAGAGCGGATCTGTGGTCCTTCGGCCCCCCCCTACCCCGACGACCGTTCGCCCGGGTCCACAGTTCTCCCCTTGCCCGGCCATCGGCAGACCAAACCGCTTGCCAGGCTCCGGGTCTTCGTCCCTCCCGGCGCCAAAGGTTGTTCACGTCCCATGCTCCGCGGTATAATGGCCCGGATACAAGGAGGTAATGGAGCTGGAATTGCCGTCTGCCCCCACCCCGGTCGTCCGCCGAACCCGGCGCCGCCTGCGCTGGCGCCGTCTGCTGGCGCTCCTGTTCCTGGTCGCCTTGGCCGCGGCCGCCCTCTCGCCCCGCGGCGCGGGCGCCCTCCTGACCGGACCGGGCGGCGTCCTGCGCCGTCTGGCCGGCAACACCCTGGGCTCCCTGGTCTTCGGGGGCGGGGTGCGCAACATCCTCCTAATCGGCAACAACGCCCGCAACGCCACCGGTCCCCTCTCCCTGGGCACCGCCGGCGGCCAGGCGGACGTCTTGATGATTGTGCACATCGACCCCGCCCGCCGCCAGGTGGTGCTGATCTCCATCCCCCGCAACGTGCTGGTGGCCTTTCCCCGCTGGCGGGATCCCATCCCCAAGATCAAGGGCGCCTTCTTCCTAGGCGCCCAGGAGCATCCGTCCCAAGGGCCGCAACTGGCCATGACCGCCGTGTCCCGCCTCACCGGCATTTCCTTGCATCACTACGTGGTGGCCGACTTTCGCGGCTTCGAGGACGCCATCAACGCCGTGGGCGGCGTGCGGGTGGATGTGCCGGGCCGCATCTACGATCCTTTGCACAGCCACGCCAACTTCTACGCCGGCTGGCAGACCATGAACGGCAAGCAGGCCCTGGAGTGGATCCGGGTGCGTCAAAACGAGGCCGGCAACGGCTATCGCGTCAACGACTTCCAGCGCATGCAGGCCCAGGCGCAACTGCTGCAGGCCCTGAAGGACAAGCTCTTGAACCCCGCCGTGGACGTGCACCACCTGCTGCCGCTGCTCGATACCTGGGAACGCGACGTGGCCAGCAACCTCTCACCGCTGCAGCTGGCCCGCCTGGCAGTCCAAGGGCGCGGCTACCAGGTGGTCCACCTGACTCTGGGCAGTATCCGGGACTCCATGCTCCTGGCCAGTGCCCCGCTGCCGGGGGCCAACGCGGCCAATTTCATCACCGGCTCCTACTACGACGTGCTGAACCCGACGCACATCCACGCCGAGCTGGCGCCCTACGGCTCCACCGGCTCCTCCACCGGGGTGCCCCCCTTGCCCTCCCCGGGCCAGGTGCCGGTGCAGGTCGACGGCTCGGCCTCCTACGCCCACCTGCTGCGCAGCGCCGGCTTCCCCGTACAGTGGCGGCCGGGCGCCGCCTCCGCCCTGACCGTGCTCTACCCGCCGGAACACATGCCCTGGGGCTGGGCGGTGGCCCGAGCCATCGGCGCCGGCAACGAGGTGGTGGCCCCGGGCAGCGCCGGGCTGCGGAACGTCTTGGTGGAGGCTCCGTAGCGGTCCTTGCCGGGGGAGGCAATGATCCCGCCCCCCACCACCAGGTCTCCCTGATAGAAGACCACCGCCTGGCCGGCGGCCACGGCCGGCTGCGGAGCGGCCAAGGTCACCTGGGCCCTCCCTCCGGGCAGGGCCCGCACCACGGCAGGCACCTTCGACGATCGGTAGCGCAGCCGCACTTGGGCCGAGAACTCCTCGGGGGGCGACGCGAAGGGAATGTAGTTGACCTCCTCGGCCATCAGCCCCGGGGCGAGCAATTCCCCCGCATCCCCCAGGATCACGGCGTTGTGCTCCGGATCCAGGGCGAGCACCCAACGGCGAGGCCCGCCCCCCAGGCCCAGACCCCGGCGCTGCCCCACGGTGTAGAAGGGCAGCCCTCGGTGGGTTCCCAGCACCCGCCCCTCGCGGTCCACAAAGGGCCCGGGTCGCACCGCCTCGGGCCGCTCGCGCTCCAGGAAGCGGCGGTAATCCCCCTCGGGAATGAAGCAGATATCCTGACTCTCCGCCTTGTCCGCCACCGGCAATCCCCAGCGCCGGGCCATCTCCCGCACCGCGGTCTTGGTGTGCTCCCCCAGGGGCAGCCGCAGCCGCTCCAGTACCTCCTGGTTGGCCATGTACAGGGAGTAGCTCTGGTCCTTGGCCCGATCCGCTCCCTCCCGCAGCAGAAAGCGCCCGGCGGGGGAGCGCTCCGTCCGGGCGTAGTGGCCGGTGGCCAAAAGCTCCATCCCCCAGGCGCGCACCCGCTCCAACAGGGCGCCGAACTTGACCCGGGCATTGCAATTGAGGCACGGATTGGGGGTCCGCCCCGCCAGGTAGTCCGCCAGGAAGGGCTCCACCACCTCCCGTCGGAAGACCTCCCGGAAGTTTAGGGTGTAGTGGGGAATCCCCAAGAGATCCGCCACCCTGCGGGCATCCTCGGCGGCCGCCACGGAGCAGCAGGTGCGCGCCCCCGCGCCTGCGGCAATAGACCAGATATCCATGGTGAAGCCGACCACCTGGTGCCCTTCCCGGGTCAGGATGGCCGCCGCCACCGCGCTGTCCACACCCCCGCTCATGGCCACCGCCACCCGGGCCATGGCCGCTTCCCTCCTCTCAACCGGCGAGGGCCGGACTGGCCGGCCCTCGTCCCGTCCTCTGTTCCCTCAAGAACCGTGGCGCTTGCGGTAGTCCTCGATCGCCGCGTGCAGCGCATCCGCGGCCAGGTTGGAGCAATGCATCTTGATCGGCGGCAGCCCGTCCAGGGCCTCGGCCACCGACCGGTTGCTGATCTCCATGGCCTCGTCCAGGGTCTTGCCCTGCACCATCTCCGTGACCATGCTGCTGGTGGCGATGGCGGCGCCGCAGCCGAAGGTCTTGAACTTGCAATCCGCGATGCGCCCGTCCGCCACCTTGATGTAGACTTTCATGATGTCCCCGCAGCTGGGGTTGCCCACCTGGCCCACGCCGTCGGCGTCGGGGATCTCCCCCACGTTGCGCGGGTGCTCGAAATGATCCATCACTTTCTCGCTGTACATCAATCGTACCTCCTAAAAATCCTCCGCCGGGTCCTAGCTTGCCTGACGCAGTCGCTCCACGGCCTCCGTCAGGATGTCCAGCACCTGATCCACCTCTTCCGGGGTGTTGGCACGCCCCAGACTTAGACGCACCGTGCCCGCC
Source organism: Bacillota bacterium (assembly GCA_021810565.1). GTDB lineage: Bacteria > Bacillota > Sulfobacillia > JAJZIM01 > JAJZIM01 > JAJZIM01. Next base: position 4,430 of record JAJZIM010000096.1, read on the forward strand.
GCCACCTGTTCGGACAGCCCCATGGCCCGCAGCACGTGGGACGGCTCCACCGTCCCGGCGGCGCAGGCGGCGCCAGCGGATATGGCCACCCCTTTCAGATCCAGATCCACCACCAGGGCCTCCCCGGTCACCCCGGGAAAGCTAATGCTGACGTTGGAGGGCAGCCGCTGGGTGGGATGGCCGTTTAGGATCGCCTCCGGAGCCCGGGCCGCAATGCCCCTAATCAGCCGCTCCCGCAGGGCGGTGAGCCCCCGCTGCCGCTCCGGCTGCTCCGAGTGGGCCATCTGGGCTGCCTTGCCCAGGCCCACGATGCCGGGCACGTTCTCGGTGCCCGACCGCCGACCCCGCTCCTGACCGCCGCCGTGAAGCAGCGGTGACAGGGGCACCCCGCGGCGCACGTAGAGGGCGCCCACCCCCTTGGGACCATACATCTTGTGGGCGGACAGGGAGAGCAGGTCTACCCCAAGCTCCTCCACCCCCACCGGCACCTGCCCCACCGCCTGCACGGCGTCGGTGTGCAGGTACACCCCCCGGGACCGGACCAGGTCGGCGATGCGGGCCACCGGCTGCAGCGTGCCCACCTCATTGTTGGCCAGCATCACCGAGACCAGCACGGTCCGGGGCGTCAGGGCCTCGGCCACCGCTTCGGGAGCTACCCGCCCCTGGTGGTCCACCGGCACATAGGTTGTCCGAAAGCCCTCGGCCTCCAAGGCTCGGCAGGTTTCCAGCACCGCATGGTGCTCCACCTGGGTGGTGACGATGTGGTCACCCCGCTCCCGGCAGGCCCGGGCCACCCCCACCAAGGCCAGATTGTCCGCCTCCGTGCCGCCAGAGGTGAACACGATCTCCTCCGGTCTGGCCCCCAAGAGCTGCGCCACCTTCTCTCGCGCCTCGCTCATCCGCTGGCGCGCCTCCCGCCCGGGGGCATGCACGCTGGAGGGATTCCCGTAACCGCTCTCCAGCACCGCCACCATCGCCCGGGCCACCGCCTCGTCCACCGGAGTGGTGGCCGCGTGATCGAGATAGATCCTAGGCATGGTGCGTTTCCCCCCTCACCGCCGGGTCCGCGATCTCAGATGTAGTACATCCCCTTGGGAACATCCTTTGCCTCCTTGCATAGATCCGCCAGGGTCACCGAGTCCAGAGCGCTGGCGATGCTGTCCCGCAGTTTGGTCCAGACCTTCCGGGTGACGCAGCCCCGGGCAGTGCCGCAGTGATGGTAGCGCTGGCGCACCTCGCTGGCGCATTCCGAGGGGGCGATGGGGCCCTCCAGCACCCGCACGATCTCCCCCACGGTGATGGTCGCCGGCTGTCGTCCCAGCAGGTAGCCGCCCTGCGCTCCCCGCAGGCTACGCACCAGCCCCGCCTTGCGCAGGGGAGCGATGAGCTGCTCCAGGTAATGCTCCGACAGCCCCTGCCGCTCGGCGATGAGCTTCAGGGACGTGGGACCCTCGCCGTAGTGCAGCGCCAACTCGGCCATAGCCTTGACGCCGTACTTGCCCCGGGTGGAAAGTCGCACGGCAGCACTCCCTCCCTTCCTAATTCCGAGTCTTTCGCTCGGTATTCGGGGCAATGGTAGCATATTCTCGCGCGGGCTGTCAAGGCACCTTCGCAGGGAAAAATCCTTCTGGACGGCGCCCGGTCAGGATGAAGTAGCCCAGGAGCGCAAACCCGCGCTCCCCTGGCGCCTGCCAGGCCGCGCGCAGCCGCCCGGTTGCCTCCCAACCGTAGCGGGCGGCCACCGCCGCCGCCAGGCGGGCCAGCCGCCAGGGGGTCAGCAAACGGCGCACTCGCCGCTCCGTGTCCGCCAGCACCCAGGAGACGTCCGCCGCCGTCACCGCCTCCAGCCCCGCCAAGCGCAATAGCTCCAGCCACTCCTCCGGGCGGCGCACCGGCGCGCCCAGGTGGCCGCTCAAAGCCTCCCGGCGCGCGACTCCCGGATCCGCATGCATACAGAAGGTGTGCAGGCTCAACCAGCCTCCCGGACTCAGAAGGGGCGCCAGCCGGGCCGGCTCCAGGGTCATGGCCGGCAGGCCCTCCCCCAGGATCAGGTCCCAGCCGCCCGGTCTCGCCAGAAGTGCCGGATCGTCCCCGGGAGCGCACCCCACCACCTCCGCCACCCCGTGGGCCGCAGCCAGGCGCTCGGCGGAAGCGGCGGGCAGCACCAGCCAGTGGCGGTGCAAAGCCCCCCGGCAAGACGCCGCCGCCAAGTCGGTCGATTCCTCCCCCCCGGGATGGGCCAGGTCCCAGCCGAGTACCTGCCGCGTAAGTTCCCACAATTCAGCCAGGGCCGGCCCACCCCCCACGCCTCTCGCCCCCCTCCCTCCAGGATATCGCCGCCCCCCCGGCCTATATCCCGCCGCATGTGGTGAGGCGGTTGTGAGGAATTGGGCGCCACGGCATCCATCCTTAGCACAATCTTGACGGATGAGCATCCCGGTGCTAGGATAAGGGTATCAAGGCAAGGGTGGTGCATGGCGATGGCCGAGATCGCGGCCCCCGTCAAGGAGCGTGAGTGCGTCGCCTGCGGCAAGCAGGAGATCCCGGGGCACCCCCTGATTCAGTTGAACATCGGCCACGGCCTCACCTTCTGCCGGGACTGCGCCGAGGCCTGGGAGGACTACTGCCGCCTGGAGATCAGCCACCCCTGCGAGCACTGACGCCGCACGAAATAAACCGCGGGGCACCCCATCGGGTGCCCCGCCCTGTTTCGCCCGCCACCGCTACAAAACGCGGTCCAGTCGCGACTGCAGATCCTTCTTCGGCACATAGCCCACGATGCGTTCCGCGCTCTTGCCCTCCTTGAACAGGATCAGGGTGGGAATGCTCATCACCCCGTACTTCACCGCCAGGGTGCGGTTCTGATCCACGTCCACCTTGCCGATGCGCATCCGCCCCTCATAGAGGGGCGCCAACTCCTCCAACACCGGCGCGATCATCTTGCACGGCCCGCACCAGGTAGCCCAAAAATCCACCAGCATGGGTCCCTTTCCGACTTCGGTCTCGAAGTTGCTCTCCGTCAGGGTCACCAAGGCCGCTTTCTCCCCCTTCCCCCGCTTCGGTACAAACTGACCCCACCGTGTCGTGGCGCTGAAGTTTTGAACCTGCCATTGCAGGTGGGTGCCGTCCTGCCGACTCTGCCCGTCCCCAGGCGTCCCGCGGGACGGGGGCATGGGCGTCATCGGCAGAGTACTGGCTCCCTTGTACGCGGTGTTGGCTCAAAACACCCGCGAGCGTTCACGATCACAGCAGGGTGAACTCACTCCCCTCCCGTGAGAATCATACCACAAGCCGCGCAGCACCGCAACCGGACCCGGGCATAAAATCCCGCTGCTTGGACCACCCTAGCCGCGAGGTGATGGTGCATGCTGGGAAGCATCGTGCGCTTCGGGATGTCCGCCTTCATGCTCCTCCTGCTAGGCTACCTGGTGCCGGGATTCAGCCGCCTCAGCCCCGTCCAGGCCCTCCTGGGAGCCGCGGTCATCGCCCTCCTGGGTTTCCTCCTGGAGTCGGTCGCCGGGCACAACATGTACGGCCGCGGCGTCGCGGGTTTCGCCTCCACCGCCGCCGTCATCTATCTGGCCCAGTTCCTGGTGCTGGGCATGCACGTGACCGTGCTGGGGGCGCTCCTGGCGGCGCTGTTCGTCGGCGTGGTCGACCTGTTCGTGCCCACCGAATTCAGCCCCCGCCCTTCCCGCTCCCCCCGCTAGGCTTGCGGCAACAGCGCCAAGAACGCCTCCGCCACCCGCCGGTCGAAGTGGCTGCCCAGGCCCCGCTCAATCTCCTGCCGCGCCAGCGGCCAGGCGTCCTTGTACACCCGGCGGGAGGTCAGGGCGTCGTACACGTCCGCCACCGCCACGATGCGGGCCGAAAGGGGAATGGCCTCCCCCGCCAGCCCCTGGGGATAGCCCGTGCCGTCCCACCGCTCGTGGTGGTACACGGCGATCTCCAGGGCCCGGGAGAGGAAGGTCTCCGACACCTCCATCCGCCGAGGTGACTTTTCCACTTGACATAGCCTGACAATTGGCTACTGACGAAAGGGAAACCGGCGGCTGTGCACCCTCCGGTTGCCGCAGACCTGGCGGTCCCAACGATAAGCCAACCAGAAAAAGATCCTAAAGCGGCGGGGAACCCGTTGGATAGGAACCGGGCGGGCACTTTACCCCTGCCGCCGCCGTAGCCGTCCGAGAAACCGATGGCATCCTGGGAGCCGAGGCGCCGCCTGGGACGGCGCGACGAACCCCGGCGCCCGAACCGCTCGGAACCCCACCGTTGGATGGAAGCCGGGCAGTCCCTTGCTTCCTGATATTTGGCGATGATCATATCTCTTGACAGGCAGCCCATCGCGGTATATTATGCCGCGATGGGCATCATCTGTAGTTTGGGAGGTGAGCGGCATGCCGGCCATGTCCTGCATCACGGTGACCCGTACCGTGAAGTTCCAGGTCCGGCCCGAGGCCAATGCCGGCAAGCGTGACGCCCTCCTCGCCACCGTCCAGGGCTGGGACCGGGCCGTGGGCTTCTACACGGATTTCTTCCTGGACCACTCCGGTATTTTCTCCGAGCAGAAGACCTACGTGGTAAAACGGGGGAAGCACGCCGGGGAGGAACGGCGCCGCCCGCTCACCAATCAGGAGATCCTGACCTGGGCGGAGCGCCACACCGTGGCCACCAGGGCGCATCCGAACCCGGCACGCGACTTCTGGAAGGTCTGCCCCGAAGCGCCGACCGTGCTGCGTCGGGCAGCCATCAACCACGCCGCCGGGGCGGTGCGCGCTTACCGGTCGAACCTGGCCAACCGGGAAGCGGCGAATCCCAAGCAACGCGGCAAGACCCCGGCCCTACCCCGGCCCCATCCGCACCTGGTGGCCTACGAAGGAATCTCCACCCTGCGCTTGGAGGACTACCGGAAGGGATACCTTCGCCTACGCCTCTTTGACGGCGGAGGGTGGAAATGGCACAACGTTCCGGTGCAGGGTCCACCTTACGCCGGGGAGCTTTTCGCCCAGTCCCAGGCGGAAAAGGCGCGCATCGCCGCCGAGCGGGAGGCACAGAACGCACGGCTGAGGGCCGAGGGCCGCACCGAGCGCACCCGGGAGGAGCGGGAGGCGCTGCGCCCAGCCGTCGGCGCGTGGGTGGCCCAATCCCCCGTGCTGATCCCTAAAAAGGACGGTTGGTGGGTTCACGTACCCTTCGAGAAGCGGGTGCTGATCCGAGGCAAGGCCGAGGACCGACGGCTCGCGGAGCCCGACCTGCGGGTGGGCACCTTCGACCTGAACGCGGCCTCCACCGTGGGGGCGGCCTGGGAAGGTAAACGTTGCATCGGGATCAAGACCATCCGGCATGCCCGGGAGAACGAAAAGCGGGAGAAGGCCCTGCGGACGGTGGCCAAGAAGCAGCGCCGATCCGGCAGGGCCATCAAAGGCGAACGGTCCAACCGCTCCCTTTGGAACTACATCCGCAACCTGGACGACGCCCTGGCTTGGCAGATAGCCGCACGGCTCGTCACCTGGGCGGTAACGCTTGGCCTCCAGGTGTTGGTCTTCGAGCACCTGCGGCCCTACCGGCCCGTGCGGGGCCTTTCCTGGAGCCGGCGCACCAACCGGAAGCGCTCCTACTGGCTGCGCGGAAAGGTGGTGAAGTACGCGAGGCACCTGGCCCTGATCCAAGGCATCCTGGTGGTGGAGCGAAACCCGGCCTGGACCAGTCGAGCATGCCCCAAGTGTCACCGTTTGG
>JAJZIM010000020.1 GCA_021810565.1 Bacillota bacterium
GTGCCCGCCCGGTTCCTATCCAACGGGTTCCCCGCCGCTTTAGGATCTTTTCCTGGTTGGCTTATCGTTGGGACCGCCAGGTCTGCGGCAACCGGAGGGTGCACAGCCGCCGGTTTCCCTTTCGTCACTAGCCAATTGTCAGGCTATGTCAAGTGGAAAAGTCACCTCCTTTGTGCCCGACCGGCTCCCCGTGAGGAGCGGGTTCAGGTATCGGCGCCCCTTGGCCCGGGCCGTGCTCGCGGGGCCGCGGGACAACGCCTAGGTAGCACCGGGAGCGTTCCCCCGGCACGATCCTGCAAAGGATGCCGCCTCCGGGAGGGCCGCGGCGCCGGAGGGCCCTTCCGGGTTGGGCCATCCCTTTGACTTTCGCCCTCCCCCGGTTTATCCTGACGCTGCAAGGCCCGCCTTCGCGAAGCGCCCGCCGTAGCTTGGCGGTGGTGGCGCCCATGGTGCGGCAAGGCCCGCAGCCTGGACCTCGGGCCAACCCGATGCCGAACTTAGGAAGATGCGGGAGGGCGGCGAGATGGCTTCGGACGGCTGGGAGGAGTACCGTCGTCGGCGGGACTTCCGGCGCACTCCCGAACCTGAACCGGGAGGCAGCGGCCCCGCAGGCGTCTTCGTGGTGCAAAAGCATGCTGCCCGCCGCCTGCACTACGACTTCCGGCTTAGCCTGGACGGGGTGCTTAAGAGCTGGGCCGTTCCCAAGGAGCCGTCCGACGATCCGCGCGTGCGCCGCCTGGCCGTGCCCACGGAGGACCACCCGCTGGAATACGCCGGGTTCGAGGGGATCATTCCCGAGGGCGGCTACGGCGCGGGCCGAGTGGAGATCTGGGACCGGGGGACCTACGACCTGGAGTCGGGCAGCCCCGACAAGCTGGTGTTCCGGCTGCACGGTGAGCGGCTATCCGGCCGTTTCGCCCTGGTGCGCACCCGCGTCGGATGGCTGCTCTTCAAGACCCGGCGGCAATAGCGCGGGGCGCCGGGCCCCATATGGGGAGTGCCCGAGGGCGGCAGGGGGTGCGCCCGGGCGGCGGGCGACGGACCCCCCGGGAGCCGGGGACCCGCCGCCGGGGAGCCCGGCGCGGAAGACCGGCCTCTCGCGCCGCCTCCCGGAGGGGGCGAGTCCCGAAGGCCGGCGCAAGGCTCGACGACGCCCAGGGAACGGGGTAAGGGGGAGGGGGGGACTCGCATGGATGAAGGGCGCTACCTGGCGGCGGACCGCTACTTCGCCCTGCACCACGCGGCGGGGCTGGAGGAACTCGTGCGCTTTCTGGCCATCCCCAGCATCAGCGCGCTGCCGGAGCACGCCCCCGACGTGGTCCGGGCGGCCCGGTTTCTAGCCGACAGGTTGCGGCAGGTCGGCTGTCCCGCGGTGGAGCTCTTGGACCCGGGGGGATACCCCGTGGTGTACGGCGCCTGGCCGGGCGCCGCCGGGGCGCCCACGGCCCTGGTCTACGGCCACTACGACGTGCAGCCGGTGGATCCCCCGGAGGCGTGGTACCACGACCCCTTTGCGCCGGTGGTGGCCGACGGCAAGCTTTACGCCCGGGGAGCCTCCGACGACAAGGGCCAGCTTTGGATGCACCTGGAGGCCGCCCAGGCCCTGGCCGCCGCGGCGGGGCGACTGCCGGTGAACCTGAAGTTCCTCTTCGAGGGGGAGGAGGAGACGGGCGCCAGCCACCTGGCCGGCTTCGCCGCCGCCCATCGGGAACTGCTGGCGGCCGACGTCTTGGTCATCTCGGACACCTCCTTCTTCGCCCCGGGGGTGCCGAGTGTCTCCTGCGGCCTGCGGGGCCTGGCGGCATGGGAGCTGGTGGTCCACGGTTCCGCCCGGGACCTGCACTCGGGGGAGTTCGGGGGCGCGGTGGCCAACCCGCTGCATTCCTTGGCTGAACTCCTGGCAAGCCTGCACGACGGGGAGGGGCGGGTGGCGGTGGCGGGCTTCTACGACGGGGTGGCGCCGCCGGATCCGGGAGTGCGCGCGGAACTCGCCGGGCTGCCCTTCGAGGAGGACGCGTTTCGCCGGCTCACCGGGGCCGAGCCCTGGGGCGAGGTCGGCTATACCACTTTGGAGCGCCTGTGGTTGCGGCCCACCCTGGAGGTCAACGGCCTGGGAGGCGGTTTCCAGGGGACGGGGATCAAGACGGTGCTGCCCACGTCGGCCCGGGCCAAGCTCACCGCCCGGCTGGTGCCGGGGCAGGACCCCGCCCGGGTGCTGGCGGTGGTGGAGGACCACCTGCGCCGGCGCTGCCCCCCCGGGGTGCGCCTGGAACTGCGCCCCGGGGGCGGCTCCCCGGCGGTGCACACCCCCGCGGACTCCCCCTGGGTGCGCGCCGCCCGCCGGGCCCTGGAGCGTGCCTTCGAACGCCCGGCGGTGCTGATTCGCTCCGGCGGCTCCATCCCCGTGGTGGCCGCCCTGCGGGAGACCTTGGGCACCGCGCCGGTGCTGCTCGGTTTCGGTCTGCCCGACGACGCCATCCACGCCCCCGACGAGCGGCTGGACCTGGAGCAATATGCCAGGGGCCAGCGGGCCATCGTGGCCTATTGGCTGGAGCTCGGGGCGGTGCGCGGCTCAGGTGTCGAAAAAGCGCGGTGAAGTGTTGGATTAGCCCGCCAACTCCCGTTGACGCGAATAGGCGCAAGTGTTAGAGTAGAAGGCAAAATAGGGGGGTTCCGACGCAGCCGTCGCTGTCGGCAGGCCGAAAAGGGCAGGGGCCTTTTTTATCCCGAGGCAAGTGAAAACGCTCACTAAGTGACGGAGGTGGCCAGTTGGCGGTCGTGGATCTGACCGAGGCGGCGAAGGGGCGCGAGGAGCTGTTGACCCGCGTGCGGGAGTTGGCGGAGACGGATCCCCTGGCCTGCTATCAATGCGGCAAGTGCTCCGCCGGGTGTCCCCTTTCCTTCGCCATGGACTACCAGCCCCGGCAGATCATCCGCCTGGTGCAGCTGGGGATGCGGGAGCAGGCCCTGGGCAGCTCCACCATTTGGCTGTGCGCGGGTTGCGCCACCTGCACCACCCGCTGTCCGCGCCAGGTGAAGATCGACGGCGTGATGGACGCCCTGCGCCAGCTGGCGGGACAGGACGGGAGGGCGCCCCGGGAGCGGGAGGTGGCCGCCTTCCACACCTCCTTCCTGGAGTCGGTCCGCCGCGGCGGCCGGGTGCACGAGCTCGGCATGGTGGGCAGCTACAAGCTGCGCACCCGGCGGATCTTCCAGGACGGCGGCCTGGGCTGGAACCTGCTGCGGCATCGGCGCCTGCCCCTCAAGGCGTCACCCCTACGGGACCGCAAGACCGTGGAGCGGATCTTCCGGGCGGCGGAGGTGCGGGGATGAAACTGGCGTACTATCCGGGCTGCTCCTCCCACGGCAGCGCCGCCGACTACGACCGCTCGGCCCGGGCGGTGGCCGGAGCCCTGGCCCTGGAGCTGGTGGACGTGCCGGAGTGGAACTGCTGCGGGGCCTCCTCAGCCCACGGGGCCGACCACCGATTGGCCATGTACCTGCCGGGGCGCAACCTGGCCGTGGCCGCCGGGATGGGGATGGGAGGGGTGGTCACGCCCTGCGCCGCCTGCTACAGCCGCCTGAACCGCGCCCATCACTGGCTGGCAGAAGATCGGCGCCGGTGGCTGGAGCTGTCCGCGGCCGTGGGCGTGCCCTACAACGACGTGGGCAAGCCGCGCTCCCTGCTGGAGGTGGTGGTGGGCGACGTGGGCCTGGAGGCGGTGGCCGCTCAGGTGCGCCGCCCGCTCAAGGGTCTGAAGGCGGCCGCCTATTACGGCTGCCTGATGCTCAAGCCCCCCGAGGTGGCCAGGTTCGACGACCCGGAGAATCCCCGCAGCATGGACGACCTGCTGCAGGCCCTGGGGGCGCAGCCGGTGCGCTGGGGCTTCAAGACGGAGTGCTGCGGCGCCAGTCTCTCCGTGAGCCGTCCCGAACTGGTGGAGAAGCTGGTGGGGGACATCCTGGACAACGCCTCCGCCGCCGGAGCCGAGTGCGTGGTCACCGCCTGCCCCATGTGCCAGGCCAATCTGGAGCAGCGTCGCTCGGAACGGCACCGGCTGCCCGTGTTCTACTTCACCGATCTGGCGGGCATCGCCTTCGGCCTGTCCCCCCGGGAGCTGGGGATCCCCATGCATCTGGGCGAGCCGCTGGAACTATTGCGCGGCAAGGGCCTCTTGGCGGCGGGCGAGGAGGGGCAAGGATGAAGCGGGTCGGCGTTTTCCTGTGCTGGTGCGGCTCCAATATCTCCTCGGCGGTGGATTTGGACCAGGTGGCCGAACAGACGGCCCTCTTGCCCCATGTGGTGCATGTGGAGCAATACAAGTACCTATGCTCCGATCCGGGGCAGGAGACGGTGCGCAAGGCGATCAAGGAGCATGCCCTGAACCGGGTGGTGATCGCCGCCTGCTCGCCGCGGATGCACGAGCGCACCTTCCGCCGGGCGGTGGGCAGCGTGGGCCTCAATCCGCACCTGATGGAGATCGCCAACATCCGGGAACAGTGCTCCTGGGTGCATCCCGACAAAGTGACCTCCACCCCGGTGGCCGTCGACCTGGTGCGCACGGCGGTGGCCAAGGCGGTGAAGGACATCCCCCTGGAGCCCTCCTATGTGGGCATCGAGAAGCGCGCCCTGGTGGTCGGCGGCGGCATCGCCGGGATCCAGGCCGCCCTGGATATCGCCGACTCGGGCTACGAGGTGGTGCTGGTGGAGCGCGAGCCCACCATCGGGGGGCGCATGGCCCAGCTGGACAAGACCTTCCCCACTTTGGACTGCTCGTCCTGCATCCTGACGCCCAAGATGGTGGAGGCCGGCCAGGATCCGCGCATCCGCCTTTTGACCTATGCCGAGGTGGAGTCCCTTTCCGGCTACATCGGCAACTTCGAGGCGCGCATCCGGATGAAGGCCCGCTCGGTGGACCTGGACCGGTGCACCGGCTGCGGCGACTGCTGGAACAAATGCCCCTACCGCAGCCCCGGGGAGTTCGACCTGGGGCTGGGCAAGCGCAAGGCCATCTACCTGCCCTTTCCCCAGGCGGTGCCCAACAAGCCGGTGCTGGACCGGGCCACCTGCGCCTACTTCCAAAAGGACGGCAAATGTCAGGTGTGCAAGAAGGTGTGCGCACCCGGGGCCATCGACTTCGAGCAGCAGGACGAGATCCTGGAGGAGCGCTTCGGGGCGGTGGTGGTGGCCACGGGCTTCGACCTGTGGGACCATGGTCGCTACGGCGAGTACGGCGCGGGGCAGCATCCGGACGTCATCTCCAGCCTGGAGTTCGAGCGGCTGGTGTCCGCCTCCGGCCCCACGGACGGAAAGATCAAGCGTCCCTCCGACGGCAAACTGCCCGAGCGGGTGGTCTTCATCCAGTGCGTGGGTTCCAGGGACGAGGCCAAGGGCGTCCCGTACTGCTCCAAGGTATGCTGCATGTACACCGCCAAGCACGCCATCCTGCTGAAGGAGAAGATCCCGAGCTCCCAGTCCTACGTCTTCTACATCGACGTGCGCGCCGCCGGCAAGAACTACGAGGAGTTCTACCGGCGGGCCACGGTGGAGTACGGCGCCCAGTACATCCGGGGCCGGGTTTCCCGCATCTATCCCCGGGGCGACAGCTTGGTGGTGGTGGGGGAGGACACCCTGCTGGGCCAGAAGGTGGAGGTGGAGGCGGACCTGGTGGTCCTGGCCACCGCGGTGGTCTCCCGTTCCGACGCGCCGCAGGTGGCCCAGAAACTGGGTTTCTCCTACGATCAGCACGGCTTCTTCACCGAGGCCCATCCGAAGCTGGCTCCGGTGGAGACCAACACCGCGGGGATCTTCCTGGCCGGGGCCTGCCAGGGGCCGAAGGACATCCCCGACACCGTGGCCCAGGCCGGCGCCGCGGCGGCCAAGGTGGTCCGCCTCTTCGCCAAGGACCAACTGGAGACGGAGCCCACGGTGGCCCGGGTGGATCGCGCGCGCTGCGCCGGGTGCGAGTGGTGCCGGCCCATCTGTCCCTACAAGGCCATCGAGATGGAGGCGGTGACGGAGCGGGTGGGTTCTGGGCAGGTGGCGCGCCGGGTGGCCAAGGTCAACCCCAGCCTGTGCCACGGCTGCGGGGCCTGCTCGGTGGCCTGCCGGAGCGGGGCCATGAACCTGCTCGGATTCTCCAACGAGCAAGTCTGGGCGGAGGTGGAAGCGCTGTGTCTGTAGCGGAGCGGGAACCGAAGATCGTGGGCTTCTTGTGCAACTGGTGCAGCTACGCCGGGGCGGACCTGGCCGGCACCAGCCGCACTTCCTATCCCACCTCCGTGCGGGTCATCCGGGTGCCGTGCTCGGGACGGGTGAACCCCCAGTTCGTGCTGCGGGCCTTCCAGCTGGGAGCCGACGGAGTGCTGGTGGCGGGGTGCCATCCGGGGGATTGCCACTACTCCACCGGCAACTATTTCACCCGACGGCGCTTCCTCCTGGTGAAGCGCTTCCTGGACTACCTGGGGATCGACCAGCGCCGCTTCCGCCTGCGCTGGATCTCGGCCTCCGAGGGGCCCAAGTTCGCCGAGACCATCCGGGAGATGACCGAGGAACTGCGCCAACTGGGACCGCGGGACGCCGCGGCGGTAGAGGCCCATGCGGAGTGAGGCGGTTCGCGCGGCGGCACGCCGCCTGCTGGAGGAGGGGAAGGTGGTCCGTTTCCTGGGCCACGCCCCAGGCTTTGACCCCACCAGCCCTTTCCCCCAGCTGATCACCCGGGCCGAAGAGGCCGAGCGGCTGGTGCTAGATCATTTCTGCGCCCCCAACCTGGCCAAGTACCTGCTGGACTACGAGACCCAGGAGGGAGTCACGGCGGTGGTCTTGAAGGGGTGCGACGCCTTGGGGCTGGCGCGGCTCTTGGCGGACCACCGGGTGGCGCGGGACCGGGTCTGGGTGGTGGGGCTGCCCTGTCCGGGGATGCTGGACCGGGACAAGGCGGCGGCGCTCTTGCCCGGAGTGCAGGAGGCCCGGGCGGAGGGTGACGAGTTCGTGCTGACGGGAGCGGGGGGCGAGCGGCGGGTGGCGGCGGGCCAGGTCCTGTTGGACCGCTGCCTGGTCTGCGCCGTTCCCACCCCCGACGACGCCGACGAGTTGTTGGGGGAGCCGGTGCCGGGGCGTCCGGTCCCCCGGGAGGAAGACGCGGCGGTGGCGGCCTTGGAGGCCATGACGAGCGCCGAGCGCAAGGCCTACTGGACGGAGCAGTTCTCCCGCTGCATCCGCTGCATGGCCTGCCGCAACGTCTGCCCGGCCTGCAACTGCCGCAGCTGCTGCTTCGACTCCGAGGAGCCGCGCTGGCTGTCGCGGGTCACCGATGGGCCGGCCCAGGAGATGTTCCACTTCGTGCGCGCCCTCCACGTGGCGGGCCGTTGCGTGGACTGCCACGAGTGCGAGCGGGTGTGCCCCATGGACATACCGCTGATGAAACTGAACCACAAGCTGCTGCAGGACGTGGAGGAGCTGTTCGAGTTGGAGCGGGCCTTCGTGCCGCGGGAGGTGGAGCCTCTGGGGATCTACCGGCCCGACGATCCGGAGGAGTTCGCTTGAGGAGGGGGTGGCGTCGGTGAACGCCCTGGCGGTGGAGGAGCGCAAGGCGGTGCGGCTGGCCGACATCCGGCCGGTGCTGGAGCGCCTGGCGGCGGGCGGCAAGCTGGTGGCTCCGGTGGCGGAGGCGGGGGGGTTCGCCTTCCGGCGGGTGGGCCAGGCGGAAAAGGTGCGTCTGGACTTCTACAACACGGCGGAATCGCCCAAGGACCTGTTCTTCCCCCAGTCGGAGGTGCTGTTCTCCTACGACGCCGCGGGGATCGCCGTCCCGGAGCCGGCGGGGGAGCAGGTGCTCCTGGGCATCCGCCCCTGCGACCTGGCGGCCCTGCCGCTCTTGGACCGGGTCTTCGGGGAGGGACCTTTCCGGGACCCCGGCTACCTGGCGCGGCGCGAGCGGACCGTCCTGGTGGCCGTGGCCTGCGACCGGCCGCGCGCCAGCTGTTTTTGCACCTCCTTCGGGTTGTCTCCGGGACACGTTGCAGGAGCGGACATGGTGTTGTATCCTGATGAGGGTGGATACCTGGTACGAGCGCAGACCGAGGCTGGCGAGGCGCTGATGGCGGAATGGCCGGGGGAGGCGGTGGCGCCGGGGGAGGCCGAAGCGGTGGCCGCCCGCTACCGGTCCATGGAGACGCCACTGGGCCGGCGCATCCGTCTGGAGGGAGTGGCCGAGGCCCTGGACGGCATGTTCGACCACCCCATGTGGGAACAGATCGCCGCCCGCTGTCTGTCCTGCGGCATCTGCACCTACACCTGTCCCACCTGCCACTGCTTCCAGTTGACCGACGAGGCCAAGGGGGAGGCCGGAAAACGCGTGCGCTGCTGGGACTCCTGCATGTTTCCCGAGTTCACCCGCATGGCCGGCGGGCACAACCCGCGGCCGGATAAGAAGGCCCGGGTGCGCCAGCGGTTCATGCACAAGCTCAACTACTTCGTACGGCGGTGGGAAGAATACCTGTGCGTGGGCTGCGGGCGCTGCGTGGAGAGTTGCCCCGTGGGCCTGGACATAGCGTACGTCATCGAAGCGGTGCAGGGGGTGACGGCCCGTGCCTGAGGCGGCCCGGCAGCTGGATAATCCCCTGGTGCCCGCCCTGGCCACCGTCCAGGCGGTGCGTCCGGAGACGGCGGCGGGGGACGTGCGCACCTTCCAGGTGACCCTGGACGAGGGACCGGTCTTCCCCTACCTGCCCGGCCAGTGCGCCATGCTGTCGGTGCTGGGGGTGGGGGAGTCCATGATCTCCATCACCTCCTCCCCCACCCGCCCCGATTTCCTGGAGTTCTCGGTGAAGAACGCGGGCCGGGTGACCGGCGCCCTCCACGAGCTGGGGGAGGGGGCGCGCATCGGGGTGCGCGGCCCCTACGGCAACCACTTCCCCCTGGAGCTGTTGCGCGGGAAGAACCTGGTCTTCGTGGGCGGCGGCATCGGGCTGGCCCCGCTGCGCTCCCTCATCTCCTACTGCCTGGACCATCGGGCCGACTACGGTCAGGTGGATATCGTCTACGGAGCCCGCTCCCCGGTGGACCTGTGCTTCAAGGAGGACCTCTTCGAGCGGTGGCCGGCGGTGGAAAACACCTTCGTGCACGTGACGGTGGACCGGGGGGACGGCAGCTGGCAGGGACCGGTGGGCTTCGTGCCCGCCTATGTGGAGCAGGTGGCGCCCTCCTCCCGGGACGCCGTGGCCATCACCTGCGGCCCGCCCATCATGATCAAGTTCGTGCTGGCGGCTTTGGAGAAGTTGGGTTTCACCGACGAGCAGGTGGTAACCACCCTGGAGCTGAAGATGCAGTGCGGCGTGGGGATCTGCGGCCGCTGCAACATAGGACCCAAGTATGTGTGCCTGGACGGGCCGGTGTTCACCCTGGCGGAACTGAAAAAGCTGCCCCAGGAATTCTAGAGAGCGGAAGTGACGAGCATGGGGTGGGAAGGCATAGCGGCCTTCAGCGGGATCCGGGAACCGTTGGCGCGGGTGGAGGAGTTCCTGCAGGAGAGCCTCGTGGAGGACGAGGGGGCGCGGGAGCTGGGACGCCACCTCCTCTTGGGGAAGGGAAAGCGCGTCAGGCCAGCCCTGGTCCTCTTGGGGGCCACCATCCGGGGTGAGCTCCCGGAGGGGGCCGTGCCGCTGGCGGCGGCGGTGGAGATGATCCACCTGGCCACCCTGGTGCACGACGACATCATCGATCGGGCGCCCCTGCGCCGCGGCGTGGCCACCATCCACACCCGGTGGAGCGAGCACGCCTCGGTGCTGATGGGCGATTTCCTCTTCGCCAAAGCCTTCTCCCTGCTGGCCGCCACCGGATCCAACCGCATCGTGCGCTCCATGGCCGAGGTGGTCTACGAGATGTGCAGCGGGGAGATCGAGCAGAACCTCAGCCTCCACGTGCCCCAGGACCAGACGGAGGAGAGGTATCTGGAGCGCATCGGCAAGAAGACGGCGCGGTTCGTGGCGGAGAGCCTGCGGGTGGGCGGCATCTTGGCGGGAGCCAGCTCCGCCGAGGAGCAAGCCCTCTACGACTTCGGCTACCAGGTGGGCCTGGGTTTTCAGATCGTGGACGACCTTTTGGATGTGGCCGGTTCCCAGAAGCTGGGCAAGGCCTCGGGCAGCGACCTGCGCACGGGGGTGATCACCCTGCCGGTTATCCATGCCCTCAACGCCTCTCCCGAGGGAGGGCGGCTCCTGGAGCTTTGCGAACGTGAGCACTTGGAGCCGGGGGAAGTGGCGGAGGCGGGGGCGATTCTGCGCCACTCGTCCTCCCTGCAGTACACCCAGAAGCTGGCGGATAGATTGATGACCCAAGCCCAGGCGCGGCTCACGGCGTTGCCGGAGGGCCTCACCCGCGAGAGCCTGGACGCCTTGGTGAAGTTTCTGCGGCATCGGCGCTATTGACGGGAAGGGGCGGAAAACTTGCAGAAAAAGATTCCTGAGGCAGCCATCCGCCGCCTGCCGGTCTATCTGCGTGTCCTGGATGAGTTGATCGAGGACGGCGTGGAGGTGACCTCCTCGGCGGATTTGGCGGGGCGCACGGGGCTTTCCTCCGAGCAGATCCGCAAGGACCTGGCCTATTTCGGCGCCTTCGGTACCCGGGGCGTGGGCTACGACACCTGTCTCTTGAACCGGCGCATCAAGAAGATCCTGGGGCTCACCCACCCGGCCAAGGTGGCCTTGGTGGGGGTGGGCAACCTGGGCACGGCCCTCATCCGGTACAATCTGGCCCAGCCCAAGGACATCCACATCACCGCCGCCTTCGACGCGGACCCCCGCAAGGTGGGCTTCCGCCTGGGGGAGCTGGAGGTGCAGGATCCGGAACGGATGGAGCAGGTGATCCGCTCCCAGGGGATCAAGATGGCGGTCCTCACCGTGCCGGCGCAGGAGGCCCAGCTGGTGGCCGAGCAACTGGCGGTGGCGGGCGTGGAAGCCATCCTGAATTTCTCCCCCGTGAAGCTGAAGGTGCCGGGGGTGTACGTGCAGGATGTGGACCTAACCATCGAGTTGCAGTCCTTGGCCTACTACACCAACGGGGCCGAGGCGGCGGTCTCGGGGAAGGTCTAGGAGACAGGACCCGCAGGGAGCGGACCGCCCGACGGCGGCCGGCTCTTTTTTTGCGCCTGGCGATCCGGTGCGCCTGCGTATCCGCCTTCCCGCAACGGCTCCCGTTACCCAGGTTGTGGTATGATAACCTCGGGAAGCAAGCGCCCCGGGTGAGCACCCGGATTGGCTGGGGCCGACGGCGCCGCCGGAGGAGCCGATCAGGCAACGCGGAGCGAGGGGGGGGTGTACCGGTCATGGCTGCTGCGTGGATCACCAGCGGGGAGGCTGCCGCCAGGTTGCAGGTGAGTCGCCGACGGGTGCTGCGTCTCTTGGCCCAAGGCCGTATCCCGGGGGCGATGAAGCGGGGGCGTGTTTGGCTCGTTCCTTCTCCGCCGCGGATCGCTCCCTCCGGGCGGCGGGACGGTTCCGCCGCAGCCTTGGAAGCCGTGGATGAGGCGGCAAGGACCGTGTTGGCGGCCAGACGGCAGGAAAACGACCGGCTGCGGGCGGTGGCCCAAGAGGCGGCCCGGCGGATCGCGGAGCATCCGGCGGTGTGCAAGGTGGTTCTCTTCGGCTCGGTCGCCGCCGGGGCGGCGGATCGGGGGAGCGACATCGACCTGGCAGTGGTGGCGGATGTGGCGCCGGAAATATCCCCCCACAAGAGGCTTGCCGAGGTTTACAACCGCATAGCACCGTTGGCGAAAATAGACCTTCTGGTGTACACCTCGGATGAATACGCACGGCTGTCGCGGGAATCTCCATTCGTCCAGGAAGAGGTCCTCAAACGAGGGGTGATTTTGTTTGAACGTCGGTGAAGCAGGTAGAGGTTGGCTGGAACAAGCCGGTGACGATCTGGACACTGCAAAAACCCTGCAAGACCTCCATCCCTTTGCCGCTTGCTTCCACGCCCAGCAAGCAGGAGAAAAAGCGGTGAAGAGTATTTTCGGTTTTTTTGGGTTGCCAATCGCCCATAAGACTCATTTTCTTGACGATTTGTACAAAGAGCTAGAAAAAATACCGAAAGCTCACGCTACCCTGCCGCCATTGGACGAGGTGCGAGGTCTGGATCGCCTATATATTCCCACCCGCTATCCCGACGCTTGGGGTGGCGATCGGCCCAGCAAACACTACACGTCCAAGGATGCGGCGGAAGCGATAGCCCAGGCGGAAAAACTGCTCGCTCCGGCGACCAAGCTGCTGGCCCGGTTGCGCGAGGACGCAAGTCGGGCTCGCGGGTGCCGGCGGGGTGGCGATGGGACGGGGAGGACATAGCGCTGCAAGGTTCCTGGAGGATCTGGCCGGGAGATGTGATCCTGGTAATGCTGGCCGTGACGGCGGCCCTCGTCATGCGCCGTCATCTCCACCGTGCCACCGGCCTGCCGGGCACGCCGCGGATCGGCGACCGGGTGGCCGGGAGCGTGGGTTGGGCGGCGGGCTAGGCGGTGCTGGTCCAACCGCCCGTCGTGGCAGTGTATTTTCGTGCTGCACCTGCCTTTAGCAACCTAAATCGGTCATGCTTTCGTGCCATCCGGTTTATGGCATGGAACGCCGAGGAGCTGGAGGTCGTTGGCAAGGCAAGCCGGTGGTGCTAGAATGAACTTGCTGGCGGAGGGGGGGCGGTGAAGACGGCATACGAGCGATATAGCGTGGCTTGGGAGCAACGCATGGCCCAAGAGGCGGAGGACTTGCTCCAGCGGCGGCAGTTTGCGATGGGGCTGGCCCGGCGGTTGGCCGAGGTGCTGGCTCAAGACTTTGCCGCGTCGGCGGTCTACCTCTTCGGCTCCACCGCCCACGGGCACCACTACCGTTGGGACTCCGACCTTGATCTGGCGGCGGAGGGGATCCCTCCGGAGCAAGAGTTCCGCGCGGCGGCGAGGCTTGCAGAGCTGGCAGCGGAAGATGGCTTTACCGCGGATTTGACGTGTCTGGAGAGCTGCAAGGCGCCGGTGCGGGAACGGGTGTTGAGCGAGGGCATGCGCCTTGTCTAAAAAGGATGAATTCCTGATTGTGGCTCAAGAGATTTCATCGGTGCAAAAAGATATGGCAAAGATCGCCGCCGACATGGCGGAAGTCATTCAGAAAGTCCTGGCAAAAGACGCCGCTGACAAGTTGGAGGCTGCCTACCTGGCTTTCCAGGCAATGCGCTTCTTCGTGGCGGCGGAAGACGTGCTGCAAAAGATCGCCAAGTCCGTGGACGGCTTTTTCCCCGGCGGTGAACGCTCGCACATCGACCTGTTGCGCCAAATGTCCTTGGAGCTGCCAGGCAGGCGCCCGCCGGTCATATCCGGGGAGACCTTCGAGAAGCTTTTCGAACTGCGCGCTTTCCGGCACCGATTGATCCACGCATACCAAGAACCGCTGGCCTGGGAGCGGATGCGGCGGCCCGTCACCGCCGTGCCGGAGTGCGCCCAATCGCTCTCCGACGACCTGACCGTCTTTCGCGGCTTCCTGACCCGGCTCGCAGGGAACTCGTGACCACGGGCAGGCGGTCGCGGTAGGCAGCCTCTTGGGGTTTGCGCCCAGCGGGATCTGGACAGCGCATATCCGGCCAGGTTTGTGGAGGAAGGGCGCTTGAACGCGGCCGGGGCCGAACGGTCCCGGCCAGGCGCAAAGCCGATTGGGGCGGGCGGCTGTCGGCCACGCAGGAGGGCGGGAAGACGTGGCGGCAAGCGGTGCTGGCCCGTGGAGCGACGCTACGCGCATTAACAAACCATGAACAAACAGTGGGGCGGCTTTTTTCCCCTGCCGCGGCGTGGTAGAATACGCGAGGAACAATCAGGTAGGTCAGGGATGGTTGCCAAGGTGAGGATCGGCGGAAGGCGGGCGCGTTGGGGCCGGCTGCTTTGGAGGTTGGCGGTGCTACTGGGGGCGGGTCTGGCGGTGGCCCACCTGGCCCTGACCCGGCCGCCCAAGGCGCACCCCGCTGCGCCGCCCAGGCAGGAGCTGGTCTGGCAGGTACGTCCCCTGGGCAGCTTGTCGCAACCGCTGGAAGGGGCTGCGGCGGCGGTCATGGACGGGCGCGTGCTTTTGGCCGGGGGACTTACGGCGGCGGACGTATCCAGCGCCGAGCTCACCTTCTTCGCCTTGCGGCCGTGGCGTAGCGTCGCCACCTATCGGCTGCCCCGGGCGGTGCATGACGCGGCGATGGCCGTGGTGGGAGGGCGCGCCTACCTCCTGGGCGGCGGCGACGCCGTGGGACCGGTGGCCTCCGTCTGGGCGATCAGCCCGGACGGCATCGTGCGGGGGGCGACGGCGCTGCCCGTGCCGTTGTCCGACTTGGCCGCGGTCGCTTCGGGGGGGCGCATCTACGTCTTCGGCGGCTTTACCGGTCGTTCTTACAGCCGCGCCGTTTGGGACTGGCGGCCCGGCGGTACCTGGCGACGCGTGGGGACGCTGCCGTACGGCCTGCGCTACAGCGCGGCGGCGGTCATGGACTCCCGGGTCTATCTCTTCGGAGGCCTGACGAGCGCCGGACGCACGGCGGACATCCTGTCCTTCGATCCGGCCACCGGTCGGGTGCGCCGGGTGGGCGCCCTGTCCCGCCCCCTGATGTATGCCGGGGCGGCTAGCAGCAACGGACAGCTGTTGGTGGTGGGGGGCAAGGGCGTCCACGGTTTCCGCACCGCCATTCGGCGCTTTCAGCCGACGACGGGAAAGCTGACCATGGTGGGGCGACTGCCGTTGCCCCTGGGATACTTCGCGGTGGCGGGCACGACTCTTCTGGGTGGCCGAACGGATGCGGGTCCGGTCGCTCAAATTTACCAGATGATGCCGTCCAAGCAGGGCGCGGCCCCGGGAAAAACTAAGGCTAAGGCTGGGAGGTGAGGGGGATGCGGCGGTGGTTGCTACCGTTGGTTATTGCGATCACGCTGTCCTCGGCGGGCCACGCCGCGGCCGCCTTCCGGGACGTACCTGCCGGGTACTGGGCCGCCTCCGCCATCGGGGCGTCGGTCCGCCAAGGCTTCCTGACGGGGGTATCCGCTCACCGCTTCGCGCCGGGGGCGCCGCTCACCCGCGCCGAGCTGGCGACGGCGCTGGTTGGTCTGGCGCACCTGCCGGCCCAGCGCGGGCCGTCCTTTACCGATGTGTCTGCCACCAGCCCCTTCTACCAGGCGGTGGAGACGGCGACCGGGGTGGGCCTGCTCAGCGGGGTGGGGGGCGGGCGGTTCGACCCGGCGGGGTCGGTGACCAGGGCCCAGGCGGCGGTGGCTGCGGTGCGGTTTCTGGGGCTTGCGCCCGTGGCCCAAGACCTGGCGGATGAACCTTTGCCCTGGACGGACGCCGCAAGCATCCCCTCCTGGGCCCGGGGAGCCGCCTACGTCACCTGGCGCTTGGGCCTGCTGCGCGGCTGGGGCGGCGCCTTCCACCCGGGCGCGGTACTGTCCCGAGCCCAGGGGGCGGTGCTGCTGCGCGGGCTGGAGACGCTCCCGCCCGCCTCCGGGCGACCACTGTTGGAGAGCGTTGCCCGGCGGGTGAGCGCCGGCGCCGGGACGGCGGATCTGAATGTGGGGCAGAGCACCTACCTGTGGGCCTTGGTGCACGACGCCCAAGGCTACGCGCTGCCGTTGCCCGTGCGCTGGCAAAGCGTGGGGGCCAGCGTCTACGGGGGCGACTTTACCGCCGACGCCCCCGGCACCTACACGGTGACCGCGTCGGTGTACGGCACCGCCCTCACCCACTCCTTCACCATTTTGGTCCACCGCCCCGCCGCCTTGGAGTTTGCGGCTTCCGATCCCCAGGTCTTTCTCACCGGTCGTCGGGAGGAGTGGACGGTGGAGGTGACCGACCCGAGCGGCCGGCGCGACCCGGCGGACCAGGGGCGCTACCTGGCGTTAACGGTGTCCGGCCCCGGCGGCACCACGGGCTGGGTCGTCCAGGACCGCCGCGGGCGGGTCAGCTTCCCCCTGCAGGAGGCGGCGCCGGGACAGTACACGGTGCAGGTCAGCTCCCCGGGCCTGGGGCAGGCCAGCCGGACCTTTTGGGTGGTGGCCGCCCCCCTGGGTACCTTGCAGTGGACCGGAGGCACGCCCACGCTGCAGCCGGGGCAGACCGCCCAGTTCGTGGTGGCCACGCCCCACTGGGGCTACGCGCCGGTGCAGGTGGCGCTGCGGGTGTACTCCAGCGATCCCAACGTGGCGGCGATGCCGGCCCTGGCCTGGCCGGGGACGCCCTTCGCGGTGACCGGCGGCCCCGCAGCCGGGTCGGCCGTCTTGACGGTTAGCGTCGCCGGCGGGGCATGGCTGCCGGCCACCTTTCAGGTTCAGGAGGCGGCCCGGGGGGCCTTGTCCCTGGCGGCGCCGACGACGGTGGTGGCAGGAGCGCCGCTGGAGGTGACAGTGCGGGGAGTGGGGTCGGCCCCGGTGACCTTGGCGACCCAGGGCCCTGCGGGCACCCGGTCGGAGTACTCCACGGTACAGGCGGTGCAGGGCGAGGCGCATTTCTCCCTGGTGCTGACCGTAGCCGGTTCCTACCGGCTCAGCGCCACCGCCCCAGGCCTGGCGGGGGCGCTGAGCACGCTGCGGGTGGCGCCGGCCTCGGCGGCGACCTGGCGGATTTGGCTTGCGCCTTCCCCCTTCCTGGCGCCGGGGCAGACCGCCGCGGCGCACGCGGCGCAAATAGACGCCTACGGCAACCCGCTGCCCTCGGGGGACGCCGCCGTCTTCACGGGCACCGGGGCGGTGAGCGTCGCAGGTTCCCAGGTGACCGGCGCGGCGCCCGGGGCGTTCCGCGTGACGGCCAACGGGGGTGCCGATGCCCTGAAGCTATCCGGACGGGTGCTGGGCGCTCCGGAGCAGCTCTTGGCGGGCCGGGGGATGTGGCTGACTTACGGGGAGCTTTCCCGGGACACCCCGGCCGGGGTGGTCCGGGGAGCCGAGAAACTGGGGCTGAACTACCTGGTGGTGCGGGTGGCGGGAGAGCGGCGCGGCTTCTATGGTGGGGCCGCCTTGGGGCGGCTGGTGGAGGATGCCCACGCCGCGGGCATCGCCGTCTTGGGCTGGGTGTACCCGGACCTGGCCCATCCTCGCAGCCAGGCCGCGGCGGCCGCCGCAGCCGCCGCCTTTCAGACCTCCGACGGGGAGCGCCTGGACGGCATGGTGTTGGACCTGGAGCGGGGGGTGACGGTGGACCGGCTCACCACCTACCTGGGGCGCGTGCGCCAGGCGGTGGGGCCGGGGGAGTTGGTGGCCGCGGCGGTCTTCCCTCCGCAGGTGTTCCCAGATTACCCCTATTCCCTGGTGGCCCGCTACACCCAGGCCGGTCTGCCCATGGACTACTGGCACAGCCTGGAGCAAAGCTACAGCTATCAAGAGGCCTATGACTACGTGGCGGCTTCCCTGCGGGGTATCGCCGCGGCGGCACCCGGGTGGCCGCAAAGCCCCGTGCTGCAGGCCTTCGACTTCTACGGCGATGGTGTATCGGGCGCCTACAGCCCCGCCGCCCGGGAGGAGGCGGGCGCCCTGCGGGCGGCGCGGGAGCTGGGGGCGGTGGGGGTCTCCTTCTTCCGCTGGGGAAGCTTCACCTCGGCCGAGGCCCGGGTCATCGCTAGCGGGGGAACAGCAGCCGGGTGATCAGCACGGCGCCGAAGAAGCCGGTGCAGTCGCCGATGAGGCACAGCGGGAGGGCATAGCGGGTGCGGCGCACCCCCACGGAGCCGAAGTACAAGGTCAGGACGTACAGGGTGGTGTCGGAGCTGCCCTGGAGGACGGAGGCCACCCGCCCCAGGAAGGAATCCGGGCCGTGGGTCTCCAGAACGTGGGCGATGATGCTGGTGGCCGCTCCCGAGGCGATGGGGCGCACCAGGATGATGGGCAGTATCTCGGCGGGAACCCGCAGGGGGGCCAGGGCGGGGCCCAACCAGCGGGTGAGCAGTCCCAGGGCTCCCGAGGACCGGAAGACCCCCAAGGCCACGTAGATGGCCAGGATATACGGCAGCAGGTGCGCGGCCAGGCGCAGCCCCTCCTCGGCGCCCTGAATGAAGACCTCGAACACGGGAACGCCCCGGGCATGGGCCACCAGGAGCACGGTGCAGACCAGGGTGGGGATGAGCCAGGAGGAGAAGCTCAAGGCTGACGGTCCCGGGGGGCCAGGCGGCGGAAGACGCGGTCGGCCGCCAGGACCACCGCCATGGACAGCCCGGTGGTGAGCACCACCGCCTCCACGATTTGCGCTGGATCGCTGGAGCCCGTGGCCGCCCGCAGGGCGATGGCTCCCGAGGGAACCAGGGTCAAGACGGCGCTGTTCAGGGCCAGGAAGGTGATCATGGCGGGCGTGGCGGTGCGCGGCTGCCGGTTGGTGGCCTGCAGTTCCTTCATGGCCTGCAGACCGAAGGGGGTGGCGGCGTTGCCCAGCCCGAAAATGTTGGCGGCGAGGTTCAGGGCGATGGCGGTGAGGGCGGGATGATCCCGCGCCAGATCGGGAAAGACGAAGCGCAGGAGGGGGGCCAGCCGCCGACCCACCGAATCCAGGATCCGGGCCTCTTGGGCCACGCGGCTCACCCCGAACCAAACGGCGATGGTGCCGCCGAGGGCCAGAGTCAGGTCCACGGCCCGGCGGGATTCGGTCAGGAAGGACACCGTGCCGGCGTCCAGCCGACCTTGGAGGGCGGCCACCCCGAAGCCGATGACTATGAGGCCCAGCCAGATCCCGTTGATCAAGGGGGAGGGCACCTCCTCTCGGTTCGATCCCACCGTCAAGGATATGGGCCGGGGGGAGGCGGCAGAACCGGTATCGGAGGTGACTTTTCTACTTGACATAGCTTGACCATTGTCCATCGACGAAAAGGAAACTGGTGTCTCCATACCGTCCGGTTGCCGCAGGCTGGCGGCCTGGACGAGAAACCAACCCGAAAAAGATCCTGAAGCGGCGGGGGACATGTGGAAGAGGAACCCGCTGGCCCTTTCCCCCTGCTGCCGCCGCAGCCGTCCGGAGAAGCGACGGCATTCTGGGAGCCGAGGCGCCGCCCAGGACGGCGCGATGCACCCCGACGCCCGAACCGCTCGGAACCCCACCGTTGGATGGGAGCCGGGCAGCCCTTTGCTTCCTGATATTTAGCGAGTGTTATATCTCTTGACAGGTGGCCCATGGCGGTATATTATGCCGCGGTGGGCATCATTTGTAGTTTAGGAGGTGAGTGGCATGCCGGCCATGTCCTGCATCACGGTGACCCGCACCGTGAAGTTCCAGGTTCGATCCGAGGCCAACGCCGGAAAGATCAGCGCCCTCCTCGCCACCGTTCAGGAGTGGGACCGGGCCGTGGCCTTCTACGCGGATTTCTTCCTGGACCACCCCGGTATTTTCTCCGAGCAGAAGACCTACGTGGCAAAACGGGGGAAGTACGCCGGAGAGGAGCGGCCCCGCCCGCTCACCGCCCAGGAGATCCTGACCTGGGCGGAGCGCCACACCGTGGCCACCAAGGCGCATCCGAACCTGTCTCGCGACTTCGGACAGGTTTGCCCCGAAGCGCCGACCGTGCTGCGCCGTGCGGCCATCAACCACGCCGCCGGGGCGGTGCGACAGCACCTGTCGAACCTGGCCAACTGGGAGGCGGCGGATCCCAAGCGGCGGGGCAAGGTCCCGGCCCTGCCCCGGCCCCATCCGCACCTGGTGGCCTACGAAGGAATCTCCGCCCTGCGCCTGGAGGACTACCGGGAGGGATACCTTCGCCTGCGCCTCCTGGACGGCGAGCGCTGGGAGTGGCATAACATGTCGGTGCAAGGTCCCCCCTACGCCCCGGAACTGTTCGCCCAGTCGCACTCGGAGAAGGGGCGCACGGCCCAGAATCGACGCATGGCGGAGGAGGGCCGCGCCGAGCGCACCCAGGAGGAGCGGGAGGCGCTAGGCCCGACCGTCGGCGTGTGGGTGGCCCGATCCCCGGTGCTTATCCCCAAGGAGGATGGCTGGTGGATCCCCGTGCCCTTCGAGTGCCGGGTGGTCATCCGGGGCAAGGCCGAGGACCGACGGCTCGCGGAACCTGATCTCAGGGTGGGCACCTTCGACCTGAACGCGGCCTCCACCGTGGGGGCGGCCTGGCAGGGCCAGCGCTGCATCGGGATCAAGACCATCCGGCATGCCCGGGAGAGCGAGAAGCGGGAGAAGGCCCTGCGGACGGTGGCCAAGAAGCAGCGCCAATCCGGTAGGGCCGTCAAGGGTGAGCGCTCCAACCGCTCCCTTTGGAACTACATCCGCAACCTGGACGACGCCTTGGCTTGGCAAATAGCCAGCGTTATCGTCACCTGGGCGGTGCTCCTGGGCCTCCAGGTGTTGGTCTTCGAGCACCTGCGGTCCTACCGGCCCCGGCGGGGCCTTTCCTGGAGCCGGCGCACCAACCGGAAACGCTCCTATTGGCTGCGCGGAAAGGTGGTGAAATACGCGAGGCACCTGGCCCTGATCCACGGCATTCTGGTGGTGGAGCGAAACCCGGCCTGGACCAGTCGAGCATGCCCCGAGTGTCACCGTTTGGCGGAGCGGTTCTCCCCCGGCGGTACCGGCTACCCCAGCCGGCTAGCTTGCGGGCACTGCCTTGCCCCTGGCCTTGCCGGCCTGAGGCATGGAGATGCGAACGTGGCGGCGGCCTTGAACCTAAAGCCCAAGTGGGATCGGACCTTCCGGTATCCCATGAAGCAGGAGGTCCAGGCGGCGGCTGAACCAAGACGCGCCGGAAACGGCGGCGCAGCTTCGGGGGCCAACGACCAAACGGCGGATGCCTCCGGAGCCCAAAGCCCTGGTGGTGGGGCTGGTAAAACCGATACGGCCGCTTAACCGGCGGCCAAGGCGCTGGCGCCGTGTAAACGGTGCGGAGGCTTGCCTCCGAAAGGCACGGCGCGACTCCCTGCGGGTTGCCGATCCGAACTGGCGCACCGGAGGATCGGCCCGGAAACGCTCCCCGCGCAGGGGCGGCACGAACGACCGTTGTCGAGATTCGTCCGGCGAATCGGGCAACTGTTGACACCACCGTCGAGGCGCGGCATATAGATGCGGGACGGGAGGTGCAGCGCCTTGCAGCGGACCATGTGCAAGGGCAAGATCCACCGGGCCACGGTGACCCGGGCGGATTTGGAGTATGAAGGCAGCATCAGCCTGGACGCCGCCCTGATGGCGGCGGCGGACATCCTGCCGGGGGAGCTGGTGCAGATCACCAGCCTGGCCAACGGCAAGCGGTGGCGCACCTACGCCATGCCCGCCGCGGCCGGCATGGTGGGGCTGAACGGGCCGGCGGCCCGCTGGTTTCACCCGGGGGACCGGGTGGTGGTGCTCTCCTGGGGCCAGTACGCCCCGGAGGAGTTGGACCGGCGGCGCATGCGGGTGGTGTTCGTGGATCAGGCTAATCGGGTGGAGCGGGTGGAGGAGCGCTAGGGGGACCGGTCCCCACCTGGACGATGCGTGGGCTGGGCTGATAGGTGTCGATGCCCAGGGGCCGCACCGACTCTCCCCGGGCGGTGCGGACAGCGGCCCACACCCGCACCCGGCAGCCCGCCTGACCGGGAGCCGCCACCCGCTCGGTGCCCCGCGGCAGGACGGGGTCGGGCAGCCGCTGGGTCCGGGTGGGGTACCACTCCAGCACCTGGTGGTGCAGGCTCACCGCGGGACCGGTGATGCGGCCGTAGAGGGCGATGGTCAGGCGGTGGTCGGCGGCGTGGGCCCGGATCAGCACCGGTTGGGCCGTCGAGTTGCGAAAGCGCAGGTCCTTGCCCCCCTGCTCCGAGACCGTGGCATCCAGGCCGGGGGGCAGGTAGGGCACCAGCAGGGTGTGGGGATGGCGCTCCAGGACCTTTAGGTGGGCCAGGAGCACCGCGTCGTACAGGGTTCCGGCCACCTGGCAGACGCCGCCGCCGATGGAGGTGGCGATGCGGTTGCCCATGAAGGTGCGTCCCTCCCGATAGCCGCGCCGGGTGGTGAAGGGGCCCAGCCGTTGCAGGAAGGAGAAGGACTGCCCCGGTTCCAGCAGCGTCCCCGACAGGCGTCGGGCGGTCAGCTCGATGTTGCCGGCCTGGGCCGGCAGGGCGTGGGGATAGGCGGTGGTGACCGAACTCAAGCGCACCCGGAGGTCCAACGAGTCCTGGAGGGTCCGGAAGCGGTCCGCCGGTCCGGCCTGGGCCGGCAGCGCGGCGGCGAGCAGCCCGGCGGCAAGCAGGGCCAAGCAAGCGCGACGCGGCATCATGGCAGCACCTCCCCGCAAGGAAGCATCCCCGCCGCCTCCGAGGAGGATGCCCCACACATGTTGCCGCCTCGGCCAGGGCTTGCCGAAGCCTTTTCTTTTCCCCCGCCTTTGCTATAATGAGCGAGGGAAAGCTAAAGCCGGACCTGGACGGCGGATGAGGTGGGCAAGTGGCCCTGCGCTCGGAAGATCTCGGGTTCATCGCGGCCTCCTTGGCGGACATCGCCATCGTGGCCTACATCTTCTTCCGGATCATCCTGCTCATCCGGGGCACCCGGGCCGTGCAACTGGTGAAGGGGATCGCGCTCTTGCTGCTGGCCACCCCCGTGGCGGGCTGGCTGCACTTGGTGGCCACCCACTGGCTGTTGCAGACGGTGCAGGTGATGCTGGTGGTGGCCCTGCCGGTGGTGTTTCAGCCGGAGCTGCGCCGGGCCCTGGAGCAGTTGGGCCGGGGCCGGCTCTTCACCCGCTCGCTGCTGGACCTGGGGAAGGCGGATCAGGAGCAGGTCCTGGGAGAGGTGGCCGGGGCCGCCTTCCTCCTGGCGCGCCGTCGGGTGGGTGCGTTGCTGGTGCTGGAGCGGGAGACGGGATTGCGCGAGTATGTGGAGAGCGGGGTGCGGTTGGATGCGCGGGTGTCGGCGGAGTTGATCCGGAGCATCTTCGAGCCGAACACGCCGCTGCACGACGGTGCGGTGATCATTCGGGGTAACCGCCTGGCGGCGGCGGCCTGCTTTCTGCCCTTTCCCGACCGGGGGGAGGTGGCCCGGGAACTGGGCTCCCGCCACCGGGCGGCCTTGGGGGTGACCGACCATTCGGACGCCCTGGCGGTGGTGGTCTCGGAGGAGACGGGCCGGGTCTCCCTGGCCCAGGGCGGCGTGCTGACCCGCGATCTGGACGAGGCCGCCTTGCGGCAGCGTCTGGATGAGGCCTTCCGGGGGCGCAAGGGATGATGGATCGTCTGCTGGAGAAGAACTATTTCGTGGCCTTGTTGTCCTTGCTGTTGGCCGTGTTGGTGTGGGCCCAGGTGGCCGGGGTGGGAGCCGCCCAGCCCCATAGGACCCTGAGCGGCGTGCGGGTGGCCGCCCAGGGCTTGGACCCGGGCATGTACCTCTTGGGTCTCAGCCCCAGCCAGGTGGCGGTGACCGTCCGCGGCACGCCGCAGCAGCTGGCCGTCCTCAATCCAGGGGCCGTGCGGGCCTCGGTGGATCTGCATGGGGCCAAGCCGGGCCTGAACTCGGTGGCGGTGCAGGTGTCTTTGCCCGCCGGCGTGAGCCTGGTGGGGTTGAACCCCGCGGCGGTGACCGCCCGGGTGGACGTGCTCCAGTCGCACACGGTGCCGGTGCGGACCAAGCTGGAGGGAGACCTGGCTCCGGGCTACCAGGACCTGCAGGTGGCACCGCAGCCGGCGTCGGTGCAGGTCTCGGGCCCCGCCGGCCGGGTGGAGCGGGTGGCGGCGGTGCAGGTGACCGTCAACCAGAAGGGGCTGGCGGGCACTTTCCGGATCCACGCTGCAGCCGTGGCGGTGGATGGGGCGGGGGCGCCGGTTTCCGGGGTGCGCCTCGACCCGGGTACCGTGGCGGTGCGGGTGCAGGTGGGAGCGCTGCCGGCGGTGACCCTGCCGGTGCGGCCGACCGTCGTCGGCTCTCCCGCCGCGGGGTATCGGGCCGGGACGGCCACGGCCAACCCCGCCTCGGTCACCCTGCGGGGACCGCCCGCGGCGCTGCGCAACCTGAATTACCTGGGCACCCAGCCGGTGAGCGTGGCGGGGGCCACCGCGACGGTGAAGGCCACGGTGGCGGTGGAGCTGCCGTCGGGGACGGCGGCGGTGGGCTCAAGCACGGTGCAGGTGACGGTGCCGGTGACGGCGAAGACGGGAGGCTGAACATGGGGCGTCTATTCGGGACCGACGGGATCCGCGGGGTGGCCAACCGGGAGCTGACGCCGGAGTTGGCCTTCCGATTGGGGCTGGCCGTGGCCCACACGGCGTGGGAAGCGGGGGACGGTGCGCGGCAGCAGATCCTCATCGGCAAGGACACCCGCCTGTCCGGCGACCTGCTGGAGGCGGCGCTCACCGCGGGCATTCTGGCGGCGGGGGTGGACGTGTTGGCGGCGGGGATGCTGCCGACGCCCGCCGTAGCCCATTTGACCCGCGATTGCGGTGCCGCGGCGGGGGCGATGATCTCCGCCTCCCACAACCCGGTGGAGGACAACGGCATCAAGTTCTTCTCCGCCTCCGGGTACAAGCTGCCCGACGCCTGGGAGGACCGGATCCAGCAACTGGTGGAGGAGGGAGGGGAGCCGATCCACCGCCCTACCGCCGCCGGCCTGGGGCGACGGCGCGTGCTGGAGGACGGGGCCGCGCGCTACCTGGAGCACCTGCGAGGGCTGGTGCCCGTGCGGTTGGAGGGGTGTCGGGTGGCGGTGGACGCCGCCTGCGGCGCGGCGGCGGGTTTGGCCAGCCGCCTGCTGCGGGACCTGGGGGCTCAGGTGATCGCCATCCACGACGATCCGGACGGGGCGCGCATCAACGTGGCGTGCGGCTCCACCGATCCGGCGGCGCTGCAGGAGACCGTGGTGCGGGAGGACGCCCAGTTGGGCCTGGCCTTCGACGGCGACGCGGACCGCTGCCTGGCCGTGGACGAGCGGGGTGAACTGGTGGACGGGGACCACCTGCTGGCCATATTGGGCTTGGCCATGCTGCGCCGGGGAGAGCTCGCGGAGGGCACCGTGGTGGCCACGGTGATGTCGAATTTGGGACTGCACCAGATCATTGCCGCGCACGGCGGGCGGGTGGTGACCACCCGGGTGGGGGATCGCTACGTGCTGGAGGAGCTGTCGCGGGGCGGCTACTCCTTGGGCGGGGAGCAGTCGGGGCACCTGATCTTCCCCCGCCTTTCCACCACCGGCGACGGCATCCTGACGGCGCTGCAGCTGTTGCGGGTGTGGTCCGAGGAGGGGCAGCCCCTGTCCCGGCTGGCCGCAGCGATGACCGTTTGGCCCCAGGTGTTGGTGAACGTGCGGGTGGCCCGGCGGGACGGCCTTTTGGAGCGGGAGCGGGTGCGGGAGGTAGTGGACCGGGCCCGGACGCGTCTGGGGGACACCGGGCGGGTGCTGGTCCGCCCTTCGGGGACGGAACCGGTGGTGCGGGTGATGGTGGAGGCGCCCAGGGAGGCCGATGCCCGGGACTTGGCGGAGGAGATCGCGGTCGCCATTGCCGAGGAGGTGGTTTAGGAGCGGGATGCTTCGCCAGCGCCAGACCCCGGCGACGGGGTGACGAGGTGGGGGAGGATCGAGTCTTCGGCGGATGCCCCCCGGCCGGCCACGGCCGACAGCGGTTCCACAAAGCCCGGCGGCGACGTCGGGGACAAAGGGGACCAGGTGGCGCGCCGTTTACGCCGCCCTGCTCCGGGCGGCGGCGGCAGACAATCGGGGAGGTCTAAAAGGAATTGTGCGGCATCGTAGGGTATGTCGGCCGGGGGGAGGCTTTGCCCTTTCTCCTGGAGGGCCTGCGGCGCCTGGAGTACCGCGGCTACGATTCGGCGGGCGTGGCCGTGTACCACGACGGCGAGATGCGCCTGACGAAGACCGCCGGTCGACTGGAGGCGTTGGAGCGCAAATTGGTGGAGCATCCTTCGGCCGGCACGGTGGGCATCGGGCACACCCGCTGGGCCACCCACGGGCGGCCCACGGAGGAGAACGCCCATCCGCATACCGACTGTCGGGGCACTCTGGCGGCGGTACACAACGGCATCATCGAGAACTTCGCCGAGTTGCGCCGGCGCCTGAGCGCGGCGGGCCATGTCTTCCGTTCCGAAACGGACACGGAGGTGCTGTGCCACCTGGTGGAGGAGGCCTACGCGGGTGACTTGGCGGCCGCGGTGCGTCGGGCGGCTCGGGAACTTGTGGGCTCCTACGCGGCGGCGTTCCTGTCCCTGGCGGAGCCGCACCGGTTGGTGGCCATCCGCCAGGACAGCCCGTTGGTGGTGGGGCTGGGGGAGGGGGAAAACTACCTGGCCTCGGATATCCCCGCCATCCTGGCCCGCACTCGGCGCGCCGTGATCCTGGAGGACCGGCAGGTGGCCGTGGTGCGCGCTGACGGGGTCGAGGTGACGGATTTGGAAGGAAGGGTGCTGGGCCTACAAGTCTTTCAGGTGCCCTGGGATCTGGCCCAGGCGGAGAAAGGGGGGCTGCCCACCTTCATGCTCAAGGAGATCCGGGAACAGCCCCGGGTGCTGCGGGAGACCCTGCGGGGCCGCATCGAGGGGGAGCGGGTGGTGCTGGGGGAACTGGAGCCCCTCCTGGCCGGGGTACGCAAGTTGCACCTGGTGGCCTGCGGCACCGCCTACCACGCCGGTCTGGTGGGCAAGCAGCTCATCGAGGGCTTGGCCCGGCTGCCGGTGGAGGTGGACTACTCCTCGGAGTTTCGCTACCGCAACCCGATCCTGGAGCCCGGCACCCTGTGCGTGGCGGTGAGCCAGTCGGGGGAGACGGCGGACACCCTGGCCGCCCTGCGGGAGGCCCGTCGGCAGGGATTGCCGACCCTGGCCGTCACCAACGTGGTGGGCAGCACCCTGGACCGGGAGGCGGCCCGGGTGCTCCACACCCGGGCCGGCCCCGAGATCGCCGTGGCCTCCACCAAGGCCTACACCACCCAGTTGGCGGTCATGACCCTGCTGGCCTTGCACTTGGCCCAGGCGCGGGGCACTCTGCCGGCCGCCCAGGCGGCCGAACTGGTGCGCAGCATGGTCGACCTGCCGTCCTGGGCGGATCGGGTGCTGGACGGGGAGGAGGCGGCGGCCCAGGTGGGCCGGGTCCTGGCGGCTCACCGGGACGTGTTCTTCATCGGCCGGGGTTTGGACCATGCCCTGGCCATGGAGGGGCAGCTCAAGCTGAAGGAGATCTCCTACATCCACGCCGAGGCCTACGCCGCCGGGGAGTTGAAGCACGGCCCCCTGGCCCTGATCGAGGAGGGGGTGCCCGTGGTGGCCCTGGCCACCCAGCCGGATCTGGCGGAGAAGCTGGCCTCGAACGTCCAGGAGGTGCGGGCCCGGGGCGGCAGGATCTACGCCGTGGCGCGGGAGGGGGACGAGCGCCTGGCGAACCTGGCAGACCAGACGATGCTCCTGCCTGCGGCACCGGCGCCCTTGATGCCCATCCTGGGGGCCATCCCCCTGCAGCTGGTGGCCTACCACGCCGCCCTGCAGCGGGGTTGCGACGTCGACAAGCCCCGCAACCTGGCCAAGAGCGTGACGGTGGAGTAGGGCGGGGGCCCGATGGATGAGGAAGTGGGGCGCTGCAGCGCCCGGCCTTGCCGGGGGGGCGACCGCGGCTGACCGCCGGTGTCTTGCGGCTCGCTCCGGAAGGGGCGGCCGCCTGACGTTCGGTTCCTCGGCCTGCGAGGCGCCGCGCGGCCGGCATGGAGCCGCGTCAAGGACCGATGGCTCCGACAGGCGGCAACGCGGCGGGGCAAAGGGCTTCCGCCCTCCCGCGGCGGGCGTTTTGCGCCGCGTGCCAGGACCGGTTCGGCGCCTTCTCCCCCGGGGACTGGGCGAAGAGCCCTTAGTAGGCCGCCAGGTGCGGATGGGCTTGGGGCCCGGCTTCCCGGGGGAGGCACCGGCCGCGGCTCGAAGCAAGAAGTATTCCGGGCAGGAAGAAAAGCGGCTTGCCACCCGTCTTGAGTAAGCAGGGCGTTGCGACGGGCGTGTACGCCGCCGCTTGCCCGCCGGGTCCGGCCACCCAGCTCCCTCCCCGGGGGGAGGCCGACCGGAAGGGGGAGGAACCCGCATGCGCGAAGGGGGAAAAGGCAGGGCGGCGCTTTGGTGGTGCATCCTGGCGGCAGCCGGGGGATTGGCCCTGCTGACGGCCTGTGGAGGCGCGCCGCAGGGAACGAAGGGCAGTTCGTCGCCTGCCTCCCCCACCTCGAAATCCGGGGCGTCAGCCCCGCCGGTGGCCTACCATTTGCCGAACACCACGCAGCGTACCGGTATCGCTTTCGCCGGTCGGCACACCGGTTGGCTGCTAAACGGTCAGGACATCTGGGGGACTACGGACGGGGGCCGGCATTGGTCCTTGCAGCAACGCACCCAGCAGACGTTGGTTTCGGTGCAGGCCTTGGACGCGGCGCATGCCTTTGTCCTGGGGCGGCACGAACTCTGGGGCACGACGGACGGCGGGCGGCATTGGCAAAGGGTGGGTGAACCGGCGGGCAAGCCGCTGGGGCGGGTGCTCTTTTTGACCGATCGGCTGGGCTACGGCCTGGCTGGCCGCTGGTATGCCACCGCGGACCGCGGGCGCACCTGGACCCCCCTGTCCCGGCAGTTTCCCTCGGAGCAGGTGTGCCTCACCCGGCCGGGGCACGTCTGGGCCGTGAATTGGACGGAGGGCGCGGGGGGTGGCGTGCTCCACTCCACCGATGGGGGCGCCAATTGGCGCCAGAGTCTCGCCTTGACCTCCCAATACCCGGGTGCGCCGGGTAAGGGGGGAGTTTTGACCTGCGCCGCCCCCGGAAACGTCTGGGCACTTTTGCGGGGCGGGGTGGGAATGAACCAGGGCTCGTACGCTTTGTACCACCGCACCGCCGCGGGAGGCTGGCGGGCGGTGGCGGCCCTTTCCACGGCGGGGGGTGGCCGCGCCCCCGGCAATCCCCGGGCGCCGACGGGTCCCGGCGACTACTTCGGCCCGCTGGCGGTGGCCAACGCGGACACGGCCTACCTGCTGGGGATATGTCCGGCCTGCGGCATGGGCACCGCCACCTTGGGTGGCACCCGGGACGGCGGCCTCACGTGGCGAAACCTCCCGAAGCCCGTCCCCCTGGGAAGCAACTATCTCGTTTCCGGAGCCAGTCTGGTGTTCGTCAGTCCCCGGCAGGGATGGATCATGGCCCCCTCCCGCGGCGCGGGAGTGGAGGTTCTGCGCACGCGGGACGCGGGCGCGTCCTGGCATAGCGGCCTGGTCCAGTCACTGACCCTGCGGGCGGACGAGGCCACGGTGACCCGGGAAATGCACGGCTGCCCCGCCGAGCTTTACGGCCCCGGCGGCTGCGCCCCCTTCCTCAGCGCCGTATCCACTCCCGACGGGCACGGCGGAACCCTCTACGCCGTGGAGCTCAACCGCAGCCCCGGCGACAACATGGGCCGCGGCATGGTGTGGTTCTTCGACGGTTCGCGGGAGCTTTCCACGGCCGGCCTGCCGCCTGTCGGAACGGGCGCCGGTGGGCCCCCTTACGGAATGGACGAGGTGTCGAGAGGAACGGGATCGGAGTGGCACAGCCCGGAGAGATCTTCGTGAACTTCTTGGTGTCCTCCCACGCGGGCGTGGCCGTCGCGCAGATTGGGGACGCCGGCACCGACGCCTATGTGTACCGGGTGAACCAGGCGGGCGACCTGGCGCTGGTGTCCGGCAAGCTTCCCCCGCCGCCCGAGGTCATAGGGATGTGAGGGCAACCTGGAATAGGGGATCCTGCCGACATCCCGCCCAGGGACCTGGACCGTGGTCGACCTGGGGCACCGGGGGAACCGGCGTCTGCCATGCCGCTCGGCAGGGAGGCCGCAATGTCGACCAGCCCCGCAAGCTGGCCGAGGGCCTGACGGAGGAAGGGGGGAGCACCCGACCAAAAGGAGGCGGGGCGCTGTAACGCCCCGCTTAGGCTCGGCCACCGGTTACGGCTTCTTGCAGGCATCTTCCGGCTTGGTCTGGGAGGGCGCGCCGCTGTTCAGGTCCGGCGTCTTCTGAGAGGGGCTGCCGACACATCCGCAGCCGCAATTGGTGGACATGGTCATCACCTCCTTTCTCCGCCAAGGATAAGGCATTCCAGCAACCGGAAGGTCAATAGCCCTTTTGATTGAATTTGCGTCCTTGACCTTCCCGCCGCCGGAAGGTTTATATTCTTCGGGAAGGGAGGCGGTTGCCATGCAGGATGCGCTCAAGATCGGGCAACTCGCAGCGGTGTTGGGCGTTGATCCCAAGACCATCAGGTACTACGAGGAACTTGGCATGATCCGCCCGGCCCGCGCCGCCAACGGCTACCGGCTTTTTTCCGCCGGAGATGTGGCCCGGTTGCGCTTCGTGCGGCGGGCAAAGAGGTTTGGTTTGACCTTGAGCGAGGTCAAGATGCTGCTGGAAAGCATGGGAACCGAGGGCTGCTCAGGCGTGCGGTCCGCCGTCCGTCGGCTGGTCGAGGAGAAGTTGGAGCGGATCAGGGAACGCATGCAAGAGTTGTCCGATCTAAAGGCGGATCTGGAAGGTTTTCTGCAGGGGAACCGAACGCCGCCGTTCACCATGTCTGTGGAGGCCGAGGGCTGCGTCTGCCTGGAGGGAGAGCTGCCCCATGCGGCCCCGAATGTCGAAAGCGCCGAGGAGGAGCAGCCTGCCCCATGCCCTGGCGATGATGCCACATAATGAAGCAGCCATGCGGGTTCTTACGCAATAGGGCGGAATGTCCTTGTTAACGGCGGCAACAAGTACATGTATCCCCCCGGCGGGGTGAGAGAGGCTATGCCCGGGAGGTGATAAAGATGGCCAAGACGACGCTCGTGGAGGGTGCCAAGAACCAGTTGGACAACCTGAAGTGGGAGACCGCCAGCGAGATCGGGGTCAACCTGCAGCGCGGCTACAACGGCACCATCTCGGCCAAGGACGCCGGCCGCATCGGCGGCAACATGGTGCGCAAGCTGATCCAGAAGGCCGAGCAGAGCCTGTAGCGAAGGGCTGTGAGGGGAGCGGGCAACCGCTCCCTCGCGTGTACGCCGGTCAGTTCCATCGCACGATGCTGACCGGCGCTTCCTGACGAATCCCTTGCGCGGGTCCAAGGACGTGGAAGGCGGCCTGCAAGAACCGCACCTGCACCCAGCGCAGCCACGACTTGAAGCACAACGACTTTGGTCTCAAGGACTGCCGCTTGTGCTCCCTGCGGCGCCTCTTCACCGCATCCATGGATATCCAGGCCTTGGGAAGCCTCGAGCCAGCTTTGCTGTTCCCTGCCATGCTTGGCCTTTCCCGAAATGCCTGGAGAGCCTTCGCACATGCTCCAAGGCCCTAAACGGTCCCAAATGGCCTTCGTTTGTTTGCCCTCCCGGCTGGCCTATCGGTGCAAGTGCGTTTAGGGAGGGGCAGCAGGGAACCGGCGAGGATGGGCTTCATGGGCCAGGCATATAAACTTAAACTATTAATATATTGAGACATAGTCGTGCCGCAGGAAGGAGCGGCCGTTTTTTTAACCTCGCATGGGCATTTACAACCCGGCGCATCGCATGTAGAATAGACACAATAGTGCGCACATAGGAAATAATCACGCTAATATTAAGCTGTGGCGAATGGAGGGGGGGGGGTAAGAAAAACGGATCGGAAACACTATCCTGTTGAAAGTATTTGAGGGAAGGTGAGGGATAATGGCTGTAGTGACCCAGGAAATGAAAGATGCCCTGAGAATCATCGGCAAGGGAGGATCGGTGGTTCATCTTGCCACTTGTAGCCGAGGGGGCAAGCCCAATATCGTGGCCGAGCGGTTCGTGACGCACTATAAAGATGAATACATTCTTATCGCAGATATGTTTGCGCAAAAGACCAAAGTGAACCTGAACGAAAATCAAATGGCTTGCATTTCCGTGGCGCATCCCATGAAAAACCGGGCCTGGGTTTTTCGGGGGCCGTGCACCATCCTGACCCTCGGCGAGGCCAGGAATTACAAATGGCATGGAGTGATGGCCGGGCCGCTGCTGGACGAGTGGGGGTCCTGGGACGAGAAGGAACCGCCGGATGAGGTCCCGCCGGATATCCGGCCGCCGCGCACCGCGCAACGGGGAGTCATTGTACTCAAAGTGGAGGAAGTGTACAGTTGGCTGCCCGATGAGGCGGGACGTTCGGTCATTTGAAGGAGGGAGAGACGGGGATGAGCGTGTCTTTGACCCCCAGGATGAAAGGCTGGCTTGAGACACTGGGAGCGCATATCGCCATCGCGGATCGGCAGTGCGTCCCCACCGTCGTGGTTGTGACCCAGGCGCAGGTCGCGGGGGCGACCGTGACCTTCGCTCTGACTTCCGCCCAACGGAACCAAACAGCCAAGATCTTGGAGGAGAATGATCAGGTGGCGGTGGCGCCCGGGCAATTGGGCAGTGTGCGGGCGCCTTATCAGTTCAAGGGGTCGGGACGCTTGCAAGGTGACCGGCTGGTGGTGGAGGTGCAGGAGATTTACAGTACGAAGCCCGGGCCGGAATCGGCGGTGCGCCTGGACGTTATGGGGCAGGAGAGAATGCAGCGCTGGGAGGAGGCACGCTGGACCGACCTTCCTCCGTCCGGAGGTCCCACCGGCTGAGGCACGGTCGGAGTTACTTGACCGGGGTGGCTGGGCACGGACTCGGCACCATGGCGGGCGAGCAGCAAGGGGGCATTTCCTGGCAGGGCGGCTGCGCTAAGAAGCTCGGGCGCAGGATCTCGGAGCAACGCGGTCGCCCCTGGCGGTAATGAGGGCGCAGGCGTCAGTCGCCGGACGGTGGCTCCGCCAAGAGTGCCTGTTCTGCCGGGCACGAACCCGATTGGCGTACCAGTTCAGGCAGGCCGACAGACATGACGGTGCGGCTGTTGCCGCCTAGCCGGGAGATGATGGCCTTTGCGTTCGATTCTTACGAAAAGCGGCAGAAGGGAGGTTGTGAGGAATGGATAAAGCGGTCGTGGCGGCCTTTCGAGCGGCCACCGCCCAGCCGGACTATCTCACGACGGATAAGTTTGACGCTATGTTGAGCGGCTTCGGCGTGTTCAATCTGGGGATTTGGGCGGCGGCCAACGTGCTGGCTAAGGAAATCGAAAAAGGTCGGAAAATCAAGTTGGACGTGGCCAATGAGCAGCACACGGATATGGATTTCCTGGCCGGTCGCTTGACGAAGGTGCTGAAGGAGTGCGGTGCGGATCCTTCCAACGCCTCACTGGTGGCGGCCACACTCCTGTATTGGGCCGGGGCCAACGTAACGGCCGGCATCCCGGCCCCCAACCGGAAACTGGGCGCGGTGTGTCGCATGGCTGCCGGAGCGCCTGCGGGACGGGTGGCAAACATGCCGACTGAGAAACTGAACAACAAGATATCTGGCTTTGCGGCGGTCCAAGCCATGTACCAAGCCATGAGCCGGGAGATCCTTGCCCCTTACGACGGCGCTTCGGTGCCCCTGGGAGTGGGGGGCAGCCCCCTCACCGGGCACACGCGGTTGGGAGAAGACATCTTGTTTCCCGAGTTGGCACAAAAATTGGTGCGCATCGGAGTGGATGCGATGCTGCAAGCCTACCGATCCGTGGGCATCAAGCCGTCCCGCTGGATGGCCAGCTTGTTGTCCTGCGCGGCGGCGTTGGAGATATTGCATCCGGATGCCTATGTGGGTGACGAGTGGGGGCCGTTCCTGCAGACCAGAACGCATTACGTGTGCGGTTTGACGGCGGTGGAAGCGGCCAAGTTGCCGGATAAGATTCATATTCGGGGAACGGGGGAAGAGTTGGAAACGGCCAAGGTGTTGGGGGAACTGGCCATGATCCTGAAGGACTGCGGGGCGCCCACCGTGGTGGGGATGATCATGTTCAACGAGGCCAATGCGATCATCGCGGAAGGGGCGGGCTTGGGAGTCGGACGCAGCGGTGGGCCGCTGCTGCTGCCGCTGACCCACTGGTGCACCTCGGCGGTGCTGGCGCTGTACCTGATCAGCAAGGGGATGAGCGAAAGCGGGATCGTCGACACCATAGCCAAGACCATGGATAACTTCTTTCAGCCGGAACATGCGGCGGTAGCTACAAACCTGTTGGCTCGCCGAGGCAACTTTCTTGAGCGGGGTCCGGTCACCAGGATGGTGATCCAAGCCACCGAACCAACCTTGGTTAAAGCGGTCTATCGGCGGGCGCTGCGGACGCATGAGGCGTTGCGGCAAGGCCGAACTTTGACCGAGGTAACGCGCAGCTTCGAGGAGGAAAGGATCCAGACCATAGGGGAAGGGGTCGCCCGCATCATGAGCCAGTCCTTGGGCAGGAAAATCGAATACGTCAAATTCCGGAATGTCAGAGCAGGAGCCGGCAGGCGCACCCATCGTTTCGCCAAACAGTACTTCGCTTTCGACGGCTATGTAGACGTGGACGTCAAGGTGGACGGGAAAGTACACCGACATAGAAACATATATGTCACCGTCATTCCCGATGCCATGGTCAACAAGGATCAGGCCACCTTGGACATCGTCCAGTGCTATGCCGTTGGCGCGGTGGATTTGCTCAACGCCGGGGCCGTGGCCATGGACGTGGTGGTGCCGGCTTGCGTGGGGGCGGCCATGGGGATGGAGGTGTCGGAGGCGCTGGAGCAAGCCGCAGCCGGTGCGACCATCAGCATGAGCATTCAGGTGCCGACCATGCAGGAATCGGCAACCTTGGCCGCGCGGATAGCCAGAGAGATGCCGGACGACTTCCCGCTATAGAGCACGACAACACGGATTAGGGGATGATGCCGTGGCCCTGGCGTCTGTCGAAAAAATCCAAAGGGTCAGGGGCCTGGGACGTCGCAATAAACGAATGCCTTGGGTGATCCCGGTGAGTTGCGAAGGTTGCGGCAGTTGTGTGCAGGCCTGTCCACAGCAAGGATTGGTTATGCTGGAAACAAATCGGGAGGGAGTATATGTACCATGGCTCTTGGAACCGGCGCTATGCATCGGATGTGGGAAATGTGCAGAAGTTTGCGTGATGGGAGCACTGGTCATGACGAGCTATGTGCAAGAAGCCTATGATCGCTTCGCAAATAAGCGCCCAACTCTGCCCTCCGATTAAGGATGACAAGGTTGTTCAAACGAGAAGTAACCCTGCGAGAATTTGCTAATTACGCTCGGGCGGTAGGGGGTTACTGCAGTTACCATGATGCGTTGGCGGCGGTAAATGCGGTATTGGGTGTGCTGCCCCACGTGATGTCCTCCCAAAATGCCGGGGCGGCAAGGGCCTTGCTGCCTTCGGCCTTGCGGCCAAGTTGGGACTCCTTTTCCGTCAACGCAGGAGAAGATGTCTGGACCCTGGCGGCCCGCGCCGGGGAGTTTTCCTCCCGGGAGGAAATAGGGCGGGCGATGCATGCCGTCTTCTCCAGTCTCAAGGAAAAATTGCGGGAGGGGGCACCTCGCTGGCAGCGGTTGCTGCCCGCCGAATTGCTGCTGGTATGGGAGCGTAG
The DNA here is from genome assembly GCA_021810565.1 of Bacillota bacterium. GTDB lineage: Bacteria > Bacillota > Sulfobacillia > JAJZIM01 > JAJZIM01 > JAJZIM01. The sequence continues at coordinate 35,394 of JAJZIM010000020.1, forward strand.
CCAGACAGTGGATGCCTCGCAACAAGCCAAGGACTGTCTGTGACGTTGAACTCGGCGCTGGTCAGCGCATCGAAAAAGGGGCAATGCCGGTACCGCGCCTGCCCCAGGGTCTAACAGCCCCATTTGCTTCGGATCGGGGGGGATCAAGGGATGGCTAATTCCGAGAACCGGATCTTTAGAATTCCCACTGCAGCTTCGAGCCCCGGCGCGGCCGCCGTGAAGACTGTCATTAGGACCGACGAGACCGCTTCGGTTGCCTTCTGGCGGGTGCCGCCCGGGGAGGAAGTCCACGCGCACCGCCACCCTCAAGGTCAGGATACCTGGGTGGTGCTGTCGGGCGAGGCTGTCTACTATCTGGGTGGTGACCAGATGGGGGCCTTGCATCCCGGGGACATCGCTGTGGCCGGAGCCGGCGAGGTCCATGGCGGGCGTAACACCGGAAGCGAAGAGTTGGTCTTCGTATCGATCCTCTCGCCCGCGTCAGCCGGGTTTGCCGCGGTGGACGACCAGGATCCGCCCTGAGCTGTCTAGACCGATGCCCACCACTTTTCTCCTTGGGCGGGTGGCGTCTGGGTCGCAGGATGCGGCTTTGCAGCCGGTTGGTCCACATGTGGAGGGAGGATGCGGTGGATGAGCAAAAAAATGAGATTGCTGTTGGCCCAAGCGGACGATCTGACAGGAGAAGCCGTGGGCCATTTGATACCGCGGCTCTTGGAAAAAGGTGCAGCTAATGTCCAGGTGATAGCGAGCATAACCAAGAAAAATCGGCCAGGGCAAGTAATCTTGGTGGACATGCGACCGGAGCGGCTGGCCGCGGTATTAAGCGTTTTACTGGCAGAGACAGGGATATCCGGTTATTATATTCTGGATGGTCATCATTTCTCCCTGGAAGTGTCCTTTGCACCAAAAATTCTGCGGATAACGTTGGGAGATGCATCTTGGACCAGGGATTTCGTGGTCAAGTATGTTGGCCCCAAGGAACATCCCTTTGCTATCAAAGTAGAGCATGATTTCTTGCAAATAGTGCAGAAAGATCTGGAGATGCGAGGTGGGACTTGTTCTCTTAAGCAGTTGCGGGCACTGATCGAGAGCCAATTGTGGCTTGTTGATACGCCGGAGATCTTATTAAGTTTTCCATCGGCTACACCGTTGCCCGCTGTGGCGGGAAGAGCATCTATCCGTTTGGGCTGATCATTTTGGAAGGAGCGGAGCGATGGAGCTGCAGTTGTGTCGTAAGAAGAGAAAACTGGAACGCATCTTCAGGTCGATGGGAAGTGTAGTGGTGGCCTTTTCCGGTGGGGTGGACAGCACTTTGCTGTTGCACGAGGCCCAACGGATGGTAGCGGGGCGGGTGCTGGCGGTGACTGCGGCCTCGCCCAGCTTGCCGGAGCGCGAGTTGGCGGCGGCGCGGGTTATGGCGGCGGATATGGCAGTAGAACACCTGGTAATCCGGACCGATGAACTGCACGATCCAAGATATGCAAGGAATTTTAACGACCGATGCTATTATTGCAAAGCGATGCTTTTTAATAAGTTGCTGTCTATAGCTGAAGCCCGGGAAATGGAGTGGGTGGCTTATGGAGCAAATATTTCAGACATGTTGGAGGTCCGACCGGGAGCCCAGGCGGCAAGAGAGCTGGGAATACGTAGCCCGTTGGTCGAAGCGGGCTTGACCAAGGAGGAGGTTCGGGAATTGTCTCGCCTAGCCGGGTTGCCCACCTGGGCCAAACCTGCGGCGGCATGTTTGGCCTCGCGGTTCCCTTACGGTTTTTCCCTGAGCAGGGAGGTGTTCCGGCAAGTAGAACAAGCGGAGGATCTGCTGCTTGGCTTAGGCTTTAGGCAATTGCGGGTCCGCCACCACGGAGAGTTGGCCCGGCTGGAGGTCGCTCCTGAGGAGATGCCGCAGATGTTGCAGACGCAGGTCTGCCGGGAGGTGGTCGCGGGATTGCAGAAATTAGGCTATCGCTATATCACCCTGGATCTGCAAGGTTACCGGACGGGAAGTTTCAACCAAGCACCGGAGGGCGGAAACATAGCGGCGGTACGCATCCATGCGGCCGCCGAGCAGGTCAAAGCGTGACTGCGGAGCAGCCCATTCGGCGGCTCCCGCGTCAGGGGCGAGGGGGGTCGGCGTGGCGTTGGCTGGCGGAGGAGCGATGGGTGGGGTTGAGCGGACGACTGACCACCCTCCTCAGGGGCCTGCCCCCAGTCAGACGGGAATCATACCAAAGGAGTGTCGAAAATGACGGGACAGTTCAAGGGCCTGCCGATTTGCGATCAGGTGCAAGTGAGAGTCCTGATGGACAACGCCGTAGATGAGTTCCTCCCGGCCGCGCCCGGCATAGAGCGTTTCAGCTTTATCCGTCCGGGCTATGAGGAGTTGCCGTTGCCTCTTCGGGCGGAGCACGGGTTTTCCTTATTGGTGCGCTGGCAGATTGCAGACCGGGACCACGCGCTGCTTTTCGATTTCGGTCTGTCGGCGGACGGATTGGCGGAGAATCTACGGGCCTTGGGGGAGGATCTGACGGAGGTGGAAGCTTTGGCCCTAAGCCATGGGCATTGGGACCACTTCGGTGGCCTGGCAATGCTTCCGTTCCACGGCAGGCATACGCCTTTTTATCATGGGCCCGAGGCATTTCGGGAACGTCGGATCGGGCCGTCCGGGCGGGAAGTAAACGTGGGTAGAATAAACCAGGAATGGCTGGAGCGTCTGTCGCTGGTCGCTTGCGAGGTGGCTCAGCCGCAGGAGATCCTCCCAGGAGCTTTGCTGGCGGGACGGATACCGAGGGAAACGGCCTTTGAGGGAGCAACCGGTCCTTTTCAGGTCAAACATGGGGATAAATGGGGGCCTGACTACTTGCCGGGAGAGATGGCCTTGATCATGCGCACCCAGCGGGGGCTGCTAGTCATTTCCGGATGCGCCCATGCCGGTATCGTAAACACCGTTCTTTACGCCCGCCGGTTGACGGGAGAGAAGAAGGTGCACGCTGTCTTGGGCGGATTCCATTTAGTCACCAGCTCTTCGGAAGTCATTGACCGCACCATCCGATGCATTGCCGATATCGATCCGGATGTGGTGCTCCCCATGCATTGCACCGGCAATGCGGCAAGCATTGCCATCGCCAAAGACTTGGAGGGAGCCTACCGGGTTTCTGTCGTGGGCACTACTTTGCATTTCCCGCTGTTGGCTGCGGCACCGGCTGATGCACAAGCGGAGACGCCACGCGTGCAGTCAGCCGCTCCCTAAAGAGGATGGGGGCATGGATCGCTCTACCCTGGCTGCCTGGCTCGAAGAAGTCCGATTGGGTTCCCTCACGCCTGCCGCTGCTTTGGAACGCCTGGCCGCGTGGCCCTACGAGGATTTGGGCTTTGCCAAGGTGGACCATCACCGAGTCCTTCGCCAAGGTTTTCCGGAGGTGATCTACTGTCCTGGCAAGACACCGGACCAAGTGGCGGCGATCGCCACGCGACTGCGTGCTACGGGCGCCACCGTCTTGGTCACCCGAATCACACCGGAGGCGGCAGCGCTCTTGGAGAGCGCCTTTCCGGAACTGGCTTACCATCCGGAGGCGCGACTGGCCTTCTTGGGGGCACCGGCGCTGCCGCAACACCAAGGTTGCATCGCGGTGGTCTGTGCCGGGACCGCCGACCTGCCGGTGGCGGAAGAAGCTGCCTTGTGTGCCGAGGTGATGGGCAATCCCGTGCGCCGCATCTATGATGTGGGGGTGGCTGGGTTGCACCGACTGTTGGATCACCGGGAGGTGCTGGCGCGGTCCCGGGTGGTGATCGTCGTAGCGGGGATGGAGGGGGCGTTGCCCACCGTGGTTGCCGGACTCATCGACCGACCAGTGGTGGCCGTGCCTACGAGTGTCGGCTATGGGGTTTCCCTGGGGGGGATAGCCGCGCTGCTGACGATGCTCAACAGTTGCGCCGGACGGGTGGGCGTGGTCAATATAGACAACGGCTTCGGGGCGGCGGCCTTGGCGGATGCCATCAACCGCGCGGCGGAAGCAACGCCATGAGACATCTGTACCTGAACTGTTTTGACGGCATCAGCGGTGACATGGCCTTGGCAGCGCTGCTGGATCTGGGTTTGCCGGAAGCGGTGCTGCGAGATGTTCTCCGGGCCCTGGGGTTGGAGCACCAGGTGCGCTTGGCGGTGCGGGCGACCACCCAGCACTCCATAGGGGCCACGGCGTTGGAAGTCGTATGCGCCGCTGCGCAGCCCTTGCGGCGGCTGAGTGAGATCCTTTCTTTGTTGGGAGAAGCCAGGTTGCCGGACGGCGTACGGGAACGATCCGCCGCCACCTTTCACCTGCTGGTTGAGGCCGAAGGTAGGGTCCACGGTGTCTCGCCCGCACAGGTCAACCTTCATGAGTTGGGGGCTTTGGACACCATCGTGGACGTGGTAGGCTTCGCGGCCGGCTTGGACCATCTGAAGATCCAGGCGGTTTCGGCATCCCCTGTGCCCTGGTTCACCGGTCGCATCGAGACAGAACATGGGTTCCTCTCCCTGCCGGCGCCTGCGGTACTGGAATTGCTGCGAGGGATTCCGATCGTGCCTGGGGAGCGGGCGGAGGAAATAGTCACCCCGACGGGAGCCGCTTTGCTGGTCGTGCACGCAGGGTCCTTCGGTCCTCCTCCCGCTTTTAGGTTGAAGTCGGTGGGTTACGGTGCCGGAAGGAGGGCAGGATCGCTCCTGCGGGCCGTGCTGGGGGAGGTGGAGGTGGCTGCGGAGGGGAGTTGGGAAGAGATCGCTGTGCTGGAAACCAATCTGGACGACATGGATCCGCGCTTGTACCCGCCCCTGTTGGAGCAGTTGTTGGGCGCAGGTGCGCTGGACGCCTTTGCGACCACAGTACAGATGAAGAAAGGACGCCCCGGCGTGCAACTTACGGTGCTGGCCTTGCCTGAAAAGGCGGGAGAGTTATGCGACCTGCTGCTGCTGGAAACCACCAGTCTGGGCGTGCGGGTGCAGCAACTGCGGCGGCGCGTCGCGGCGCGGGAGATCCGCCGTGTGGACACTGCCTATGGTTCGGTGCGGGTCAAGCTGGCCATGCTGGCGGGTCGTGTGGTGGGGGCCAATCCCGAATTGGAGGATTGTCGCAGTTTGGCCCAGCAGCGGGGGGTTCCCTTGAAAGTGGTGATGGCCAGCGCCCAGGCGGCTGCCCAGGCGGCATACCCGGTGTGCAGGGCCGGGGGAGGCTAGCTGGCAGACCGGCGCCGTCCGGCCCCGCCGAAGCGCCAGAGCGCAGCACCGGAGTTGATGCCGGCTGAGTGGCGCCGCAGCGGGGGTGGCGCCCCTTGTGCCACAGATGCTTGCGTGTTATACCTAAGGTGTCGCGAGATGGGCGGGCGGGAGAGGAAAAGCGGCGAATAAATCCACAGAAGATTTTTTATTTATTCTTGATGGAGAGGGTGGGGAGTTGATCCAGCGGGAATTCTTCCTGGGCCAACTGCTGCACCAGTTGTTCAACTGGGAGATGCAAGGCGATCGGCAACCGGAAACCTCCCGACTGCTGATGGTTGCGGAAGGGTTGGGGCGGTGGGCTTATCAGGAGATGGCCAACAGCGGCCAGGCGGCGGCATGTCCGGACATGGCAGCTTACGGCGCGCTGCTGGCGGACTTGAAGAATGCCCTGGGCGGAAGCTGCGCGGTGCTGAAGGGAGGCGATAATTGGGCAGTCCTGGCGCTGAAGCGTTGCCCCTTTCAAGAGGTCATTCGCCAGTCACCATGTATGTGCATGGTAACGGCAGGAGTCTTCGGTGTTTTGACTCGCTGCCGCTTCGGATACGGGCGCGTGGTGTTGGAGCGCACCATTGCCACGGGGGCTCCGTGGTGCCGCATAGCCGTCTACGCCACTCCGGGCGTGGTCGAGGTGGGGGACGCGGTCAGCCTGGAATTTCCGGCGTCGGCAGCGGCAAGACTGCACGAGCCCGCCGAAGTGGTTGGCCGGGGTCGGCCAAGTTGGCTGTCGGGGGGGGGCAGGCAGTTTGCGCTACGCTGCCTGACCGAGTTGCAAGGGATCCGGGAACGCCTGGAAGACAACTTGGTGCGAGGCCTCATCAACGATTCCTTCACGCTGGAGGACAGTGAGTTTTTGGGCCAGCAACTGGTTAACTTAGGACGGTGCCTTGCGGAGACATACCGCGTGCTGCTGGTGACCCGGAAGCCAGAGGGGTCTTTGGAGGTACCCGGGCGGCGGAGTTGGCGCAAGGTCTTGCGGCGGCGAATGCGGCAAAGTGCTCCGGACAGTTTAGCGGGCCGGGATGACCAGGATGGAATGGTGGTGCTGGTTCCGGGGAAGGAGTATGAGGTGGCGGAACTGGTGCGGCTTTGTCAGGAGGACCTGCAGCGCTGCGGCCACGAGGGGCTGACCATGTCGGTGGGCGGTCCCAGCCAGAGTTTGCCAAACATCCGTCGCTCCTATCTGCAGGCTGCGATAGCCATGCGTGTTTTGGAACGCCTGGGGCCGGCACATAAGGATATTTTTTTCGAGCATCTTGGAATATACAGCTTATTCTACTACCTGGAGGAGCTACCCTTGGCTCGGGAAGCAGCTATGCAAATGCTGCGACCGCTGATAGAATACGATGATCGGCGGCACACCTACCTATTGAGTACCTTGGAGACTTATTTCGCTTGCGAATGTAAGTTTAAGAAAACTGCAGATGCGCTATTTATCCATCCGACGACACTGAAGTATCGATTACAACGGGCACAGCAGCTGGGAGGTTTCAATCTGGCAAATATGGAAGACCGACTGTCGGTGCTTATGAGCCTACGCTTTATCAAGCTAAATGTGCGTTAGTGCTGCAAAACGCCCAGAGTCCGCAAGATATTGTCTCAATATGCCCGCTATACCGCTGATATATTAGTTCCAACCGGGGAAAATGCCTATCCTTGTATTTGAATGGCGTGAGTGCTCCCATGGGCATCAAGATGCGATTGGTACTCTATGCCACAAGTGGTCGCGACCAGAGCACGGTAGCGGAATTCGTAAAGGATCTGCAGGAGCACGGTGGTGACTCTGCGGCGGTAAGCGCAGTTACTATGGATATGCCTCCCGCGTTTGTTTTCGGTGTGGAGGCACATCTGCCCCAAACTGTCATCAGCTTTGACCGTTTACATGTTACCAAGTCAGTAAATGATGCGGTAGATCAGGTGCGCCTAGAGGAACAGAAGGCAGAGCGTGACCTCAAGAGAACCAGATATCTTTGGCTGAAGAACTGGGATCATCTTTCAGAAGGGCAGCAAGACCGGTTGGAATTGCTACTGCACAAGCCATTGAAAACTTCCAGAGCCCACCTTGTTAATGGGTCGTTGCAGGGTTTGTGGGATCAGCCGGAAGAAATAACCGAACCTTATTCGCGGCGGTAGTATGTTGGGGCCACACATTCGCGGCTAAAGCCAATGATCGACCCGGCGCGGACAATTGGTCGGTATTGGGATGGTATTCTTCAAGCCGTCACCTCCCGCCTCGCTATCGGCCCGCTCGAAGGCATTAACAGCATAAGTCAGGCGAATAAAGCAAATACACGCAGCAACCGGAATAAAAGCAACTTGATTGCCACGACATACCAATTAGGCGGGGGGGCTTGATCTACCCGATCTCCAAACAATCTAGCGAAGAACCTGATGTTTTCATGTATACCTGTCCCTGTTCACCTTCGCCTACCTCCCCTTTCCCAAGCTGTTCCACCTGTACGCGGCGCCGCTGATCACCGGAGCCACGGCCCGGCGCCGCTACATCCACACCGGAGAGGAGGCAGTGACCCGATGAAACCCCTGCGGAAAGAGGAGAGCGAGCCGCCGGTGCGCCTGTGGGAGGGGCTCACCCGGACGCAGCTGGCGTCCCTGGACGCCTGCACCCGTTGCGGCCAGTGCATCAAGTGGTGCCCGGTGCAGGATGTCCTGGGGGCGCCCGAGGTCTCACCGCCGGAGAAGATGAGTCTGTTCAAGGAGCTGTTGGCCGCCCAGCGGGGTGCCCGGGCGGTGCTCCTCGGGCGGCGGCCGGTGGACACGGCCAAGGTGGCGCGTCTGACCGACGCCCTGTACAAGTGCACCACCTGCGGCGTGTGCGGCGAGTACTGCGAGGTGGGGATCAGTTGCATGCGCCTTTGGCCCGCCCTGCGGCGCAAGATGGTGGAGTTGGGGGCGGGGCCGGTGGGACCCCAGCGGGACAACCTGCGCATCGTGTGGGAGAAGAAGAACCCCTACGACCAGCCCCACGCCGAGCGGCTGGCCTTCCTGCCGGAGAACGTCCGGGTGGCCGAGAAGGCCGAGACCGGCTTCTTCGTGGGCTGCTCCGGAGCCTATCCGGCCAAGCCCATGGTGGCCGGGGCGGTGACGGTGCTGCAGGCGGCGGGGGTCGAGTTCACCATCCTGGACGACGAGTGGTGCTGCGGCTTCCCGCTGTGGGTGATCGGCGAGCACCAGAGGGTGG
>JAJZIM010000097.1 GCA_021810565.1 Bacillota bacterium
GCCAACGCCATCATCGCCCTGCGCTGCTGTGAACTCAGCGGGCGTCTGGAGGACTATTGGGAGGCGCGCTCTCACGGGTAACCCCCGGGGGTACCTACAAATTTGTCGCACACCCCCCTGCTCCGCCTGCGCCAAGTCCAAGGGATCATCAGGCTGGGGGAGAAGTACGGAGCGGATCGTCTGGATGCCGCCTGCGCTCGGGCCTTGGGTTTCGGCGATCCGATCCTGCGCACCATCAGGAACATCCTGCAGGCGGGGCTTGAGCGCCAGCCTACCCTCTTCGACTGGTCTCCCTCCACCCCCGCCGGCGCCTTCTTGCGCGGTCCCGAAGCCTTCACCGGCGGTGCTTCGGATGCCGAGGGGGGGCGGGGAGGTGAAAACCCATCAGTTGGAGCCCAAGCTCAAGGCTTTGCGCCTCGGAGGTATGCTGGACACCTTGGAGGTGCGCCTGAAGGACGCGGAGCAGGGAAAGCTGGGTTACCTGGAGTTTCTGGAACAGCTCTTGGAGGACGAGATCGGCCGCCGCGACCAGAAATCCTTCTCCCTGCGCCTCAGCCGAGCGCGCTTCGACGAGCACAAGACCCTATCCCAGTTCGACTTCGGCTACAACCCCAAGCTGCCTGCGGCACTGATCCGGGACCTGGCCACCTGTCGCTTTGTCGAGCACCACGAGTCCGTGCTCATCTGCGGGCCGGTGGGCGTGGGCAAGTCCCACATAGCCCAGTCCCTAGGCCACGCCGCTTGCCAGCACGGCTACGACGTGCGGTACCTGCGCACCAACCAACTGCTGCGGGACCTGGGCGGCGGCCACGCCGACGGCACCTGGGAAAACCGACTGCGCCGCTACCTGCAGCCCGACCTGCTCATCCTGGACGACTTCGGCCTGCGGGAGTTCTCGCCCATGCAAGCCGAGGACGTGTACGAACTGGTCTGCGAGCGGGACCATCGCGGCTCCATGATCGTGGTGTCCAACCGCGCCCCAGTGGACTGGTACTCTCTCTTCCCCAATCCCGTCCTGGCCGAAGGAGCCCTGGACCGACTGATCAACAGTTCGCACCATGTGGTCATGGCCGGCCGCAGCTACCGGCCGCAACGCCGCCCGAGGCGGGAGGCCATGGACCCAAACCACGAGGACCAAGGAGCATCTGGCGGGGAGGTGGTTGATGAGGTAAACTGATGGTAGGAGGGTTGGCAGACCTGCAGCAGGCTCAGTCGGCGCCGCGGGGATTGGGAGCAAGCATCATGCGGCCAACTGGGCCATCGCTCCCACGGCGGCAGTCCTCGCTACCAAGCAACCATCCGGGGTGGCTGGCGCTCTCCCCTGGCCCTCCCTCATGATGATGGGGCACCCCACCCCAAACAGTTCCAGAAGGGAACCCGAAGCATGAAGGCATCGTACTGCCAGACCTGGCCTAATTCCTGAGACAAGGGTGGCCTGGGTGGCCTAATTCCTGAGACGACGGTGGCCTAATTCTTGAGACAGGCTGGCCGAAAAGCGTGAGACGCACCCCCGGCGTTTCCATGATTAGCGTCAAATTAAGGACATTGGTGTGTCGGTTATGGCGTTGGCCAGCTTCGCCAGGGTGTTCCCCGTGCAGGGCGCCACGACCAAGCAGTCAAGTAACCCCTGCGGACCGATGGGTTCCACCTCCACGAAGCTCTCCAAGGGTCTGTGGCCGGTTATATCCTCCAACCGTGCCGACCAGTCGTCCGGTTTGCCGAAGCGGGTGGTGATGCTGGCCACGGAAGGCGACCATATTGGTGTGACCGCCGCCCCCTCCCGGACCAACTCCTCCAGGGGGGAGAACACCTCCTCCAAGGTACAATGGGAGCCTGTCAGTGCGAAACCGATCCTCTTTCCCGCCAAACGCATGCTCATCACCCCTGCTCCCTCCGCCTTAGGCGTGCTCATAATATATGGCTTAGGGATCTAAGGGGTGCGCAACACATTATTGGTACCATCCGAATAGAGGAACGGGAAAGCTGCCTGACCACCGGCATGGACGAAGGTCTGAAAAAGCCCGCGCTGCAGCTCGCCCGCACCGCAACCAGCCGTATCGTCGGCTCTCGCCGACAAAGACCGTTCCTTGAAACATGGCCTTTTATACCATGCAGCACCAGCAGGCAGGCGGCAGGGGGAGTGTTGGCCATCGCCATGAGCCATGTCCAGATTACAAATGGGCTTTTGGCGAATCCAATTGACTATTAGCCGAAACGATGGTGTTCTAAAACCATGATCATCCAGCGTGCAGCCGAGGGGACGGTGCGGGAACTGGCTCGTGGCTACCCCGTGGTGGCCATCCCCGGGCTGCGGCAGTCGAGGAAGACCACCTTGGCCCGGATGGTCTTTGCGGACAAGCCTTACGTGTCCCTCGAGGACTTGGACCAGCGGGAGTTTGCCGAAGAAGATCCCCGGGGCTTTTTGGGACGCTACCCAGCGGGAGCGGTGCTGGAGGAGGTGCAAAGATGCCCTACTTTGTTCTCTTACCTACAAACGGTGGTGGAGCGAATGGATAAGGCCGGTTTCTTCATTCTGACCGGCTCCCAGCAGTTCCGCCTGCTGGCCGGTGTCAGCCAGAGTCTGGCGGGCCGGGTAGGTTTGTTGTCCCTGCTTCCGTTGTCCCTGCGGGAATTGCAGGCGGCGGGTCGGGCACCGCGGGTTTCGACCGATCTTATGTACCGCGTCGCCGCCCGGGCAGTACGGCGCAATAGCTGACGAACCCTCATGTCCATCTCCATTTTTCTTGAGGATGCCGACAATGCCGCATAGGACCTGGCCTCTGCGCGATTAATGCATAACAATGCATCAGGAATGCTCCCAGTGAATGCTCCACCGAGGCGTGAACATACCAGGCTTTCTTGTCATCCCGCCACAGAAAACGGTAGGTCACCGCCCACCTGCGGCTCATGGCGGCATCGATCTCCGATTGACCGTAGGCGAACTTGACGTCCTTGACCGGGAAGTGCTTCCCGAAGGCCGCCTCCAATTGAGGCGGCACCCGCAGGCGTAAGGAGCCGTCGGCATCCTGGCGCAGGTCTGGTTGCCCGCAAGCTCGTCCCTGGAGCCCAGGCACAGGCACTGGGAGGAGCGTCGCTTGCGCCACGCCGCTTGCCAAGGGGCCCGCTCCGCAAATCCGTTGGCCTTCAGATGGAACCGGGCGTGAAGAAGCTTCTCCCCTCCAAAGCAGACGCGCACCCGTCCGGCGTCTTGGTCGGCCCGGGCGGCGGCAAGACGTCCTTCCAGCCGAAAGAGGCGGCGCTTCTTCCGGTGCAGGGCGAAGCGCAGCCGGCGCCTTTGCTCCGCCGCCTGCGCGATGCTGGCCTTCTTGCCCTGGAGCTTCGCCAGGTCCCGCTCGCCTTTCCGCAGGGCTTTTCCCGCCGAGACGATGGCGTCTTGCAGGTGCGCGATGCGATTCTCCTGGCCGGATCCTACCGCGCCCACCTTGCCACCCAGGTTCACCCGGATGGCGTTGGACTGGCGGGCGGTCAACTCGAAGGTCTTGATGCGGTCCCGCTGCCACTCCTAGAGTTTCCCGTCGAGCAGGTGAAGATATACGAAAAGGGAGTGCTACGCCCGGGCGCACCGGAGAGCCGTGACGTCCAGCAACGCAAACCAGCCCTGATCGGAGACCTTAGCCCCGTAGGTTGCCTGCATCATCCGCCGCCTCCCCTCCGGCCGCCGCGGCCACCGCCCGCCTCGCCCGGCTCCTGGCCGATGTCTTGCCATAAAGCCGGGCGCAAAACGCGGTCAAAACCTCGATCATGTCCTGCGCCAAGTCGTCCTTCATCTCCTCCGGGTCCGCCACCAGCAGCCGCCTTCCCTGGGCGGCCAGCGCCGCCTCCACGTACTCCGCCCCAAAACGCATCAGCCGGTCCCGGTGCTCCACCGCGACGACTTCGACCGTCGGATCGGCCAAAAGCCGCAATAGCTTCGGACGCTTCCCATTCAGGCCTGAGCCGATCTCCGTCACGGTGCGCACCACCGGCAGCCCCTGGCGGTTGACGAACTCCAGCACCCTGGCCACCTGACCCTCCAGATCCCCTTCTTGTTCGGCGGACGACACCCGGGCATAGATAGCCGCGGCGTCCGTCTTCGGTCTGGCCTCCTTGACCAAGATGGTGCCCGTGGGATACTGTTCGGCCTCCACCGGCAGTTTTCCCTCCCGGAACCACCGCCAAGCCGTCCGATAACTGACGCCCTGTTCTTTCGCCCATTCGCTCAGTTTCATGGGGATATAATATCATTAAACAGGACAGCCGCCAATGAGGTCCTCGGCAGTTCGCAGCCCCGGCCAACCACCAAGAAAAAGGAGGCCACATGGCCTCCTTGGCCGTCGCGCTTGCCGCCCCTCGCTACGCGTCCGGAAGGGGGGACGGCTTTGCCATGGAGGCACCCGCCCGCGTTACCCGCAGCCTATTTGCGTCAAGCAAGCGACCGGGACGTGCCGCTACCGCGTCGGCCAACCTAGCCCAATAGGTTCCGCCGCCACGAAGCTCTCGGTCGGCGGCCGCCCCCATCCATCCGGTTCGCCGCGGCGGGTGGACCTTCCGCCCACGCTGAGCGACCGGACCGGCGTCACCTCTGCTCCCTCCCGCGCCGGTTGCCGCAACGGCTCGAACACCGCCTCCCAGGTGCGGTGGCACCCGGTCAGTCGCCTGCCCTCCGTCCCCCCGGCTCCCGGGCCAGGAATTGCAGAATCACCTTGGCCACGATGCGCCCCGCCGTCTTGGGAGCCACGATCCCGGGCAGTCCCGGCGCCAGGTACGCCCGTATCCCCAGGCGGCGCGCCGCCAAGAAGTCCACCCCACCCGGCGCCGAGGCCAAGTCCACCACCACCAACTCCCCCTTTGCATGGGCCAGCACCTCTTCTGGCAGCACCATGGCCGGCACGGTATTGAGCACCACCTCCATGGTGCCGATGCGCCCTTTAAGCTCTCCCCACTCCAGGGTCCGGTGCCCGTCGACCACCGCCCGCGCCGCCAAGGCCGCCTCCCGGGTCGCCACCCAGGTGTGGGCGCCCAGGCCGTGCAGCATGCCGGCCAGGGTCTGGCCGCACCGCCCGTAGCCAAGAACCAAGAGCTCCGAACCATGCAAAGTGATGTCGGTGTGCTCCATGGCCATCTGGATGGCGCCCTCCGCCGTGGGCACCGAGTTGAGCACCGCGAATTCGTCGCGTTCCCTGAACTCCACCAGCCGCACCTCCCGGCGCCGGCACAGCTCCCGAAGGTAGGGGGCAGCCTTGCCGATGAAGAAGAGCGCCCCGGGCCGGATCCGGCCCACCACCTCCGCGGTGACCCGCGGCGGCGGCTGGGTATCGTCGGTGATGCAATACAGGACGTTGCCCACGTCGTCCGTCCCCCCAACGGGAGCGACCAGACAGTCCGCCCATGCCGCCACCTCCTCCAAGCGGTTCGCCGCCCAGGAAACCTCATCGGGCCAGGGCAGCCCCACGGCCCTTACCCTGGCCCCCAGGGCGTCCAGGATCCGCGCCACCTCCAACTCCCGCCGATCGCCGCCCAGGATGGCCACCCGCAACCCTGCCATCTCCACCCGGTTTCCCCCCTCGGCTCCCCTCCCTCAAGCTTATGGTGCGCGGCCCGGGGCGGTGCCGCAGGCACAAAAAGGGCCCGCGCCGCAGCGCGGACCCCGTCGGGCAAAACCGCTCAATGTACCTCCACGTCGTGGGCTCCCTGGCGGCGAAACACATCCGCGGCCTGATCCACCTTGGGACTCGCCGCGCGTACCATGGCCACCACCTCGCCCGCCTTGATGTCCTCCTCGTAGCGCCGCGTGCTGCCGGCGGGAACCCCGAAGTCCAAAAGCCCCCCGGCCACGCCGCCCGTCGCCGCCCCCGTCAGGGCCGCCGCGATGGGACCGGCCGCCACGATGGGACCGATGCCGGGTATCGCCAGGGCTCCGACGCCCGCCAGCAATCCGACCACCCCGCCGACCCCCGCTCCCCAGCCCAGACCCTCGCCGATGCCATCGTGCCGGTTTCCCCGCTGGCCGTCGTCCTTCTTGGCCACCACCGATAGCTCCTTCTCCGAGAAGCCCCGCTGCTTCAACTCCCGGATGGCCCGATCCGCCTGGCCTTGCTCCCGAAAGGCCCCGATAACCGTACGGTCCAAAGCGCTCCTCCCCTTTCTCGGGGATATTATCTCCGCCGTCCGCGCCGGTATGCGGGCCGCGCCTCTCCCTCCCGCCACCCCGGGGCGGGTCCCTCCAACTCCACGATGACCACCTCGGGTCCGATTCTGCGCACGCAGGACCAGGGCACCTCCACCTCCCTGGATCCCCCGAATATCCCATTGCGGCCGGGCAACAGCAAGGCCTGAATCTCGCCGGTGCCCTCATCCACCGCCAGGTCAGATTCCCCCACCGTGCCCATGCGCCGCCCCGTCTGCAGGTTGATGATCTCCTTGCCCCGCAGCTCCCCGAAGCGCAACCGGCGTCCCTCCCCTCCCCGGTACAAGCCTACGCCCCCCGATCGGGGAATATGCCACGCCCAGGAAAAGGGGCCGGCTTGCGGCGGCCCCACGGCGTGCCTTCCCCTCTACGGCTTGGCGCCGGAAGGCAGGTACTGCGGCGCCACGATGACGCAGGATGTCTTCGGAGTCACTCCCGGATGCCGGTCCTTGGCCATGGGCTTGCCCCCGGGTCCCAGGATCCTGATGAAGGCACAGATGGCCTTCGGGTCCCGGTTGGACAGGTACACCTAGTCCATGGGCGGCTTGATGCCCGACTGCTGCGGGTTTCAATGATGGCCACCTGACATGTTCCCTGAAAACCTCGGAGGTCCTGCGGATCCCGCTCGCCCCGGACTCCCTCTCCTCGATACCGCTGACGTGGGCGAAGGCCTCCCGCGGCCGCCGCGCCCTCATGGTGCACCGTCTGGCAGTAGCCGCACCTCCCCGGCGTCCCCGTCCACCTCCACCCTTTGCCCATCCGCAAGCATCTGCGTGGCGCAGCCGGTGCCCACCACGGCGGGGATGCCCAACTCCCGGGCCACCACCGCCGTGTGGGACAGCACACCGCCCACATCGGTGACCACCGCCGCCGCCGTGGCGAAAAGTGGAATCCACGACGGCGTGGTGGTGGGGGCCACCAGCACTTCCCCCGGCCGCAGCCGCTCGACTTGGGCGGTGGATCGCAGCACCCGGGCCGCCCCGCGCGCTTTCCCCGGAGCAGCCGCCGTCCCCGATAGAACCGCGGCCGTGGGGGGCTGCGGCCGTGCGCCGAACACCTTGGACATCACCCGCAAGATCGGATGGGGAAGCCCGGCGGAGGCGCTCGGCGTGCCCAGGAACTTGGGAGGCACCACCTCCCGAAACGCCTCCTCCTCCAAGCGCCGCGCTGCCACCAGTTCCCGCCGATCCTGCAGCGTCCCGACCGTCTCGTCCAGTTCCGCCAGGGTGAGGCGAAAGACGTCGTCCGCCGTGGGCAGCGCCCCGGCCTGCCTCAGCCGAGCGCCCAGCTCCCGCAGGAGGCAGCGCACCTCGTGGCCCGCGGCGAAGTCGATCCAGAAGGCGTGGTCCTCCTTGACCTGCTGCGCCACCCGGGCCGCGCGCAAAAGCCCGGCCAGCTCCTCCCGGCGGTTGGTCCCCAGCCCCTCCAGCAGCCGCTCCGCCTCCGGTAGAGTCGCTTCCCGCCCTTGCGGCGCCTCCAGGAGGCGGTGCAAACTCTCCAGCACGAAAGTCGGATCCTCCTGCCAGCTGGGCCGGTCCAAGCTCCAGTTTTGGTCGCCGCGCCGACCCCACCGCGCCAGGAAGCACTCCAGGCCTGCGCGGAACACCCGCCCGGCCGGGAACGCCTCCAGTTCGGCGCATACCCGGTCCGCCGGCCCCGCGGCCACGACCCGAGCCACCTGCGGCTCGCTACGGGCCAGGTCCGCCAGGTCCTCCAAGGCACGGCGCAACTGCGCGTTCTTGCTGTCCGGCATCGTGAGCAGCCCGCAGGCGGCGGCGCCGGAACCGCAAAGCTCCCCCCATCGCTCCTCGAACTCGCTCAAAACCAACAACCCAGGGCCGGTGGCCAGGAAGTGGATTTCCCCCATCCGTCGGGCAAAAGTCACCGCTGCCGCCAACAGCTGCCGCAGTTCACTCAGGGGCGCACCTACCAGGTCCCGGCCGCACCACCAGGCGATGCGCCCTTGGACCTCCGGCAGCCAGTTCCCCGCCCACTCCTGGGCCGTCGCGGTCGCCGCCCGGCGCAGGGCCGCCCCGTCGTCGTCCCCCGCCGCCGGGACCACGGCCGAGTAGCAGTAGGTGTGCAAGCAGCGCCGCCGCACCCGAAAGGGCAGGCCGTAGTGCGCCGCGGCGACGTTCAGCCCCTCCCCGTACACCAGGCTGAGGAATTCGTGGGTCAGGGTGGTTACCGGTGCCGGATGATGGCTGTCATCCCGGACCCAAAAAAGCGCCCGATCCGCGGGGTCCTCCCACTCCACCGCAAACTCCGGGGACATCGATGGGCTCACGACGCATCCCTCCCCAGGCCATTGTCCTACGCCGGACGCCCCCGGCCAAGGTGGAAAACCCTCAACCATGTCTGTCCGGACTACTCAACCTGCTCCGGGAGACCCTGCTCCGCCAGGTCGCGGGCCACCGCGGCGGGCTGCCGCCGATCCGCCCCCGTCAGCAAACGGTCAGGCTGCGCTCAGCCGCCATTTAGGACTGCGCCGCGGGCTTTCGCTAGTCTGGTAGGCGAAAGGAGGCGGACAGCGATGGACTTGACTTATGGCGCGGTGACCATCGTGGCGGTTGCCCTGGCCTGGGGAGTCCTCCGGGCCATGGCGTGCCGCCGCTGGGTCCGTGTCCACAACGAGCGCCTGCGCTGGCCTTGGTAGCGGCCATCCGAATCCGCTCTGGAAACTCTCACCTAACTTTTGCGGGAAATCCTTTCGCCAGTTCAAAGTGAACCTGATCCCGCAGGGATGGACGGCATATAACTTACATTACCTCCTTGCCAGGCGCGCCTCCTTGTGCTATCTTCAAGGTGAGGAGGTGTTTGCCGGTGGGATACCGAGAACTCTTGCCCCAAGAGAAACTTGCGGCAGTCAAGGAGGCGTGGTCCTTGCGGCGAGGCATCGCCGGGGTCGCAAGGAAGTACAATGTATCCCGTCCGTCCCTGTATCACTGGTTGAAGTTGGCGGATGAGGTTCTCTTGGAGGCCTTGAATGAAAGGCCTGGCCGCAAACCGAAACCCTCCATGGAGAAGCTGCAGGCGCAAGTGGATCTGCTGCAAAGGCAGCTTGCAGAAGTGTTATATGGATCTCACGAATCAACAATATCCGTCGCCATCTCCCCTCACCAGTCCGGTCCGCGCCCAGCCAGTTGTCCTTCCTGCGGCTCCAGCCGGATTTGGCGGCACGGTTCTTGGCCCACCAAGCGTGAGGGCGCTCGTCAGCGGTTCATTTGTGCCGACTGCCGCCAGTCGCTGTATCTGACGCTAAAAAAAACTCTTCCGACGGCTGGACCTTGAACATCCGTCGGGCCACCCTGGTCTGCGAGCCGGAGTTCCACCGCCACGCCGTGCAGATGGACCGCATCTCCCTGGTGCTGACGGGAGGGCGGGTGCTGGCCGCCCTCGGCGACAGCCGCCGCGCCGTGCTGCAGGAAAACAACGGTCGGTGGAGCATCGAACTGCAGGCTGTGACCTCCTTGGCGGTGGTACCTGAGAGCGATCCTGCTCCGACGCTGGCCATCCCCTGCGGCGACGGCCAGGTC
>JAJZIM010000021.1 GCA_021810565.1 Bacillota bacterium
CGTCACCGTATCCCGGGAAACGCCGCAGCTCCTGGCGATCTGCCGGAGAGTGCGGCCCATTCCCCATTTCTGCCGCAGGACCTCACGCACCTGACGCATGGGCAACCTCCTTTGCAAATCGGTTTCCCTCCCTCCGAGATTTTGCACTGTTACTTCGGAAGGTGAGGGTAGGAAACCTTCGATCTGACGATTGCCCAGCATCGCTTCTTGGTTATTTCTTGCCAATTACCATTTCCCAAAGCTGGTTGCAAAGATGGCCGGTTTGCTCCGGAATCTCCAGGTGGCGATGAGCACCGCCGGGAAGCGGGCAACGATGCCCCAAAGCGTCCCGGGGCGGAATTGCCGGGCGACTGCAGCGGGTTGGCGGCTTTCGGGCGTAGGGGAAGGACCAGCTGACCGGAACGGGAGGATCAGGCTGAGGTATGCCGCGGAGTGGCTGGCGGCAGGTGCGAAAGCCGGGCGTGGTTCGGAGCAGTCCGGGCAGGCGGTAAGGTATCAGCGAAGGGTCTGAAGACGATGGAGCACTGGGCCGCCGCAGCCAATGCTGCCGATGTTACCGGACTACGGCAGGGAGGCGCTGGCGCCAATGGCGGGCATTGGCCGGTCAGAGGAAAAGCGATAAGGATGTCGAAGTAAGAAAGAACTTGTCTCTTGGATTACACGGCAATAGACGGAAAACGATGGAGGCAAAATATGCCAACGCACCCTGGGATGAGCGGCTCCTCTCTCGGGACGAAATGAAGTTGAAAAAGGACTATTCGTCTGGCGCCATTCGGGCGGGAGCTTTACTTCCAGAAAGCAGGCAATTCTTGGGTGGTTCCGAGGCAAGTTTTTCATTGGGGCGCAGATCGGCAAAGTGGACGGCATCTCTGCAGCGGATCCTGAGGAGCCGTTTCGATCTGGAGCCAGGTGCGCTGCGGTCCTTGCAGCAGTTGACGGCAAGCAATCTGGACGCTTTGGTTATGCGCAAGATCATCTATTATCATGCCGCCAGAGCGGATAAGCTGCTGTATGATTTCATTACTGACGTTGTTTATAACGCGTACTTTTTCGGGAGGCGCGAGATAAACGTGGAAATGGCATCGCAGTTTGTAGATGGCGTACAGGTGGCAGGTGCAAGTGCCGATCATTGGTCGAGCAAGGTGCGGGCTCGGGTTGCTCGGGGTTTGTTATCAGTAGGACGGGATTTCGGCGTACTTGAAGGTAAGGCACATAAATACATCGCTTCGCCGTATATGCCCTTTGAGGCCTTTGTGTATGTGGCTTTCTACTTGAAGCACCACGTACGCTCAGCAAAACGTCTGATGGAGCACAGAGACTGGCGGCTCTTTTTAATTGGCGAACAGCAACTTCACGAACTGTTTATCCAAGGGCATCAGGCTGGGTTCTGGCATTATGCTGCGGCCGGATCATTGGTGCGGCTGGACTGGCGCCTGAAGACTTGGGAGGAGATGGCTCATGGCGTCCTTGCAGGAACGCATGGCTTTGTTGGAGCGTGATTTGGCCGACCCGAAAAAGCGCCTTAGCGACCAAATGATGGTGCCGATGGCGGTGTTTCTCTATGAGCCTCGAGACGAGTATGTCTTACGTCGAGAAAAAGAACTCCTGGCGATACGTCTGCGCAATAGCGGAAAACACATAGTAGAGGTGGATTTATGTGAATTGTTATGGTCAATGATTACCGAGGTGTTTCCCAAAGAGGAGTTTTTCCAAGCCGAGCGGAGCCAGGGCCTGCAGCCGGTGCTGGAGACCATAATCAACATCTTGGGGGGCACGGGGGAGCGGCCATCCCTGGAAGAGCGGATAGCCCAACTGGTGGGTGAGCTGCCGGCAGATTCGGGGGTGGTCTTGCTTTGGCGGCTGGGGGCCCTCTACCCGGTGTACAACGCCTCACACCTGCTGGCGCGGCTCCAGGGAAAGGTGAAGCTGCCCGTGGTCCTCTTTTATCCGGGCACCCAGGAGGATCGTACTACCCTGCGCTTCATGGGCAAGTGGGCACCTGGCGGAAGCTACCGTGAGCGGATCTACTGACGCATCCGGGGAGGTGGTCGGGTGGCAGACCTGCAGATCAAGGAGCTTTTTCTACGACCGATTGACCGGCCCATCGAGGAAGTCACCAAGGTTGACCAGAACCAGGAAGACATCGTGCGGGGAGAGCTGGCGGAGTACGTGGTCACCGACAGCCTACGCAAGCATTACCGGACGGTGCTGGAGAGCTACCGCTCGGCGGCGGACAACCCCACGGAGCGGGTGGGTGTGTGGGTGTCCGGCTTCTTCGGGTCCGGGAAGTCCAGCTTCGCTAAAATCCTGGGCTACGTGTTGGAACCGCGCATGGTGGTTGGGGAATCAGCTGCCGAATTGTTCGCAGATCGGGCTGAGGATGATGCCGTCCGGGCCCTTTTGAGCATAATCGTCCAGCGGATGCCCGGCTTCTCCGTGATCCTGGACTTGTCCACCGACCGGGACATCCGCAGCAACGCCGAAGGCGTGGCCCAGGTGATGTATCGCGCCCTCCTGCGCGCCTTGGGTTATGCCCGCGACTTGGATCTGGCCCATTTGGAGATGGATCTCGAGGACATTGGGAAGTTCGATGAATTCCGGCAGCGCTACGCCGCCGCTTTCGGGACTTCCTGGGAGCAGGACCGCGACCTGGTGATCCGCGCCTTCCCCCGGGCCAGCCAGGTGATGCACCAGATGGAGCCGGAGACCTATCGTGACGACAACGCCTGGCTTCAAACCAGGAAGCCGGTACCTGTCACCATCAACGACTTTGCCGACCGGGTGCTGCCCCTCGTCCGCCGGAGGCGCGGGGACTGCTTCGTGGTCTTCGTGGTGGACGAGGTCGGGCAGTACGTGTCCTCCTCCACGGACCGGATGCTGGAACTGCAAGGAATGGCCGAGGCCCTGGGCCGGGCCGGGCGGGGTCGCCTGTGGTTGGTGGTGACCTCCCAGAAGAAGCTGGATGAAGTGGTGGATGATTTGACGGGCCGCCAGGTGGAGCTGGCCCGCCTGATCGACCGCTTTCAAATCCGGGTGGATCTGTTGCCGTCCGACATCTCCGAGGTGGCCGCGAAGCGCGTGTTGGCCAAGAGGGCGGCAGGGGAGCAGTTGCTGAAGGAGCTGTACGACCGGCATCGCGGCACCCTGGAGACGCACACCAAGCTCCAGGGCGGCGTCCGCCGACCGGCACCGTTGGACCGGGACTCCTTCATCCGGCTCTATCCCTTCCTGCCCTACCAGATCGACCTGATCATCGACGCCGTCTCGGGGCTGCGCAGCCGCAGCGCGAGTCGTTTCACCGGTGGCAGCAACCGCACGGTGATCAAGCTGGCCCAGCAGATGGTGATCCACCCCGCCGTGAACCTGGGGGTACGGCCGATAGGCCATCTGGTCACCCTGGACATGGTCTACGATCTGAACCGGGCGGATATCCCCCAGGAGCGGGCGTTGGACGTGGCGGCGGTGGAGAAGAACTTCGGGGAGGACTCCCTGGAGGCACGGATAGCCAAAGTGCTTTGCCTTTTGGAGCCGGTGAGCTGGATGCGTCGCAGCAAGGAGAACGTGGCAGCCGTGCTCTACCCAGCATTGGGGAGCGCCCCGCTGATCCTCGAGGTGGAGCGGTCGCTGGAGAGGCTGCGCGAAGCTCGCTTCGTGCGGGAGGCGGAGGACGGCTGGAAGCTGCAGACCGAGCTGGAGAAGGGTTGGGATCAGGAACGCCGGGATATCTCTCCCCGGCCCCGCGATCTGGAGGAGTTGCGGGACAAGGCCTTGGAGCAGATCCTGGGGGAACTGCCGGGTTGGCGGTGGGACAGCTATCCGGGAGGAGAGTTTCGGGCCGAGGTCCGGTTGGGGGAGAAACGCCTGGGTCGGGAGGGCGACCTTTTGCTCCACCTCACCTTGGTGGAGGACGAGCGCCTGGGGGACGAGGAGGCCAAGCTCCGGCGGCGCAGCCGGGAGGAACCGCAGGCGGCATTTTGGCTGGCGCCGGAGCCGGAGCAGGCTACTTCTCTGTGCCGTGAGGTGTTCCGTTCCGCCCGGATGGTGGAGATGCACGAGCGCGGGCATCAGGCGGGAGCGGAGAGCCTGCTGGTCCGTGAGGAGGGGCGGCGGCGGGAGCAACGGGAGCGGCAATTGCGGACGGAGTTGACCACGGCGCTGCTGCAGCGCGGACGGGTGCTGTTTCAAGGGCGTCAGGTGGAGCTGCGGGGCAAAGAGCCTGGGGAAGCGGTGCGCGGCCTCCTGGAACAGGCGGTGCCCCAGATATTCGACCGTTTTCCCCAGGGGGCGGCGGAGGTGGGCCCTAAGGAGGCGGTCAAGCTCCTGGAGTCCCACAACCTGCAGGGGTTGCCGGCGGCACTGACCGAGGAGGGCCTGAAGCTGGTGGCCACGCAGGAGGGGCGCCGGGCGGTGGACCCGGAGGCCCCGGCGGCCCGGGCGGTGCGCGATGTCGTGGAGCGCTTGCACGGGACGGGAGCGGCGGCGGAGGGCCACAAGCTGGTGGCCTACTTCCAGAGGGCGCCTTACCGTTGGCACCCCGACGTGGTCTTGGTGGTGACGGCGGCCCTGTTCCGGGCGCGTCATGTGGAACTTTTGTGGCAGGGGAAGCGTTTCCGGGATCCGGCTGAGGCCAGGGAAGTGTTCCAAGGACAGCGCAACTTTCGTCAGGCGGTGTTCACCCTCCGGGAGAGCCTGGGCATCGAGCACCGACGCAGAGCGGCCCGCTTCTACCAAGAGCTGACCGGCAAGGAGATCAGCTTGGAGGAGGTGCCCCTGGCCACGCAACTGCGGCGCTGGCTCGGGGAACAACGCCAGCGGTTGGCTCCCCTGGCGGCGGCGGCCCGGGTGGAGGGACTGCCGGGCAGCGAGCAACTGGGGGAGTTGGAGCAGGTTATCGAGGGGCTCCTGTCCGGCGGGGACGAGGACCTGGTGCAAAGCATTGCCGACCAGGGGGAGGAGCTTACGGCCCGGCTGCGCCGCCTGCCGGCGGTGGAGGTGGCGCTGCAGCCGGCAAACCAAGCGTTAGTCCGGCGCTGCCGTAGGCTGTTGGAGGTGTGGCCAGAGTATCTGCGCCAGGCCGGGGAGGCGGCGCAGGCTGTCGAGAGTGGGCGCCTGGTCCAGGAGATCTTGGCCGGGGAGAGCCTCTTCGAGCGATTGGCGGACCTGACTACCGCAGAGCGGGCAGCGTCCAAGGCCTACGCCGATTTCTACGCCACAAGGCATGCCGCACGGGAGAAAGCCTTCGCCGGGTTGGTGCAGGAGCTGGCGAACCTGCCCGGTTGGACCGAACTGCCGGCCCCAGCCCGGGAGCAGCTGACCGATCCCCTGCGGCGGCGCTCCTGTGCCGCCCAGGAGATGGACGGCACTTGCTGCAAAGCCTGCCGGGCGTCCCTGGCTCAGATGGAATCCGATCTTGCCGCTGCCCCTTACCTGGGGGAGAAAGCCAAAGAGGGCCTGCTGCAACTTTTGCGCCCGGCCCAAACGGTGGAGCGTTTGCAGGCTGCCCGCTATTTCGGAAGTTCCGTAGAGACTCCGGAGGAGCTGGAGGCGGGTATTCAGGGCCTGCGGGAAGACTGCGAGAAGCTTCTGGCCCAGGGGGCGCGGGTGATCATCCAATGAGCGCCGGTCTGGGCCAGGGCGAGCGGGACGAGTTGCGCGCCGCGGTGCTGGCGTTGCGGAACGTGTTGGAGCGGGACGTCGCTCAGCGCCTGGAGGGGGACTTCGGCCTCCACCTGGACGGCAAGCGGGAGCCTGCGGCGCAGCTGGCCGCCGATCCACAGATTCAGAAAATCCGTCACGAATTGGACAAGCTCTTGGAGCATGAGGAGGCCAAGGGGCTTAAGCCCGCCGTGGCCGTGGAGCGCTACCGCCGAGAGACGGCCTACACCTGGCTCAACCGGCTGGTGGCCCTGCGGCTGCTGGAGGAGCGCGGGGAGGTGCCCGAGAGCGTCCGTGCCGGGGATGCCTCGCGCGGCTTTCGCGACTTTCGCCAGCTACATCCGGATGAGTGCCGGGACCGCTCCGACGGTGGCTACGCCCACTACCTGCTGGGGCGCATGGCGGAGCAGCGGGACAAGCTCCCCGACCTGTTCGACCCAGCGGATCCGGCCGGCTTGGTCGAGCCCAGCCCGGCGGCGATGAGAAGGGCCGTCGCCATCCTGAACGACGGCAAGCTGGCGGGCATCTGGCGCCACGCGGAGACCCTGGGCTGGACCTACCAGTACTTCAACGCCCAGGAGAAGGACCAGGTGCGCGAGGCCGGCAAGCCGACCAGCTCCGAGGATCTGACGGTGATCAACCAATTCTACACCCCGGACTACGTGGTGCGCTTCCTGGTGGACAACACCCTGGGCCGGCTGTGGCGGCAGATGCATCCGGAATCCGGCATCGCGCAACGCTGTTCCCTGCTCTTGCCGGATAGAGACGGCGGGTCCCGGTCGGCGAAGGACCCGCGTCAGCTCAGGGTCATCGATCCGGCGGCGGGCAGCGGCCACTTTCTCCTCTACGCTTTCGACGTATTCGCCGCCATCTACGAGGAGGCGGGCTTCCCGCGGGACGAGATCCCGGGGCTTATCTTAGGGGGCAACTTGTTCGGAGTGGATATCGATCCGCGGGCGGTGCAGCTCGCGGGGGTGGCCCTGCATCTGAAGGCCGCCGCCTATCACCCGGGCGCGCCGTTCCCTCCGGCGCAGATCGTCTGGGCCGAGGCGGCCCCCCGGGAACCGCAGCTTCTAGGCGAGGTGCGCGCCGAACTGGGAAGCGAAGAGCGGCGGCGCGTGTTCGACCAGATGTGGCGCTGGCTGTCCCAGGCCGATGAGTTGGGTTCCCTCCTGCGGCCGGCGAAGCTTCTGGGGGCCGCCGTGGACCACGGGCGCCGGAGCGCGGCGGATGCCCAGGGACGCTTCGATTTCCATGAGGACTTGGCCCGCCAGGCGGAGGCCGGCATCCGGCGGGGGCTGGAGCGGATGGCCGAGGGCACCGACGGCATGGCCCGCCGGCGCTTCGCGGCCGAGGGGGAGGAGGACCTGCGGCTCTTGCGGCTATTGTCCCAGGACTACGACGTGGTGCTGATGAACCCGCCCTACGGCGAGGCCACGCCGGTGGGCCGGGAGCACCTGCGGGAGCACTTCTCCAGGTCGCGCCACGACATCTATGCCGCCTTCGTGGAGCGGGGCCTGGACTTCCTGCGCCCTGGCGGCTATCTGGGGGCCATCACGCCCCGCAACGGCTTCTTCCTGGGCAGCTTCGAGGACTGGCGGGAGATGATCCTGGAGCGGGCGCAGGTGATCAGCGTGGCGGACCTGGGCTTCGGGGTGCTGGACGGCGCCACGGTGGAGACGGCGGCCTACGTACTGGAGGTGCGTAAATGAACTACGCGGAGACGATCGCCCACTGGTACCTGCGGCTGAACGGCTTCTTTCCGTTGAGCGACTTCGTGCTGCATCGGACGGGGGAGCCGGGGAGGGAGCTGGACGAAGGAATGGCGCATTCGGCCGACTGCGACCTCCTGGCGGTGCGCTTTCCCTACACCTACGAAGAGATCGGTGGGCAGAAGAGGGACTGGGATCCGCAGTTTGCGCAGGATTGGGGCATCGATGTGGCGATCGAGACTTTGGGGCTGATGGTGGAGGTCAAGAGCGGGAAGAGCGTGGCGCCCGAGGATGTGCGCACGGCTTTCCAGCCCGCGCGGCTGTGCGCTGCGGTGCGGCGCCTGGGCATGGCGCCGCGGAAAAAGGCGCAGGATTTGGCCCGAGCATTGGACAGCGAGCGCGTGGTGTCTTGCAGCGAAACCGGGAGGCGGAAGATAGCCAAGCTGCTGGTGGCCAGGCAGGCGAATAGAAGCACAACCGAGGGGCCGTGGTTCTTCCTGGCCCTGGAGGATGCGGATCAGTTCATCCTCCGGCGAATGAAGAAATACCGGGAGGCCAAATCGCGCGACCGCATGTTTTTCCCTTCGGAGCTGATCCAGTACCTGGCATGGAAAGCCGGGGTGGATGTGGGATGAGGGAGGCGGTTTTTCTGCGGCTCCTGGCTGCGCGGGACAAGGAGGCGGCCCTGACCGAGGCTGTGGTGGCCTTGCGGCAGGGGGCGGGTCACCACCCGGCGGCCTACCGGATGGACCCGGAGCACTTTCGGGAAGTGCCGGGAAGTCCCTTCGCCTATTGGGTGTCGGAGCGGTTCCGCGAGGCGTTCGTGAAGCTGCCCTCCCTGGAGGGTAGCGGCCGCACGGTGAAAGTGGGTTTGCAAACCTCCGACGACTTTCGTTTCCTGCGGGCCTGGTGGGAGGTGCCGGAGGAGCGCTCGGCCCACAGCGCGGCGGAGACCAGGGAGGGGAAGCCCTGGGTGCCCTTCGCCAAGGGCGGCGACTACTCCCCATACTATGCAGACGTATATCTCCTGGTGGATTGGGGCAACGAGGGGGAGCGGATAAAGAGTTACGTTTGCTTACGTTACCCTTATCTAAAAGGTAAGTGGGAGTGGGTGGTTAAGAACTTGTCCTTCTACTTCCGCCCCGGCCTGACCTATTCGAGGGTAACAGTGAAGGGCTTAAACGTGCGGCTCATGCCGGAAGGCTGCATTTTTGCCGACAAAGGACCGGCGCTGTTTTTCGCCGACGAGGTGGACCGCTGGTATGCCCTGGGCCTGCTGAACACTCGTTTAACCCGCGCCTTCCTTCAGGTGCTAACACCCAGCCGCAGTTGGGAAGTCGGCTATGTGCAGCGGCTTCCCTGGGCGTCTCCTCCGGCACAGCTGCGCGACGAGGTGGCCCGGCTGGCGCGCGAATGCCACGACCGCCAGCGGGAGCTGGATGGCGGCCGGGAGACCTCCCGGGAGTTCCTGCGGCCCTTCCTGGCGCGGCTGGAGTTTTGGCCGGAGCAGTTCTCCCTGGAGGGCACCTTCCGCCGCTATCTGCAGTGGCGGGAGGCCAACGAGGCTGCCCTCCTGGAGGCTTCCTGGCGCATCGAGGCGGCCGTCCTCGACCTGTACCAGGTGGATGCGGCGGACCGGGCGGCCCTGGACGCCGAGCTGGGGCCGCACCCCGGCGCCCTGGCGCAGCGGGGCCTCTCCGCCGCAGACGCTGCCGCCCTGCGCAGAGCCTACCTGAGCAGGGAGGCAGTCGAGGAGACCGGCGATGGGGAGGAAGGGGAGCGGCCGGCGCGCGGCAAAGGAAAAAAGCGGCGCTATCTGGAACTGGGAGAGCTGGCCCTGACCTTGGGCTGTGCGCCGGCCCAGGTGGCAGCTTGGCGCTTGCAGCTGGGGTTGGTACGGCCCGAGGAACTGGAGGAGCAGGCGGTGCGCCTTGCCTCTTATGCTTTGGGCGTGGCCTTCGGCCGCTTCGACCTGCGCGGGGGCGGCCTTTTGGGACCGGTGCCAGGGGACTACCCGCTGGAGGTTTCCCCCGACGGGCTTCTGGCGGATGACCCCGGGCATCCCTGGGACTTGGGGACGCGCTTGTCTGCGGCCATGGAGGCCATCTTCGGTTCCAAAAACGCGCCGCGGGCCGAGGAGGAGCTGTGCGCCCTCCTGAAAGTCAAGCACCTTAGGGATTTCTTCCGGGACCGCTTTTTCCGGCTGCACCTCGGGGACTACAGCCGCCGGCCGCGCAAGGCGCCCATCTACTGGCAGCTGTCCTCGCCCCGGCGTGCCTACAGCATCTGGCTGTATTACCCGCGCCTGACGGGGGACACGGTCTTTCGCATCCTGCGGGACTTCGTGGAGCCCAAGCAGCATTTGGAGGAGCGGCACCTGCAAGAGTTTCAGGAGCGGCGCCGGGCGGCGGAGGAGGGTTCTCCCCGCGAGGCCAAGGCCTTGATGCAACGGGAGGTGGAGGCGGAGCACCTGCTGGAGGAGCTTGCGAGCCTGCGGCGGGGACTCGAGGAGGTGGCCGCCCTGCACTTGTCGCCGGATCCCGATGACGGGGTCGTCCTGAACGCGGCGGCTTTTCATGGTCTGCTAGCCTGGCCGGAGGCGGACAAAAAGTGGGGTGAGATCAGCGCCGGAAATTATCCTTGGGCCGCGGTGACAGCCCAGGTGCTGCAGGCAGCGGAGCAGCGGGATCCCCAGTTGGCGTCGAAACTGCGGCAAGCCCTGGAGAAGAGGTGAGGTCATGGGGGCGGTGAGCGACGAACTGTGCAGGCGGGTGCGGGAGAAGCTTCGCTCCCGCGGCCTGGTGGTCTGGTACGATCCGGGCGGACTGGGCCAGCCGGTGGCGGAGCAGTTGGCATCGGAAGGGGAGCAGGTCTTGCAGGACACCGGCAGCATCTACGAATTGCTGTACGCCGCCGAGAAATACCTTAGGACTCCCGATCCTCCCCGCCTTTTGTGCTACGTCCCCCGGACCTTGACGCCGGAGCAAAACCCCCTTTATCCCTTGGAGCAGGCGGGCGCCGTTTTTGGGCTGGATCGCGGGGAGCAGCTGGCTGCGGTGGCCGCCAAAGTTCTGGGACAGGGGCCTGACGTCTGGGAGGGCATGTCCCTGGCGGAGCTGGACCGGGCGGCGGACCGGCGCGGGACGGACGACCTGATCCGGATGAAGCTGGGCACCGACGATCCGGCGCAGATCGCCTGGAAGGTCATCCTGGAGACCCAGGAGACCACTGGCGAGCTGCGGAAACTGCGGGAGGAGTTCCTGCGAGAACGGCTGGCGATGGCGGACGGGGCAGGAGCCTTCTCGCAGCGGCTGAAAGAATGCATTCTACTGGGTGAACTGGCGGCGGTGCAGCCGGAGTTGGCCCTGCCCGGGTTCACTCCGACGGCGACGGCGGCCGGCGTGTGCCGCGGGGTGGCTGAACGCTGGCGTGACTCGGACAGCAAGAGCGCGGCCTATGTGGAAACGGCCCGGTCGCTGGAGCGAAAACTGCGCTTGGCCGAGTTGGCCCGGCAGGGGCCCGTCGGGGTGGCCCAGACCTTCCCCTGCAACGAATGGCGCCGCCTTGCGGAGGCGACCCGGCTGGCCGAAACGCAGAAGCTGGAGGAGGCAGCTCGGCTGTGTGAGGAGGGGGTGAAAAGCTTCTGGTCCCGCCGGGACGAGGATATCCGGCGGGCCTGGCAGGGATGCCACGCCGCGGTGCGCCTGTTGGCCGAAGTCGGGCGGGTGCGGGCGGAGCTTGCTGACGCAGGGGGGGCTTCGCCAGCCGAGCTGGTGCAGCGCTACACCCGGCCGGAGGGCGGCTGGCACGTGCTGGACCGGGTGGCCCGGCGGCTGCCCGCAGACCAGACGGACCGGGCGGTGCGCAACCTGCTGCGGGTGGCGCACAAGGGCTATGACGACTGTTGCGCCGAGATGGCGGAGCATCTGGCAGATGCCGTGGAGCGGGAGGGGTTGGATTTCCCGGGCCTGGCGCACCAGCGCGAGTTCTGGCGGGAGCAAGTGCAGCCGCTGCTCTCGAAAGGGAGAACGGCGATTTTTTGGTTGGATGCCTTGCGCTACGAGATGGCGGTGGAGTTGGAAGCGATGTTGGAGGGAACAGCGCATATAGACCTGACTTTTGCCGTGGCCACCTTGCCGGCGGTGACGCGGGTGGGGATGGCTGCCCTGCTGCCGGGGGCCGAGAACGGCTTGTCCCTGGTGGACGCGGCTGGGACGCTGCGGGTGCAGGTGGGGGATAAGGAGCTTGCCGATAGTGCGGCTAGGGACCGCTACCTGGCTGAGCGGCTGGGCCGGCCGCCGCTGATCCTCTCCCTGGACGAGGCCGTGAACTTGGATCCGGAGGTACTGGAGCACCGCCTGGCTGGGGAAAGCCTGGTATTTCTGCGTTCCCCGGAGATAGACCGGGCGGGGGAAAACGACTCCGCCTACCAGGGGCGTCGGACCATGAGCCTGCTCCTGGACGATCTGCGGCAGGCGGTAGGACGGCTGGCGGCGGCCGGGGTGGAGCACTTTCTTCTGGCGGTGGACCACGGCTTCTTGCTTCATGAGCCGATAGCGCTGGAGCGCTTCGTCTCTTCGCCTGGGGGACACCCTTTGGAGGAGCATCGGCGGGTGTGGATCGGCAAAGGGGGGAGGGCCGATCCGGCCTACCTTCGCTTCCGAGCCGATGAATTAGAGCTGGGCGGGGACCTGGAGTTCGCCTTCCCCAGAGGGCTGAATGTGTTTCGGGTGCGCGGCGGCTCCAAGACCTATTTCCACGGTGGCCTGTCCCTGCAGGAACTGGTGGTGCCGGTATTGCGGCTGCGTTTGGCGGCGGGCTTGGGTGATGCCGGGCAGGAGGAGGTGGAGGTGCGTTTGGAGAAGGGGAAGATCACCAACCGACTATTCAGCGTGTTCTTGACCTGGTCCAGGAAGGATTTCCTGACCCCGTCAGTGCGCCTGCGCTGCAGAGTCGTGGCGGGGGAGCGCGTCATCGGGAGCCTCGTAGGGGGCGATGCCGGCTTTCATGCGGACAGTGGCGAGTTGGAACTGAAGGGGACGGACAAGGTGCGCGCCTTCATCCAATTGGACGAAGAGGCGCCGCCCCAAGGGGAATTGCGGGTGGAAGTGCTGGACGCGGCCACGGGGGCGGTGTTGTGCCGCTCGCCGCAGGTGCCGTATCTGCTGACGTTTTGATCCTGCCGAGCGAGGAGGTGACGACGACGATGCCCGGTCAGCAAGGGTTGGACGAGAAGTCTAATGGGGTGTTTGCCGGCAAGGTGGTCCGCAAGGATCTGGTCCGCAAGGTGAAGGTGGGGGCCAACGTCCCGGTCTACGTGCTGGAGTACCTGTTGGGCAAGTATTGCGCCACCGATGATGCTGCGGCGGTGGAGGCCGGGCTGCGCACGGTGAACCGGACTTTGGCCGACAACTTCGTGCGTTCCGACGAAGGAGTGCGCGCCCAGTCCCGGGTGCGGGAGGAGGGCAGCCACAGCTTCATCGACAAGGTGAAGGTGCGGCTTTTGGTGAGCGAGGACAGGTACTGGGCGGAGCTCGTCAACTTCGGTTATCGCTACGTGCACATCCCCGAAGAGTATGTGCGCCGCTACGATCGGTTGCTGGCCGGTGGCATCTGGGCCAGGGTGGACCTGGAATACCGCCCTGAGGAGTCCGTGGGGGGCAAGATCCAGCCTTTTTTCATTACCCAGCTGCAGCCGATCCAGTTGGCCGCCTTCGACCTTGACGATTTCATGCGGGGCAGGGGGGAGTTCAGCACCGAGGAGTGGCTGGACTTGTTGGTGCGCAGCGTGGGCCTGGAGCCGGCTCTGCTCACCCGGCGCCAGAAGCTCTTGGTGCTGGCGCGGCTTATCCCCATGGTGGAGCACAACTTCAACCTCATCGAGCTGGGACCGCGCGGCACGGGCAAGTCGTTCGTATACCGCGAGGTTTCCCCTTACTCTATCCTGGTATCCGGCGGCAAGACCACCACGGCCAACCTGTTCTACAACATGGCCACCGGCAAGATGGGATTGGTGGGGCTTTGGGACGTGGTGGCTTTCGACGAGGTGGCGGGCATACGGTTCGAGGACCGCACGGCGGTGCAGATCCTGAAGGACTTCATGGAGGCCGGTTCCTTCAGCCGGGGCAAGGAGGAACTGGTGGCCGACGCGTCGCTCAGCTTTCTCGGCAACATCAACACTCCGGTGGAGGTGCTGGTGCGAAGTGCGCACCTGTTTCAGCCGTTGCCGTCGGATATGGGGAGCGACATGGCTTTTCTGGACCGCCTGCATTTCTATCTGCCGGGCTGGGAACTGCCCAAGCTGTCAACCGAGCTATTCACCAACGGCTACGGCTTTGTTTCCGACTACCTGGCGGAGGCTTTGCGGGCACTGCGCAAGCAAAATTTCACGGAACTGATAGACCACTACTTCTCCCTGGGGCGAAGCCTCAACGCGCGGGATGTCAAGGCGGTGCGCAAAACGGTTTCGGGCTACATCAAGCTCATGCATCCGGACGGGGTGTTGTTTACCCCGGAGGAGTTGGCGGAGTACTTGGAACTGGCCCTGGAGGGGCGACGTCGGGTCAAGGAGCAGCTCAAGAAGCTGGGAGCTTTCGAGTATTACCAAACCAGCTTTTCTTACTTGGATGCCCATACCCGGGAGGAACGCTTCGTAGGCGTGCCGGAGGAGGGCGGAAATAATCTGATCTCACCGGATCCGCTGCCACCGGGTTCAGCTTACGCCCTGGTGCTGCGGGAGGGGGACAAGCTGTCCATATCGCGCATCGAGGTTGGCAAGATGCCGGGCACCGGGAAGTTGCGGATCAGCGGTGGCCTAGGCCGCTCTATGCGGGAGTCCATCCAGACGGCCTTTGATTTCCTGAAGTCCCACCGGCGGGAGATGGCCTTGGGCGAAGACATGGACAGCTATGACTTCCATGCTCAGGTGGTCGACCTCATGAGCGCCAAAGAGGGAAGCATGGGCGGGGTGGCTTTCTTCTTGGCGCTGTACTCGCTCATGCGGGGGACTCCCATTCAAGCGGGGATGCTCGCGTTGGGGGAGATGACCGTGCAGGGGCGCATTCTTCCGGTGAAGTCCTTGACCGAAGCGCTGCAGCTGGCCATGGACAATGGGGCGAGAAAGGTACTGATCCCGCTGGAAAACAAGCGGCAATTCCTGGAGGTGCCCGGGGAGATCGTGGAGAAGGTAGATCCGGTCTTCTATTCCGATCCGCTGACCGCGGCTCTCAAGAGTGTGGATGTCAGATAGGGCGAAACGGCGGAAGAAAAGGCATTAAATCTCACCGGGCGTCTGGGATATCACAGTTAGGTTTGGGATATCTCGAAAATCGCGGTTGTTATGCGTTATGAGCGGTATTCTATAAAGCAAGGCCGTAGCGGCAATCCAGGCGTCATTGGCCTTTATGTCATGACCGGATTGCCTGCATTGGCATGACACCTGGGCCCATAATTTACACAGCTCTTTGTTGAATGGGATTATCAGGTAGTTGCGCAGAGCATCTTCCATGGCGGCGATTCGGGAAGGGCCCCATTTGCGAAGGAACATCCATCGGTATAATTCAGCAACCGTGACGAATGAGATTGCAGGAAGCCGACCGACTATGTGCGCCGCATAGTAGGTGGCTCTACTGTCTTTCTTCAGGAGAAAAGAGCATACGTCTGTGTCGAGCAAGACGAAGTCCTTCAACCGTTTGTGCTCCTATCCCTATCCCGCCAAGCGCGTATGGCTACCAAGAATTCGTCGAGTGATTCTTCCTGCGGCCAGGCGCCGGCCAACTGGCCGATGCCCTTGGGCACCTCGACCTCCTGCTCGGATGCCAAGGCGTCCAGGCTCAGCGGCTGCCAGAAATCGTAACCTTCCCCGGGCTCCGCAACATGTTCCGGATCCAGCACCTCCAGACCGGAGATGGTCAGGTGCGTCAGCTCGCCGGTCATCGGATCGACGTCCGCCGAACCCCAGGCCCGTACCCAATGGCCCAGGGTCGCGAGAACCGCTTGGCGGTGAGCCTCATCGAAGCTGCACGGCAAGGGCTTGCCGGCGGGGGGGTGGATGCGGCAGCGGTACGCACCCTCCCGCAGGTCGGCCATGAGCAGGCGCCCCTCCACGGTATCCAGGTTGACGGCGCGGGGACGCGCCAGCTCGAGGAGCCGTTGGTGAGCCTGGGGATCATAGGTGGCACCGGAGTGTGCGCGCCGGGTGACCAAGTCGAGATCGATCCGCTCGACCCCGCGCCCAAAGAGAGCGCCTATGTCGCGCCAGCGCGCCAGGACGCCGGCATCGTAACCCCGAGGCATCTCCCGTAGCCCCGAGGTTACAGAGGACAAGCCTGCCACGAGTTGCTCCAGGGCCGCCTCGCCGGGGTCCAACTCCTGGACCAGGAACTGGTCGCGAGGCAGGACCAGCTCCAGCGACACGCTGCCCCGATGCATGCCGCGAAGCGCCAGAGAGCAAAGCCGGCGGACCTTTTTGGGCAAAGGGCCTGGGTGCCGTCCTTCTCCCTGGATCAGGCCCGACCCTATCCGGTCCAAGGCTCCCTGCAGGTGGTGGGACAGATGCGCGAGGTCTTCCAGCAGGATCTCCCCGCGGTCCACGGCGGGGCCTTCCAGGTGAACGGTCAACCGGGGCGTGATCGTGTCGGCCATGGGGATGCACCCGCCTTTCGGGGAAAACTCGGTACTTCAGCATGTGGACGGCTTTAGGACGAGGGCGGTACTGTCCCGGCCAAGCGGCGCAGCTTCGTCGCGTGCTCGGGCGGGGGAACGGCCCCCGTCTCGTAGCGGCGCACGGCGGCCGCGTCGCAGCCGAGAAGACGGGCGAAGCCCTCCGGGGTTAGACCAAGCCTGCGGCGCAGGGCGCGGATCCGGGAGGGGAAGGGGATCTGGTGGCGGTGCCTGTAGATGTTGTAGGCGCGCCGGAAGTTGGCATCGTCCAGGACGGCGTCGTACAAGTGCGCGCCGCACTCGGAGCAGACGCAGATGCGCACTTGGAGCCTCACCGGTTCGCGACCGAAGACCCGGAAGATCCCTGGCCGCTCCGCGACCTGGCAGGGCACCTCGCGGCGGCACTGCTCGCAGAACCTGCGTTCCGGCATCGTGGACACCTACCCCTCTAGTTTCACCTTCCATAAAAAGATAGCACGGCGGGGTCCGCCTGTCTATAGATATTGGCAGTCGTGGTTTCGAGGTCCATCCGGGGCAGGCTGCCCCCGGTGGTGGAAGTCGTCGGCCGGGCAGCAACGGCCCTCCACTAAAGGCACGGATAACTGTATAGGCGGCCCAGGCTCAAAGGCCCCCGGAACCCGCCGTCGACGGTGTTTTTCCGGTGGCCACGGTTTTGCCGGTCATGGGGCATCCTTTCTCTTTCCGGCGTCCGGCGGGCGCAGATCCGGGCAGATGGCATCAACGGCTGCATGCGCTGTCAACGGCTGGATGGCTACGCCCTTCGTTTTTTCCCCCCGCCGTGCTATACTACTCCTAGGCGGTCTAGAAGGGAGTTGACCTCGTGCAGCCTGCGGCGGCGATATACACCGGGAAGCGGCGGGGGGAGCTTTGGCAGCTCGACCTGCGGCGGGTGGAGGAGCGGATCCGTGCCGTATTACCCGACTTCCCGCAGGTGGCCGGCGCCTATCTCTTTGGGTCGGTGCTGGACTTCGTGCGCCCCCAGTCGGACATCGACCTGGGCCTGATCCTGCGGCGGGAGAACCCCGATCCCTGGGAAGAGGTGACGGATGTCCTGGTGGAGACCCGGCTGGGCCGCATCGGGCCCCATCCCTTCCAGGTCACCGTGTTGCGCCGAGCGCAGGGCAACTTTGCCTTCCGGGTCCTCACCAGGGGCCGGCTGGTCTATGTGGACGATCCCCTCTGGGTGGCGGACTTCATCGAGGCGGTGGCCAGAAACCATGAGGACTGGGCACCTTTCCTCCACACCTACGAGGCGGCCCGAGGTCGCGCATGACGGCGGGGCGCGTGGATACCGGTGCGGTGGGAGGGCGTCTGGACTACCTGCACCGCCAGGCCGAACTGCTGCGGCAGTTGCCGACAGATCAAGGAAAGCTGGCGGAAAAGCTCCGTGATCCCTTCGTATACAACGGAGCCGTCCATCTGTTGCAGACCTGCATCGAAGCGCTGATCGACATCGCGTATCATCTGTGTGCTCGCTTGCATGCCACCGCTCCGGAGAACGGCGTGCAGGCCTTCGAGATTCTGGCTTCCCACGGTGATCTTCCGCAGGACTTCCTGCGCCGCGCCATCCCGATGGTTCGTTTCCGCAACTTGGTGGTGCATGGCTACCTGCCCACCGATCCCGCAGCCGTGCAGCGCATCATCAGCGGTCATCTGGAGGACTTCGCGGTGGCGGAGCGCCTTATCCGCGCGATCGTGGCGCGCCCCGGCGGCGAGGTCCGTTCGGAGGGCCCCCCGCAACCCGGCAAAGGAGACTGAAAAGCAAACCGATGGCCACCAAGGCTTCCGTCTACGCCGGCTTCGTGAAGTTCGAGCACACCGTGTTCGCCCTGCCCTTCGCCTATGCCGGGGCCTTCCTGGCGGCGGGGGGACTGCCCTCCTGGTGGGACCTGGGGTGGATCACCGTGGCCATGGTGGGCGCCCGCAGCGCGGCCATGGGCCTGAACCGGCTCATCGACCGGGAGATCGACGCCCGGAATCCCCGCACCGCCCAGCGCCACCTGCCCCGGGGGCTTTTGTCCGCCTCCGAGGCCCTGGCCTTCAGCCTGGCCTCCCTGGGGGTGTTCGCCCTGGCCGCCGCGGAGCTGAACCGGCTGTGCCTGGAGCTATTGCCCCTGGCGGTGGTGGTTCTGGTCATCTACCCCTACACCAAGCGCTTCACCTGGACCTGCCACTACTTCCTGGGAGCGGCCCAGTTCTTCGCCCCCTTCGGCGGCTGGATCGCCGTGACGGGGCGCATCGCCCCCGGGGCCCTCATCCTGGGGGCGGCCGTGGGCCTGTGGGTGGCCTCCTTCGACCTGATCTACGCCCTGCAGGACCTGGACTTCGACCGGCGCCACGGGGTATTCTCCATCCCCGCCCGCTTCGGCCCCGCCGTGGGCTTGGCGGCGGCCCGGCTGGGCCACCTGCTGGCCTTCGCCCTGCTGCTATCCCTGTATTTCTACCTGCACCTGGGCCCGGTGTACCTGGCGGGGGTGGTGCTCACGGGTCTGCTCCTGGTCTACGAGCACTCCCTGGTGTCGCCTCGGGACTGGTCCCGCCTGCCGGTGGCCTTCTTCCACGTCAACAGCGCCGTCAGCCTGGTGTACTTCGTCTTTCTGGCCGCCGGAATGCTTTGGGTGAGGTGAGGATATGCTCCTTTTGTTCCAGCTGGTCGGCGGGCTGGTGCTAGCCATGGCGGTCCACGAGGCGGGACACGCCCTGGCGGCCTGGCGGCACGGCCTGGTGCTGCAAGAGGTGCGCCTGGGAATTGGGCGGGCCTGGGCGGGGGTGCGCGTGGGGGCGGTGGTGGTGAGCCTGGGCCGGGTGCCCATCGCCGTGTCCATCCGCTTTCAAGGCACGGACCTCACCGCCGGGGACCGGGCCAGCATCGCCGCCGGCGGGCCGGTGGCCACGGCGGTGCTGGGGGCGCTAGTATTTCTGGCGGCGTACCTTGGGCACTCCCCCCACCCGTGGTACTTCCTCTCCGCCGTCATCGGGCTGGGGGCCTGGGGCGAGCTTTTGCCCGTGTTTCCCCTGGACGGCTATCGCGTGGTGGCGGCCTGCCGCGAGGCCTCGGGCCGGTGAGCCGATTCCTGGTCGGGATCACCGGGGCCAGTGGCGCCGCCTACGGCCGCCGCCTGGTCGAGGTGCTCCTGGAGCGGGGACAGGAGGTCTGGCTGGTGGTGACTCCCGCCGGCCGCCAGGTGCTGGGTCAGGAGGGCGGCATCCACCTGCCCGAGGATCCCCGGGACGCCGCCCGGGTGGCCGGGGAGGCCTTCGGCGCGGGAGTGACCTACTTCGACGCCGCCGATTTGAACGCGCCCCCCGCCAGCGGGTCGGTGCCCCTGGACGGCACGGTGCTCGTCCCCTGCAGCATGGGGGCGCTGTCCGCGGTGGCCACGGGCGCGGCCCGCAACCTGTTGGAGCGCGCCGCCGACGTGGCCCTGAAGGAGGGGCGCCGACTGGTCCTGGTGCCCCGGGAGACGCCCTTGTCCCTGGTCCACCTGCGCAACCTGGTGGCCGCCGCGGAGGCGGGGGCCCGCATCGTGCCAGCCATGCCCGGCTTCTACCATCAGCCGCGCCGGGTGGAGGACCTGGTGGACTTCGTGGTGGGCCGGGTGCTGCGGGCCTTGGGGCTGGCGGACGACTTGGTGCCGCCCTGGGGGGCGTGACCTCCTCCTGGGGCCGGGCTGCGGCAAGGATGGTTCAGCCGGGGGTGGTCGGGGGCCACTCCCAGGCCTGGCACAGGAGGTTGACCAGGCGCAGCTCGTCGACGGTGCCGCAGTTTACGTCCAGAAGTTGCGGGCTGGCCAAGAGCAGGCTTAGGCAGCGGGCGCGGGAGATCGCCACGTTCAGGCGGTTGCGGCTGAACAGGAACTCCAGGTCGTGGGGGATCTCCTCCCGGGAGGAGGTGGTCAGGGATATCATCACCACCGCAGCCTCCTGGCCCTGGAACTTGTCCACGGTGCCCACCCGGGCGCCCTCGGGCAGCGCCCGGCGCAGGGCGTTGACCTGCACGTTGTACGGCGCCACCACCAGCACGTCGGCGGGGCCGAGAGGATGCTCCCGGCCTTGAGCATCGCGCCAGCGCTGTCCCTGCAGGTTCGTCCAAAGTTGGTGGATCAGCTCCACCTCCTCGGGGGAGTGTTGGGAGCGTCCGGCGTGCTCCACCGGCACGAAGGCGAGGCCGTGGGGGGAAAGCAGCGGGTGGGCGTCCGCGTCCAGCACTAGGCGCTGGCGCTCGGTGGAGGGATGGGCGCCCAGGCGCCCCCGGTAGACGGCCTGGGAGATGAAACCGCAAAGCTGCGGGTGCATGCGCCAGGTGAGGTCCAGGAAGA
The DNA here is from genome assembly GCA_021810565.1 of Bacillota bacterium. Classification (GTDB taxonomy): domain Bacteria; phylum Bacillota; class Sulfobacillia; order JAJZIM01; family JAJZIM01; genus JAJZIM01. Next base: position 20,369 of record JAJZIM010000021.1, read on the forward strand.
TACCACGGGAGGCCGGGACGACGGCGTCCCCCTGCAGCAGGTGGTCCAGGACGCTGACCCCCGACCCGTCGGGATGGGTACCCTGGATGGGCTGGCCGAGCTGCATCTGGTCACCCACCAACACGATGTTCCGGGCGGCGACGCCCATGGCCACCAGATTGGCCAGGCTCACCTGGCCGGCCTCGTCCACGAAGAGGTAGTCAAAGGCGCCCTCGAACTCCGGCCGGGCGAAGAGCCAGGCCGTGCCGGCCACCAGGGTGGCGTCAGGCGGTATCTGTTGGGCCTCGGTCACGTCCACGATCAGCTCGCCACCGTGCCGGGAGTCCGGATCGCCCCCCGTGGCCTTTTTGTATCCCGCGAAGACGTATCCCTGTTCCCGGGCGGCCTGCTCGACGCCGGCCAGGAGGTTGTTGATGGCCTTATGGGAGTTGGAGGACACGCCGACGCGCCGGCCCCGGCGCAAAAGCTCCACGATGACGCGGCTGGCGGTGAAGGTTTTCCCGGTGCCCGGCGGACCCTGGATGAACAGGTAGCTGTCCTCCAAGGCGGTCACGGCCGCGATGGCGGCCGGGATGGGCTCGGTGCCCGGGGCCGCCAGGGGCTCGTACCGACGGCGCCCGGCTAGACGCGGCGGATCTCGGCGCAAGAGGGCTTCGAGGGCGGCGAAGCGCCCGTCGCCGTCCGCCACGCTTTGGGCGAAGCGGCGCACCGCCTCGCGCAGCACCGCGTCGTTGACCGGGCCGGGGGGCCCCAGGCTGAGGGAGTCGGGCAGGGGCCCTTGCGCCGCGCCCCGCTTGAGGAGCAGGCTGCCTCGGGCCGGGTCCAGGGCCTCGATGGTTCCGGCCGACTCCAGGGTGTCGACAAGGAGCGGGTGGGATCCCCGCTTCAGCTTCGTCTCCTGGGGCGGAAAGCGGTAGGGATAGAGGAAGGAGCGCTTTTCCGGCATCGGCGGGCCGGCCAGGGTGAGATCGCCCAGGCACTCGGCGTCCTCCACCAACTCCTGCGGGTCGCGGCCGCGGCGGTCGAACAAGGCCCACCAGGCGGGCTTTTGCTCACGGCGATGGAATTCGACCAGCTGGGCCACCAGCCGGCGAAACGGCTGCTCCTCGTCCGCCGCGCCGTCCAGCAGGGCGGCTTCCAGGGCGGCGTGCCCGTCCTGCGCCGCGGCCTGGCGGGCCAGGGCAGTCTCGTCGGGGGCGGCGGCTTCCGTCTCGAACCAGGGGACGTCCGCCGGTCGCACGCCGAGCAGCCAGTCGCGCAGGGCCGCCGTGGAGCGGCAGTCCAGGGCGTTGTACCGCTCGATCTCCTCCAGGATGGCCGGGTCGCCCGTCACCCGCCACCGCTCATAGGCGACGAGGGAGTCGCCGGCGGTGGCCACCTCGCCCTCCCGGGCGGGGAGGTAGAAATGCTCGATGTTCTTCAGCGAGTACCGGGGCTCGCCGATCAACAGGGCCTCCCGCACCACCCGGAACAGATCGACGAATTTCTCCCGGCGCAACAGCTCGTCCACCTGCGCCTCGCGGGTGGCGTGGCGCATGGCCAGGCGGCGCACGGCCGTGACCTCGTAGTGGTTGTAGTGGTAGATGTGGGCCTGGGGGTGTCGCGCCAGCTGGTCGAAGACGAAATCCAGGAACTGCTCCAGGGCCAGCCTTTCCGCCGCGCGGTCGTGGGCCCAGAAGGCCTGGAAGCGGCCAGCATCCGGGGGTCCCTGATGCACGCCGAACAGGTACTCCAGGCCGCGCTCCCCGCCGTCCGGGGCGACGTACAGCGGGTCGCCCTCCATGTCGAAGAACAGGTCTCCCGGATCCGGAGGCGGCAACCTGGAAAAGCCCCGGCCCGGCTCCGCCGGCAACAGCTCCCACACGCCGCGACCGGTGCGGCGGGCCTCCAGCTGCACCCGGGCCTGGGCCTTGAGCCTGCTCCAGGCCTGGGGTGCCATGCCGCGGACCGGAGGGTCCGCCGGGGCCTCGGCCAAGGCGGTCAGGGTGGTGATCCCCGCCGCCGTGAGCCGGTCCCGCTGGGAGCGGCGGATGTTGGCCACCAGGGAGAGGTGGTCGGCCTCCTCCCACGCGGCGGCGCACCGGTCCTGCCAGGGGCACTGCTCGCAGTGGGCGCACGGCTCCGGCGTCGTGTGCCGCCAAAGGGCGGGGTCGGAGAGGAAGCGCTCCAAGCGCCCTTGGGCCAGCCGGACGTAGGAGGCGAAGTCGGCGGGGCGAAGCTCCGCGGTGCGCCCGTCGCCCAGGACGGCGAGCATCCGCCGGGGGAGGAGACCCTGCACCGCCGCCAAAAGCTCGGCATATATGGTGAGCTGCACGGCGTGCCGCGGCAGCACCGTACCGGAAAGCTTGGTGTCGGCCGGCTCGTAGGACCACGCGCCCAGGCGGGAGGGCACCTCGACCCGCAGCAGGAAGTCGGCGATCCCCAGCCAGGATCCGCTCCGCAGCACCGCCTGATATATGACGTCGGCGCCCTCCCGCAGGGCATTCCCGGTCAGCCGCCAGCGTTCCGGCAGGGGTGCCCCGCCGGGGATGCGCACCACGTGCCGCCTTTCCCTTTGGAGCTCCGTCAGGAACCGACGCTCCCGGGCCAGGCCCAGGTCCTGGAGCAGTTGCGCGGTGGTGGTCTCCTCCGGCACCGGCAGGTCCTCGTCCAGGCCCCGGCGGGACAGGGCGCAGCGGTGGCGGCAGGCGAGGAAACCCGTCAGATCGGCGGGAGACAGCAGGATTCCGTCCTCCGAGCGCTGCACGGTGGCACCCCCAACCTCTCGGTTATGAAGCCGGCGTCCCGAGCCGACGACGCTCTTCGACGCCCATCGGGGAACTCCTCCCCCTGGGAGTGCCGGCCCGTCCTGGCGCGGATCGGGGCGCACCCGCCGGCATCCTGCCGGCTGGCAAGGATCGAGGCCGACTAGGGAATATCGGGACATCGGACCAGGGTGTTTGCGGGTATTGATGGGGCTTGATCCGGGAGAGACCGCATCGTCATGATGGAGGCGCCGGCCACCCCGGAAGGCGCTGTCGAACCGAGGGCTCTCGCCGGGGGAGCCAGGGGAAGGAGGGCGGGGTCAGGTCGGAGGAAAAGCTGGAGCCGAGAGGCCGGGGCGTTTCCGGAACGGTGCCGTCCTCGGGTATCGGCCGGGCCGTCCATCGACCTCGGAGCGGGTGAGATCCGCTGGCGGCTAGAGAGATAGTGGAAATTGGGGCGAGAGTCTAAGAATTATATGATTGAGCAAAAGAAGATTCGGCAATACTTAAATGCTTAAGGAAAAGATAACGGTCTTAAGTATTATCTAGGTATACCAACAGGAAGAGCGATGCTGCGGCTGTGGCTCAAGAAAAGCGGCGACCTCGCCCAATTACCGGAGGTAGACCAGCGGGTAGTCGTAGTTGTGCCGTAGACTTTCTTCTCCGTGTGAAACGTCACAAGGGCGGGCCAACGGTTGTTGTCCACCGGACGAAAATCCGTCCGGGGACCGCGGGACGGATCGGGATGGCGGTGAGATGCGGGCGAGCTGACGAACGATAAGCCTGCGTACCGGGGAAGCTACCCGTAGCGGGCGACAGGGGCCTGCGCGCAACGGTATGCTGACCCTTGGGGGTTGCTCAAAAGGGGTTGCTGACTGCCACCCCGCCAAAGTTCTGCCCCGCATTCAAGTCTTCCGTCCAAAGTACGTCGGCCCCAGCTTTTTGAGCCGCGGTGACGATCATTGCGTCCCAGAAGGATAAATGGTGTTGTGCGGCCAGATCGATTGCCGCCAGGACGGACGGGCCGTCCGGGGCCACCGTGTGCCAGGAGGCCAGGTCTGCGACGATGCCGCGAGCCTTCTCCCACGGCAACGGTATGGGCAGCTTTCGGGTCAAGGTGACGAATAGCTCTTGGAGCACTTGAACACTGACGGCGCCGTTTCCTTTCCGCCACAACCGGGATAGCAGCTCTTTGGCCGCCAGGTGTTTGTCTGAGGCGGTGACGTCATAGGCGTAGATGACTATGTTGGTGTCGCAGAACTCAACGCTCATGCAGATCCTCCCGCCGCCAAGGGGCGTGACCGCGGGTGCCCAACTCCAGTCCCTCCTGCAGCAAGTCGAGCTGTCGCCGACAGGCCGCCCGATAGCGGCCGGCCTCCCCGATCTGTTCCTGCAGGAGGAGGGTCAGGAACCCGGACAGAGAGAGGCCTTTATCGACCGCTAAATGGCGGGCCAGGCGCAAAAGGCTGGAGGGTAGGGAGATGGTGACATTCTGCCGTTCCATAGCAACCACCTCAGTGAGACAGTGTTTCACGGTCTCACTATACCATCCGCGGACTAGAGAAGTCAACGACCCGATGGAAGGGGCATCCGAACACGCGCACAGCCCCTCCTGGTCCTTGCGCGCGACCGTCTCGAGCCGCAACTGCCGTAGGTGTCGTGCGCCCCCTTGATCTGTTCCCGGTTGCCGCCGGTTAGCACGTTGGGGATTATCTCCTGGGCGTCGCCTCCGACGTCCGGGGTCTGCGGCAGATGGTTGCGGAACAGATGGCGGATCAGATCCGGCAGGGGCTTTCCGCCACCGGCGGAAGTATCCGTTCCTTGGGCACGTTTTGCACCGGGGCGGCCCCCCGGACCGGCGAACCGCCCCGCCCTCCGCACCTCACCGTCGGCCGCCGCAAAGGGATGCTTGCCGCTAGCCGTCCTCCCCCAGCTCCTCCGGCGCGCGACCCCGGGGCGATGGGCGAACGGCTTGGGCCGCCAGGTATGTCCCGGCTACGGTGAGGACCCCGCCCGCCAGGTCGGCGGCGGACCTGTGCTCACCGCGAAAGAGGGTTGGCAACCGCTCGCGACTTTATTGAAAAGCGGTACCAATATATTTGTGGCATTTATCGGCAGCTTGTGCTTCCTTCGTGCCGAGCGGGCGACGAGCACACCTTTATCTTAGACTTATCCTCCAGTAATATCAAGTAATGTCTAATTTTTTGCGTGCAGTTTCTACCCCCTCCCAACACTAGGTGCAGGCGGCGGCGGGCAAGGCGTGAGTTGACCCAAGAGCTGCTCGGCCGGCGCGTGGGGACCACCCCCCGACCGTGGCGCAGCCGGCCCCATGGGGCGGTTTCCCCGGACAGGCCGGGCTGCAGGTGCATGCCTCCCGCGGGCTCAGCCGGCCAGGCGCGCCCCCTGGCGCAAGAGTTCCAGCAGGGAGGTGGGCAGGTGCAGGCTCAGAGCCAAGAGCGCCGCCGCGGCGAGAAGGGCGCCGGCGTAGGGCCAGGGGCCGGCCCTGCGGCGGCGAGGTGCCCCGGGACCGAAGACCAGGCGCGTCAGGCGATGTATCAGGCCCACGAACACCAGGAGCAGCACGGCCAATAGCGCCGCCGCCAGCGCGGGCGAGGCGGCGAAGGCGGCCGCCAGGATGCCCAGTTCCCCCAGGAAGTTGCCGAAGGGAGGGCTGCCCGCAGCGGCGAAGCCGGCCAAGAGCAGCACCGCGGCCGCCACGGGGGAGCGGCCCAGGGCGCCCGCGAGGGCGGACAGATCCCGGGAGCCGCCCTCCTCCGTGATCAGGCCGGCGGACAAAAAGAGACTGCCCTTGGCCAGGGAGTGATAAAGCATCTGCGCCAGGGCGGCCCCGGCACCCAATAGCCCGCCCAAGCCCAGGCCGAAGACGATGACGCCCATGTTCTCCAAGGTGGAGTAGGCCAAAAGGCGCTTCAGGTCCCGGCTGACCAAGAGCATCAGCGCCCCGGCCCCGGCCGAGGCCAGCCCCGCGGCCAGGAGCAGGTCGCCGCTGAAGGCGCCCAGCACGGGTCGCGCCAGCAGCAGATAGCGCAAAAGGGCATACACCGCCAGGTTGAGCTCCGCCCCGGACAGCAGGGCGGAGACCGGCGCGGGAGCCTCGCTGTGGGCGTCGGGCAGCCAGGGATGCAGTGGGAAGAGGCCGATCTTGGCCCCGAAGCCGACCAAGGCCAGCAGGAAGGCGGCGGCCAACAGGTCGGGCCGCATGGTGGGAGCCTGGCGCAAAAGCGCCGACCAGTCGGGATCCGCGACGGGAGCGGCCCCCAGCAAAAAACCCAGGGCGAGCAGGGAGACCAGGCTGCCGGCACCGGTGAGCAGCACGAACTTCCAGGCGGCCTCCACCGAGGAGCGGGTGCCGGCGTGGTCCACCAGCAGCACGCCGGAGACGGTGGTCAGCTCCAAGGCCACCCACAGGAAGATCAGGTTTCCCGCCACGGCCACGGCCGCCATGGCGGTCAGAAAAGCCGGGAAAAGGGCGTAGAACGCCCGGTCCCGAGGCTGGGGATCGCTTCGCCAAACTGCGGTGGCGGCGGCAGCGCCCAGGATCCCCACCGGGAGCAGGAACAGGGCCGACAGGGCGTCCAGCTGGAAGAAGCCCGCTGCCTGCGTTCCCAGGGTGGCCACCCGCAGGGCTGCGGCGATGGTCGTCCCCAGCAGCACCCAGCTAGCGGCGAGGCAGATCCAGCGTCCCCAGCGGGGACCGCCGGCCCCGGCAAGGAAGACGCCGACCAGCGGCGGGCCCAGGAGAGCGGCGATCCAGATCATGTACCGTTCGGCTCCTTTCGGCGCACCGGCCCTAGGTGAGCAGGGCGGCACCTTTTCGGATCAAGTGGTCCAGGGGGAAGGGCAGGTGCAGGCTCACCCCCAACAGCGCCACCGCGGCGGCGGCCGCCAACAGCTCCCGGCGCCGCCAGGGTCCCCAGGATCCCGACCGGGAAGCCGGGCCGAAGATCCCGGTCAGTCGGCGCAGGAAGGCGGCCAAGAGGCAGCACCAGGCGACGAGGAAGACCCCGGCCGCGGCGGGACTCGCCCTGAACAGGCCGCCGGCCACCCCCAGGTCGCCGAAGAAGCCCAGGAACGGGGGAAAGCCCAAGACGGCCAGGCCACCACCCAACAGCAGCAGAGCGCCGCGGCGCCCCGACCCAGGCGGCGGATCGGACGGCGCGGCGTCGGGGGCAGACATCGCGTCGGCGGCGAGGAAGAGCATGGGCTTGGCCAGGGCGAAACCCAGCACCAGCAGCAGTCCGCCGGCGGTGCCCCACCCGGTCCCGGAGCCGATTCCGGCCAGGGCGACGCCCATGCTCTCCATGGTGGCGTAGGCCAACAGTCCGCGCAGGTCCCGGGCACCGGACAGGAACAGTGCCCCGGCCAGGGCCGTGGCCAACCCCGTGAGCAAAAGAGCATGGGTCACCAACGGGCCCAGGCTGGGCCGCAGGAGCGAGGCGTAGCGGATCAAGGCATACAGCACCAGGTCCAACTCGGCGGCGGAGAGGAGCACGGCGCCAAGCGGGGCCTGGCGGTAGGCGGCGGGTAGCCAGGGGTGCAGCGGGAACAGGCCGAGCTTGGCCCCGAAGCCCACCAGGGCCAGGAGGAAGGCCGCCGCGGTCGGAGCGGGAGCCAGCGGGATCCGGCCCAAGACCGACCAATCGGGGCTGATCCCGCTTGCACCGGACAGGAGGATGCCCAGGGAGAGGAGACTCACCAACCCGCCCGCGCCGATGAGCAGCACCGACTTCCAGGCCGCCTCCAAAGAGGCCGGGGTGCGGCACCGATCCACCAACAGGGCGAAACTCAGGGCGGCCGTCTCCAGGGCGGCCCACAGGAGGACCAGGTCGTCGCTGGCGGCGGCCAGCACCAAACAGGAGAGGAGCAGGGCCGCCAGACTGCGCTCACGGCGCCCCAGATCGGCCAGGGCGGCGGCCAGCGTACCCGCCACCCCCACCGGCAGCAGGAACAGCACGGAGAGCGCGTCCAACCGCAGGGGGCCGAGGGCCGGGGGCACACCGTGCACGGCCAGGATCAGGACCCCGGCCAGGGTGCCCCCACCAGACAGAAGGAAGCCCCAACGCCCCCCTCGGCCGGGCTGCAAGGACCAGGCCAGGCCGAGGGGAGCCGGAACCAGCAAGCACAGCCACCAGAACATGACGATCGCCCCCTCTCCAGCTCAGCGGTAGCCGGCGGCCACCGCCAGGGCCAGCAGCACCGCCAGGAGCAGCCACGCCAGATACAGGCCCAAGGACCCCGTGTGGATCCGCTGCAGGCCGCGGGCGAGGCGCAAGACGGTCCGCGCCACGGGCCGGTAGAGGAGTTCCTCCTGCAGGGCGCGCACGTCGTAGCGGTGCCGCGCGGGGGTCCCCGCCGCCTCAGGAGGCGCCAGCTCCGAGGAGACCCCCAGCATGCCGCGCACCAGGGTGCGCACCGGACCGGCATAGCCGAAGGCGGTGTACTGGAAGAGCGCCGCCGGCGGCAGATAGCCGCCGTTCCACGCCGGCACCTCCCGGGAGCGGTACCGGCCCAGCCGGGTCAGCCGCCAGGCGAGCAGCATGCCCACTACCAGGGCCAGCCCCAGCAGGAAAGGGGCGGTGCTGGAGAAGGTGGGGGTGGGGGCCAGGACCAATCCCGGCAAGGGCAGCCAGGAGAACAGCCCGCCGCCCAAGGACCACAAAAGCTGGAATTTATGCGGCTCGGCGAAGACGGGCGGGGCGATCCCGGCGGCCAAGGTGCCGAAGGGCACCCCGACCACGGGGGCGAAGCGGACCACCAGGGCGGTGGGGAACGCACCGGCCGCCAGGCAGGCCATGGCCAGGAGGACCAGTCCCGCAGCCATCCAACCGGAGGGCTCGCGGGCCCGCTCGGCCTGGCGGCTGCGCGGCAGGCCCAGGAAGGCCACGCCGAAAAGCTTTACGAACAGCGTCACCGCCAGGCCGGCGGTGAGCGCCAGCAAGGCGGCGGCCAGAACCAGGAGCAGGCGCAGGTCCGCGCTGGGCAGGGCGAAGGCCTGCATGAAGGACTCCAGGGTCAGCCACTCGCCGGGGAAACCGTTCAAGGGCGGCAGCCCGGCGATGGCCAGGGCGCCCAGGAAGAAGGCCGGAGCCGTCAGGGGCAGGCGCCGGGCCAGCCCGCCCAACAGATCCACCACCTGCACCCCGGTGGCCCGATCGACGCTGCCGGCGCCCAAGAACAGCAGCCCCTTGAAGAGGCCGTGGTTGAACAGGTGGATGAAGCCCGCCAGGGCGGCGAGGGCGGCCAGGGACGGCAGGTGCGCCTCGGCGAAGAGGAGGGCGGCGCCCCAGGCTGCCAGGACGATGCCCATGTTCTCCAGGGTGGAGTAGGCCAGGATCTGTTTGAGTTCCCGGGACAGCAGGGCATACAGCACCCCCAGGAGGGCGGTGACGACGCCCAGGGCCAGGATGAGTCCGCCCCACCAGGCGGGGCCGGGCCCCAACAGCAGCACCACGCTGCGCCACAGGCCGTAGAGGCCGGCCGCCACCAGCACCCCCGAGAGCAGGGCGGAGAAGTTGGCGGGGCCGGCGGGGTGGGCCCGCGGCAGCCAGATGCCCAGGGGGAACACCCCGATCTTGACCCCGAAGCCCAGCAGGAAAAGCACGAAGGCCAGATCCCGCCAGGCCGGGGCCAGGCTGCCGGACGCCGCCGCCAAGGCGGCGAAGGAGACGGCATGGGCATGGAAGGCCAGGAGCAGGAAGGCGAGCAGCAAGAGCCCCGAGCCCACCTCGGTCATGGCCGTCATCAGGTAGGCGGCCGCCGGGGCGTCGGGATGCTCCGGCTCCAAGGTCAGGAGCAGGTAGGACAAAAGGCCCATGAGCCCCCAGGCGAACAGGAAGGAGATCAGGTCCCGGGCCAGGAAGACGGCCCCCAGGTCCAGGAACAAGAGCTGCAACGCAGCCGCGAAGGCGCGCGAGCGCCGAGGGCCGTAGGGGTTAAGGTACCCCAGGCTGTACAGGCTCACGGCCACGCCCACCAGGGAGGTCAAAAGCAGGAACAGCCGGGACAGGGGATCGAGGCCGAAGGTGAAGTCCAGGCCCGGCAGGGGCGAGGGGGTGCGAAAGGTGGGCGACCCGGGTAGGGTCAGGGCGGCCACCGCCGCCGCGGCGAGGCCCGCCGCGCCGCTCAAGAGGCCGGCCCGCCAAAGGCCGCAGGCCGCCAAGACGGCTCCCAGGACCAGCAGGAGCACCGTCGGCGTCATCGGGCCGTCACCCCCGGGAGGCGCTTTGGCCCTCGGCCCGTCGCCAGCAGCAAGGCCTCCAGCAGCGCGAGGGGGTGGGGCGGACACCCGGGGACATAGACGTCCACCGGCAGCACCTGATCCAAGGCGCCGTGGGACAGGGGGGACGGCGGGAAAGGCCCGCCGGAGGCGGCGCAGGCGCCGGCGGCCACCACCAGGCGGGGCGCGGGCAGGCTGAGGTAGGCCTGGCGCAGCGGCTCCAGCATCCCGGCGGTGACCGGGCCGGTTACCAGCAACAAATCAGCGTGTTTGGGGGTGGGGGTGAAGGAGATACCCAGGCGCGAGCAGTCGTAGTAGGGATTGGCCAGGGCCTGGATCTCCGCCTCGCAGGCGCCGCAGGAGCCGGCGTCCACCGTGCGCACGGTTAGGGAACGGGCCAGGATCCGGTGGGGTCGGACGGACTCGGTGGGCCGGGCGGGGGTGCCGACGGTCTCCCGCAACGCGCCGCGCCGGCGCACGGCTCCGAGCGGGGTGGCGGCGAAGGATATCCGCTCTTCGGGACACACCTCCCGGCACCGACCGCAGCGCAGGCAGCGGGCGTGGTCCAGGTGGCCCCGGGGGCCGGTCCAATACACGGCCGAGACCGGGCAGACCTCCTCGCAGCGGCGGCAGCTCCCGCCGCAACTCGCCCCGGGCAAGACGCGGACGAAGCCGCGAAAGGCTCCGGTGGGCGGCAGCGGTCCCCGGGGGTAGCGGGTGGTCACGGTGCCGGTGCGCAGCACCTCGGTCATCCAAGCCAGCATCGCTGGTCCCTCCTCGCGTTCAAAGGCTCACCCCGGCATAGGCCAGGCCGAAGCTGGCCGCGATCACCGGGAAGTCGGTCAGGATGTTGCCGGGGACGGCGGCGGGCAGGGCCAGGGCGTTGGGCATCGAGGCCGCGCCGACGCGGCAGGTGCCCACCCGGTCCTCCCGGGGAGCCAGCAGGTAGGCCACCTGGCCCCGCGACCCCTCCGTCAAGCCCAGGGCCAGGGGCAGTGCCGGCTCGGTGAACGGCTGCCCAGACCGAAACGGTCCTTTCAAGCGCGGCAGCGCCGCGATGATCAGGTCCGCCGCCACCGGGATCTCCTCCAGGCGTACCTGGAAGCGGGCCTGGGCGTCCCCCTGCTCCTGGCGGACCACGGGGCAGCCCAGTTCGGCGTACAGGGCGAAGGGCTGGTCCCGGCGGGTGTCGCAATCGAGCCCCGAGGCCCGGGCCACCGGCCCCCGGGCGCCCAACGCTCGGGCGCTTTCGATAGTTAGTCGTCCGGTGCCCTCCAGCCGATCCCGGTGGCTGTGGGTGGCGAGGCTCTGGCGTCCCAGGCGGGGCACCTCCCGGCGCACTCGGTCCAGGAAGGCGGTGAGCACCCGCCTACCCTCCTCCGGTAGGGGACGGGACAGCCCGCCCGGGCGGATCATGCCGCGCAGGAAGCGATGGGCCGTGAGGGCCTGGGCGGTGCGGCGGCTATCCTCCTCCAGGCGACGGAAACCGGCCTCCCCAACGGCCAAGCCGGTGGCTTGATGGAGGCGGGCCAGATCCCCCAGGTGGTTGGCGATGCGCTCCAGCTCCAGGAGCACCACCCGGGCCGCCAGGGCTCCGGTGGATGGGGTGATCCCCCAAGCCGCCTCCGCCGCCTGGGAGAAGGCCAGGGCATGGGCCACGCTGGAGGTGCCGGAGGCCAGTTCCGCCAGGACGGCGCCCGTGTCGGGATCGACTCCCGCCAACCGCGCCTCCAGACCCCGGGTCTTCAGGTTCAGTTGGAACCACAGGTGGTGGATGTCCTCGCCCGTCACCTCGAACAGGAGGAACCCCGACTCACCCACCCAGCTGGACACCGGTCCCAGGGGCACCCGGAACACCCCCGGCCCCTCCACCGCGCTTTGGGGTGCCAGCGGCTCCAGGGGGGGCGGCAGCGGCAGGTCGCAGCCCTCCAGGGGCATGGTGTCGGGCCAGCCGCAGGGCAGCCGCCAGCAACCCGGCGTGCCGCCGCGAAACTCCCGACCGTATTGCTCCCGGAAGGCCACCTCCCAGGGCCAGGCGGCGGGGAACTCGGGACTGAGGGCCGGCAGGCCCTCGTCGGGCCAGGGGGTGGTGAAAAGCTCAGCACCGCCCTTGCGGGCCAGCGCCAAGGCCAGGGTTGGTCCGGGCAGGCCGGACAGCAAAGCGAGGTGGGCCCCAGCCGCCAACCGACGAACGGCCGCGGCGCAAAAGGCCGCAGGGTCCAGGGCGCGGGGGGCGGCGACGGATCTCGGTTGGGTGGACAAGTTGATGCCTCCTTCAGCCGCGCAGCCGGTTCAGCCGGGACACGTCGGTGCTGCCCAAGCGCTCGTACATGCGCCGGATCAGCACGCCCAGCACCAGGGCGGCCAGCCACAGGTCCAGGAACAGCCCCAGCTCCGGCAGGAAGGGGAAATCATAGATCAGGGCGGCCACCGCGGCGATGACGCCGTTCTCGCCCAGGAAGAAGGACAGCACTTGGGGCAGCGCCTCCCGCCGGGCGCTCATGGCCGCCAGCGCGAAGAGCAGGGTGGTCACCCCCGCCACCAGCAACAGGTGCAGTCCGCCGGCCGCGGCGGGGGGCAGCAGGATGAAGGAGCAGGCCAGCAGCACGGCCGCGGTCAGCATGGCCGCGGGGGCGGAGAGGTAGGAGCCGAAGGCGGCGCGGTCCAACAGCTCGCGGTGCAGCCGGCGGCGCAAGAGCCGCGGCACCAGCCAGGCCTTGCCCAGCGCGGTGAAGGCGGCCAGGGCCAGGAGGGGCCAGCGTCCGGTGCCCACGCCCAACAGGGCCAGGATGCCGGCCAGCGCCAGGGATTGGCCGGCGTAGGCGGCGAAGATGCCGCTGGTGGTCCGGCCGACCAGTCCCGCCAGAGCGAAGGCCAACAGCAGCACGGCCGACAGGTCCAACCAGGGGAGAAAGGCTTGCAGCAAGGTCATGCTCCTCTCAGTAGGTGCCGAAGACCCGCGCCAGGGCGGCCAGAAGCGCCACGCCGAAGGCGGCCCCCAAAAACTCCGGCACCCGGAACAGGCGGATCTTGGCGCCGGACACCTCCACCAGCACCAGGGCCAGGGCCGCCAGCAGGAGCTTGGCCAGCACCGCTCCCGCCGCCGCCAGCAGGGAAAACGGACCCGCGGCGCCGGTGAGCCCCCAAGGGGTCGCCAGGACGTTCATCAGGATGACCAGCAGCACGGTGAGCTTCATGGCCCCGCCCCAGCGCAAAAGGGCCAGGCGCGGCCCGGTGTACTCCAGGGCCCGGGCCTCGTCGATCATGGACAGCTCGTGCAGGCTGTCGGGGTTGTCCACGGGGATGTGGCCGGTCTCGGCCAGGATCACCATGAAGAGGGCCAGGAGGATCAACAGGTGCGAGGGATAGAAGAGGTAGGCGGGCCGCACCAGCACTTTTTGCACCACGTAGGGGACGGTGGCGTGGGCCGTCAGGGCCACGGTGAAGATGACCGTGATCAGCACCGGCTCCGCCAAAAGCGACACCAATCGTGAGCGGGAGGATCCCACCCCGCCGTAGGGGCTGGAGGGGTCCAGGGCCGCCAGCACCAGGAAGAAGCCGCCCAGGGTGAGCACGAAGCCGCCGGCCAGCATGTCGCCGGTGAAGGCGAAGTAGAGGGGAAAGTCGGTGAGGACCGGGATCAAAAGCGTCACCACCAGGGGCGCGGTGAAATACACCAAGGGGGCGATGCGCCACAGCCAGGAGGTGCCGATGGGGACCAGGTCCTCCTTGCGCAAGAGCTTTGCCAAGTCGAAGTAGGGCTGCAGCAGGGGCGGACCGCGCCGGCCCTGAAAGCGGGCCTTGGCGGTGGCGATGCAGCCCTTGACCAAAGGGGACAGGCCCAGGACGAAGGCCAGCTGGAACAGCTGCGGCACGATGCGGTCCAAACCACGACCTCCTCCAGCGTCCACCGGGGGCACACAAAAACTCCTGTCCAAAAAGACAGGAGTCATCAGCCGCTAGGCGGTTTGGGAGCTTCGCGCTCCGCGGGCGGTTTCCCCATCGCCCGAGGATCCGGACGGGATCCTGGACCGCAGTGTACCATGGGCGTCGGCGGGCAGTCAATAGCGGCCCGGGGTTTTTTTCGCCGGCGCGGCCCCCGGGCGGCGCTCTTGCCAGGGCTCCCTGGCGCATGTGCTAAGATTAGGGCGAAAACCCCGGTCAGGACCGGTCGACGGAGTGAACCGCGGGCCCTTTTCCCGAGTCTATTCTTTGGGACGGGAGGGACGGCCTTGGATTTGGGCGAGGAGCGGGAGGCCCTGCGGCGGGCCTGCGACGGGGACCAGGAAGCCCTGGCGATCCTCTTCGAAGCCCACCGCGCCACCGCCTACCGCGCCGCCTACGCCGTCCTGCGCGACCGCCAGCTGGCCGAGGACGCGGTGCAGGAGGCCTTCGTACGGGCGTTCCTGCACATCCGCCGCTGCCGGGGCGAGCGGGGCTTCGCTCCCTGGTTCCACCGCATCGTGGGCAACGTCTCCCGCACCATGCGCGCACGAAGACGGGAATTGCCCACCGCGGTGCCGCCGGAGCCGCCCGCCGCCGGCGGGCCGGATTGGAGCGAGAGCCTGGCCGTCTGGGAGGCCCTGGCGCGATTGCCGCCGGGGCAGCAGGAGGTGCTGCTGCTGCGCTACCGCTACGACCTGTCGGAGGCGCGGATGGCGCAGGTGCTGGGCTGTCCGCCGGGTACGGTGAAGTCCCGGCTGCATGCGGCGCGGCAGGCTTTGGAGGCCGTCTGGAACGGGGAGGGGGGGCGGTCATGAGGCTGACGGAGGAGCTTTTGCGGCGGGCCCTGTCGCCCGGGGCGAGCGAGGACGGCCCGGCTTGGGACCAGGTGCGCCGGGCGCTGGACCGGCGCCGCCGCTCTCGGCGGCGGCTTTGGGGCGGTCTCGCCGCGGCCCTGGTGCTGGCGGCGGTCACGGGCGCCCTGGCCCCCGGTCGTCTGGCACCCCGGCATTCCGCGGCGGTGCGCATCGCCGCCCCGGCGCCACGCCAAAGGCTTGCCACGCGGGCGACGGCGGGGCAGGCGGCACCCGGCAAGGCGGTCTTCGCAGTGGTCAGCCGGGGGGCTGCGGTGCAGGCGGCCTTGCCCTACGCGCCGCCCTTGAGCCTGGAGCAGGTCCAGGAGGCGGCCAAGGTGCCCCTGGTGGTGCCGCGGGGGTTCTCCGCCAACTTCCTGCGGGCATATCTGACCAGTGGTCCCTACCCCGGGGGCGATCCCCGGCGCCGGGTGCAAAGGGCGGTGCTGGTGTATGGCTTTGCCGGCGGTGAGGTGCGGGTCAGCCAGACCGAGGTGATCAGCGACCGCACCGGGACTTGGCGCGTGGCGCGGGAAGACCGGATCGGGTTCACCCCCGCGGCGGGGGAGGTGCGTTCGACCAGCGTGGCGGGGATCCCGGTGCTTTCCTGGCGGGGCCTGCGCCGGGGCCGGCCCTGGTGCCGGCTCGTTTTTCACCGCGCGGGCACCCTTTGGGAGCTGGGCGCGCCGCCCCAACTCAAACCGCAACTGTTGGCCGTGATCCAAAGGCTCGCGGACCAGGGGATAGGATCAGGAGGTGGCGCAGGATGAGTCTCAAGGGATGGATCGGGGTGGCCCTGGCCGGGGTGGTGGCTCTGGTGGCCTTGGGGTTGGCCCTGCGGGGCGCTCCGCCGCCCTCGCGCACCATCACGGTGACCGGCCAGGGAGTGGTGAAGATCGGGACCGGCGCTGCAGACCGGCAGGTGAACCTGTTCCTGCAGGTCAGCGGTTCCAGCCAGGCCCGGGTGGTGGCGAGGCTGCAGGCGCAACGCAAGTTGGCCCAGACGGTATTCACCAAGGACCAGGTGCCCGCGCAGGACATCCGGATCCACAACTATGCGGTCAACCGGTACGGACCGTACGCCAAGACCGCCAAGCCGTACGCGGGCAACCAGAACATCCAGGTGAAGAACCTGACCCGCTCGGCGGCCGACAAGCTGGTGGGTGACCTGCTGGCCGCGGGCATCACCGGCAACGTCAACGCGGGCACCGTCTACCCGCCGCCCATCGACGCCGCCGAGCGCGCCAAGGCCGAGGAGGCCGCCCTGGCGGACGCGCGCACCCAGGCCCAGGCCCTGGCGGCCAAGCTGGGCTACACCCTGGGACCGGTGCTCAAGATCACCGCTCCGCCCAACAACCAGAACCCGGTGATGTACAACACGCCGCAGCAGGGGGAGATCACCGCCACCGAAGAGGTGACCTTCGAGCTGCGTTGAGCGCAAAGGCCAAGCGCTGACTACCGCCCTCGTCAGGGCGGCACGGAGGTGGAGCGGAAAATGTCGCGCATGGGATGGGCCGTGTTCGCGGCGGTGCTGATCATGGCCCTGGCCGCGCTCCTGGCCGCAGTGCGCATCGTCCAACCGGCGCGCACCATCACGGTGTTGGGGGAGGGCGTGGCAAAAAGTACCCCGAGTCAGGGCCACCTGCTGAGCATCTCCCTCACGGCGCGGGATACCAACGCGGCGGCGGCGTGGAGTAAGCTGGGGGGGGAGCGCCGCCGTGTGCTGGCGCTGTTGGCGGCCCAGGGGGTGAGCGCGTCGGCGGTACGCTGGCAAAACCTCGACGTGAGCAAGCCCAGCCCCCTGGTGGTGCAAAAGCTGCAGTTGGCGCGTCCCCCGGGGGCGAAGTTCGTGCCGCCGGCCTACTTGGACGAATACACGGCGAGCGAGACCCTGCAGTTGACCCATCTGTCGGGAGCCGAAGCCCAGAAGCTGTCCCAGGCAATTCTGAACGAGGGGGTCGCGGCGGGGGTGAACACCTTCCAGGACCAGGGGCCGGAGGTGTCCGCGCAGGTGCGGATCCGGGCCTTGGAGGCGGCGCTGTTCGACGCGCGAACCCAAGCGGCCGCCCAGGCGGGGAAATTGGGGCTCGGACTGGGGCCGGTCCTGCGCGTGGCACCCCCGCCTGCGGTGCCGATCAAGCCATTTCCGAACGCCATGGGCAACGGCCCCGTCGTGCGTCCGATGTTCCGGGTGTTGGCGCCGGGCAAGGTCGCCGCCACCGTGGAGGTTACCTTCGCCCTGCGCTGACGCCGGCGGCCTAGCCGCCCTGCGGCGTCCCCGTCGGGCTCGTGCCGGGGAGGGCGCCATACAAGGACTTGGTGCCGCTGGGCAGGCTGATGCGCCAAGCGCCCGAGGCGGACCGGCGCAGGTGGAGGACGACCGACTTGTAGGTCAGGGGAAGCTTGCCGGAGTTCAACGCCATGGTCATGGCGGGCAAGAACACCAGCGCGAATTCGGCGCCGACTTGACTGCCGGAGGAGGAGCTGTGGCCGTTGCACACCTGGTGCATGCGGTTCAGGGCCGCCTGCGCCGCCGGGGTGGATAACTCCCGCTTCAGCTCCTGTTGATAGGCTCGCGCAGTCCGCCCGCTTTGGGGCGCGCCGAAGGCCTGGGCCAGGGGGTTGGCCGCGCCGTTGCCGGAGAGCTGCTTGGTCGAGGGCAGGCCCAGGGATACCTGCACCGTGGCTTGTGCGCCCAAGACCTGGGCCGGAGCGAGCCGCCAGCGGGCGTGGCCTGCCAGGGCCGCCCATAGGTGTTGGAACAGCACCGTGTCCACCTGGGTCAGGGCGACCGCGCAGGGGCCGTGGGCCGTCCGCACGGCTCCGGCGGCCTGCCCCGCCCAGGGAGCCTGGGGGGAAACCACCTTGCGATCCGCGCTGGTCAGCAATTCGTAGGCGCGATGGAAATGGAAAGGCGTCCGAAAGATGTCGGTCAGATACGCCTGGACCACGGCGTTTGGCGAGGCGACGGGGGATGCCGCCGGCTGAGCGGCGGGGGCCCCGCAGCCGGCCAGCAGGGCGACCGCCAGGACGCCCCCCAGCCCGCGCCGGAAAATGCCGGCCCTGCCTCCTTCGCGCGGCAGGCGAAGCAGGCGCCCGAGCGCAGCGCCCAACCGCGAGACTGGCCCCCTCCCCATGTATGTGGCCTCCGGAGGCGTCCTGGACACAGCCGCCACCCCCTCCAAGAATTGATGCCAGTTTAGACTGGCAAGTGTGACTATTCGTTGCCGCCTGGGAATCTCCTGCAACGACTTTCCGGCCGCCCCGCGGGCTGGGCGGTGAACCAAACGTTCCCGTGGGGGAGTCCACCTTATCAGGGGATGGCGCGCGGGGAGGGGCAGCCTTCCCCGGGACGTGCCCGCATGGCGGTGGAGCCCGAGGGGATCTTGCCGGCGGCGGTCGGGGCGGGATGGGGCGGGGAGATGGTGGCATGGGCGCCCAGACGGCGGCGGAGAAATTGGCGCGGCTGTTGCCGACCGCTCGCGCGGGGGACGCGGCCGCCCGGGAGGCGCTGATCGAGTTCTTCTTGCCTTTCATCCTGCGGGTGGCCAGCCCCCAGACGGGCCGCTACCTGCGGGTGGGCGAGGACGAGGAGGTGGTGGAGGGGATGCTGGCCTTCAACGAGGCCGTGGACTCCTACGATCCCCGACGCGGCCGAAGCTTCCTGGGCTTCGCCGCCCAGGTGATTCGCCGGCGGCTGATCGATGGGCAACGGCGGCGGCGGAGCGAGGGGCGCGAGGTGAGCTGGAGCCGCTTAGCGGAGGACCGGCACCTGCACGACGTCCTGCTGCGCCGCTCCTTGGAGGCGCACCGCTCGGTCCAAGAGGCCGCGGCGATCCGGGAGGAGATTCGCCGCTGCGACACCCTGTTGCGCGAGTACGGCATCACCTTCCGGGAACTGGCGGCCCGCTCCCCTCGCCACCGGGATGCCCGGGAGGGCGCTCTGTGGGCGGCCAGGGTCTTGGCCGAGGACCCGGCCTTGGCCGCAGCCCTCGGCCGCACCCGGAAGCTGCCCTTGGCGCAGCTGTGCCGGAGGGTGGACCTGAGCCCCAGGAGCCTGCAGCGGCATCGGAGCTACATCGTGGCCCTGACCTTGCTCCTTTTGAGCCGGGATTTCCCGGGGGTGCGGGAGTTCCTGCGGCCTCCTCCCGCAGGAGTCCGCGCGGGCAGGGCGGGCCGGAGCAGCGCCCGGGTTGAGGCAAGGGGAAAGGGAGGATTCGGATGCGGATGAGGCTTGGCCCGCCCGGCGCGTCCCCGGGGAGGGTGGTCGGCATCGCGGCGGCGGCCTTGGTGCTGGCGGGGGCGGCGCTGTATTTGATCCTGGCGCAGCAGCGTGCGCCCCGTCCGATGCTCGCCCACGGGGAGGTGGCCTATGTGGCGGACAGCTCATTGTATATACGCAACCTGGCCGGGGGTGCGCCGCGGCGGCTGGTCCACGGCAAAGTTCGCTATTTCGCCTGGGCTCCCGGCGGCACCCGGCTGGCCGTGCTGCGCCGCGGGAAGCTCCTGGTGGTGAACTATCCCTCCGGCGGCTCGTCCAAAGTGGGGGCGGCGGACTGGTTCGCCTGGAGCAACGCCGACGCCTTGGCCTTGGCGGCTCCGGGAGGTGGATTGTCCGTGGCCAGGCCCTCGGGCGGCGCATGGCAGGTACATCGGGTGAGCGCCACGGCCCGGTCGGCCGTCTGGTCGCCCCGCGGCGGAAGATTGGCCTTCGTGCCCCATGGGGGAGGCGTGGCCGTGTACACCCTGGCCGGCGGCGCGCGGCGGGTATTCTTGGCCGGCGTGGGCGTGACCGCCTCCTATGCCGGCCGAGAGCAGCTTTTTTGGGCGCCGGACGGGCGCGAGCTGGCCTTGGTGGAGCCCTGGGGGCGCAAGACCGTGCCCCCCGGCTACGCCCTGGCGCTCTTGTCCCTGAGCACGGGGCTTTCCCGGGTGCTGCTGCCCCAGGCCAAGGGGAACCTGGTCCTGGCCGGGTGGTGGCCGGGCGGCGGGCGGGACGCCCCCTTGGACAAGCGGCTCTGGGTCCTCTCCCACCATGGCGTCGAGTCGCGGGTGGTGGCCGGCGGGTCGGGCACCTCGGCCCTGTACCCCGCCTGGTCCCCCTTCGCCCGCGGTCGGCGCCTGGCCTGCCTGAGCATGCCCTCCGGCCCCTACGACTACCCGCGCCTAGTGACGGCCACGAGCCAGTTTCGCTGGTCGGTGGCCTTGGTGGGGGCCGACGGCAAGGGGCGCCGGCAGCTGCTGACCCCGCGGGACGGCAGCTTTCAATGGGTGCGCTTGACCTCCGGCGGAAGACACCTGCTGGTGGTGGAGCGCCGGAAGGGCCGCTTCGGGGGCTACGGCGCGGGGGCCAGTTCCTTGGGCGGGGCACGATTGCTCCTGGTAAGGGCGAAGACCGGTCGGGCAGTGCCCCTGGCCCAGTCCCTGGGCCTGCGGCGGATCCCGCCGCAGCTGGGCCTCACGGAGCGGGGCATGCTGCGCAATTGGCCGGTGGGCTACTACGGCCAGGTGAGCTGGCGGGGTCTGGTGGCGCTGCGGCCCAGGCCGCAGCGGCGAACCAAACGGATCTGAGGGGCGTCTAACGGTTTAGAGGAGCATGAAGAGGAGGGGCAGCGTGAATTTCCTGGAACGGATGGGGCGTGATTGGGCTTTGGTGGCGGCGGCCGTGATCCTTGGCGTGAGCCTGATAGTGGGTACGGTGATCGTGAGCCGGATGGTGACCTATGTGAAAACCTTCAACACGTCGCTCTTGTCGGTTAATGGCACGGCCCAGGAGCAGATCACCTCCGACGAGGTGAAATGGACCGGGGACTTCTCGGTGCATACTGACCGATCCACCCTCAAAACCGGGTACGCGCAGTTGAACCGGGATCAAAGCCTGGTGATGGCCTTTCTGAAGCAAAACGGGGTGGCCGCCTCGCAGGTTACCCTGTCGCCGATCAGCATGACCCGCTCCTTCATGAACTGCAAATTCAATCCCCAGGCGTGCACCAAATCCGCGCTCACGGCCTACACCCTCAGCCAGACGGTGGTAGTGCAGTCGTCCCACGTGCATCGGATCACCGCCCTGGCGCAAAAGACGACCACCCTGATCAACCAGGGGGTGGTCTTCACCACCCAAAGCCTCAAGTACTACTACACCAAGCTGCCGACCTTGCGCAATCGGCTCATCGCGGCGGCGGTGACCGACGCCCAGCACCAGGCCCAAAGGATCGTCGCCGCCACGGGTACCCGGCTGGGGCCGTTGGTGTCGGTGACCACGGAGCCGCTGCAGTTGACCCCGGTCAACTCCACCCAGGTATCCAACATGGGTTCCTACGACACCAGCACCATCCCCAAGGAGCTGACGGCCATGGTGCGGGCCACCTTCCGCCTGGCGGGGTAGCGCGGCCGCGGCGAGCTGGCGATGGCGAAGGATCGGGGTGACGGTCCTGACCGCGGGGCGGGTCGCCTGGCCGCTGCGCGCTCCCGAGGGGCTCGGGTCTTTCCGGGCGGGGGCTTTCGGCGGTTGGGTGACCCGCGCCGTGGCGGGGAAGGGCTTGGCGGTGGAGCAACCGACCGGGGTCGACCGGTTTGAACGCAGACGTGGGCTGGGTGGTCACCCGGCGGCTCGTCCCGGCCACCGCCGACGCCGGCCGCTCATGGACCGCCTATCGGCTGCCGGGGGTGTATCCCTACGGGTGGACTTGGTCAGCGCTTCCGAGGGATGGGGCGTCACGCTCGGCGGCAGGCTTTTCGTGACCCGGGACGCAGGGCGCAGCTTCACCTGGGTCCCCTAGCGGTCGGGAAACCCTGGAAGGGAGAGGATGCCGGTTGCCGAGAACCGCGCGCCTTGGGAGGGCGGCCAGGCTGCTGCTGATCGCCGCCTTGCTCTTGGGCTTGGCCGCAGGCCGCGCCAGGGTTCCCGCCGCGCCGGGCCCGGTGGGCGCTCCAGCCCCGGCCTTCCTGCTGGCGGAGCCGGAGCTTTTGGCCCGCTCGGGGATCCCGGTGCGCTTGCCCCGGCAGGTGCCGACCACTCCCTTCTATACTGCCGCGCTGCGCCACGGCTTTGCGGCGGTGGACACCGCGGTGGGCCGCCACGGCTACCGAGTGGCTTTCCCCTTCGGACAGACACGAGTGCCGCCTTGGCACGATCCTGCCGTTTACCGCGGCTTCGTGCCCGCCCGCACCGAGTTGAGGGTGGCCGGGGCGGACCTGACCCCGGGGGCCGCCACCCGCTACTTGGGTTTGCCGGCCGGCTTGGACCTGCGTCGGCTGCCGGGACTGGCCGTGCCCCTGGGCGCGGCTCGTACCGGCTATCTGAGCTTCTACAACGACTGGGGCGGCAACGGCGGCAGCCTGACGCGCCTGACCTGGCGGCAGGGCGCATACCTCTATCAAGTGGCGTATCCCGCGCCCGCGGGGGAGGGCGGCCGGCGCGCCGTCCTGGCCATGGCCCGCGGCATGGTGGCGCTGCGCCAGATCCAAGGCGGCAGCTTCTCCTTCGTCCTGGTGGACCGGCGCCCGGGGCGGCCGACCGAGCAAGAGACAGTGCAACTGTCCCCCGTATCCCTCGCGGCGGCCCAATATCCTTCCCTGGCGCCGGGGGCGCGGCAGGGGGTCGGGCAGGGCGGCGGCTGGCGCTACCGCTTCCGGCTCCGCGAGATTTCAACTGCTCCCGTGCGGCGCACCATCCTGGCCCAAGCTTCGGGACCAGCGCTGGCGGGCCGCTGGGTGACCATCCGCGCGGCAGCATCCGCCCGGCCCCGGCGGGCGGCTACGTGGGCGCTCAATGGCTCACCACCGGACCCCGGTGCGTCGCGGTCTACCCGGCCGACCAACCCGTGGCCTACTGGGACCAGCCTTTCAGTGGTGTCAACAGCTGCCATGCCTCAGGCCGGCAAGGCCTGAAAGCGGGCCGCCAGTTGTTCGTGCCGCCTCTGCGCGGGGACCGTTTCCGGGCCGATCCTCCGGTGCGCCAGTTCGGATCGGCAACCCGCAGGGAGTCGCGTTGTGCCTCTGGGGGCATGCCCCTGCACCATTCACACAACGCCAACACCAGCCCCA
>JAJZIM010000098.1 GCA_021810565.1 Bacillota bacterium
ACCACGCTCCGTCTCAAGCTGTTCCAGGTCGCCCACGATGCCCCTCCTTTCTGAGCGTATACATACGCTCAGATTACCCCAAAGGACGGAGCATGTCAAGCCTTCTCAACATTCATGTCGCACACCCAGCCATAGGATACCGCTAGATCCCTGGTCCCGCCGGTACCTCTCCAGGACCAGCAGCATGACCGCGAACGCCAGGTACGCCATATCCTGAGGGCGCAGCTTCCAATACGCCGATAGGAGGCCCCCCGCCACCGCCACCCACACCGCCGCAGGAACGGCTTTGGCCCCGACCAGCACCGCGCCGCGCCAAACGACCGCCAAGGCGGCGGCGAAGAGGGCGCCGGTGAGCAGAAGCATGCCCCAATATCCGCCCGCCAGGTAGGACAGCGACAGCACCAGGTCGTAGCCCCACTCGCTGTCCTGCCAAGGACGTCCGGTCATGCTCCAGCTGAAATGGTCATGCACCGGTATCCGGCCGTGGTGCAGGATCCACAACCCGTTCATCAGGTGCCACAGGGCGTCTCCGTGGAACATCCGGTGGGCGTCCGCAGCCATCCGTCCCGCCGCCACCACCAATATGAGCAGCGCCGGAAGGCTCAGGCATCGCCAACCCATGCCCGCCAGGCGACCGCGCCGGGGGCGCCACCGACCGCTCACCGGAGCACTCCGGCTCCCTTCACCCGCGCCGAGCATGCGCTACGCCCTCCCGCCGGTAAGCCCATAGCCCAGCCGCCTGCCGCACCGGCACGTAACCCGCCCGCCGCAACGCAGCCGTTACCGCCCCGGACGGGCTCCCCAGCAGCACCCAGCGGGCCCCCGACCGCTGCACCGCGGTGATCATAGCCTGCGAGCCCGCCAAAGCCGGCAACTGGGTGAGCTGCGACCGGCTCGCCAGGTAGGGCGTCAGGGCGGATTCCGCCGCCACGCTCACCCGGGGCCTCGCCCGCAATTCTTGCAGCAACCGCCACTGGGCCGCCGCGCCGGCATGGGGCGCCAGGAACACCTGCAGGGAAAGCGCCAGCCAGGCCGTCGCACCGGCACCGCCCACGGCCATGCCCCATCGCCACCCCCGGCGCCAGCGCACGCGGGCCAGGCCGTCCATGGCCCCCAGCAGCAACAGGGGCAGCGGCCAAAGTCCGTATTCCCAAATGCCGAAAACCTGCGGCAGCCGGCTGGACAATAGGTTGAAGACGATCAGGCCGGCCGCTCCCGGCAGGGCCGCCCGCCCGGCCAGGGGCAGCCCGGCCAGGGGAACCAAGTAGGCGGCCAGCGCCGCCAGGCGTGATCCGGAAACCAGCAGCGCGATGGGCACCCACGGGTGCGTCAGGACGAACGATGCCCCGGCGGCGAGGCTGTGGCGCCCGCCCAGGAGCGCCTCGTACATCCGGGTGAAATGGTCGATCCGGCCTACGTGCCACGCCGCCAGCACCAGGGCCGCCCCCGCCAGCCACGCCACGCCCAAAGCCACGACCCCCAGCCCCACCCGGTCGCGATGCTTCAACCACAGGTAGCTGCCGTAAGCCGCCACCGGCAGGGCCGCTGCCTCCTTGGCCCCCAAAGCCAAGGTCAAGAGCAATGCCGCCACGCCGTCCAGCCGCCGGCGCCCCAGGTAGCGGTAGTGGGCCCAAAGGATCCCCACCGGGATCAGAAAGTCCGGGTGCCCCGGGAAAAGATTCGCCGCCCACAGGGCTGGCGACACCGCCACCAGCGGCAGCAGCCAGAGGATGCGCCGGTCGGCTCCCCGCTCCCGCCGCCAGATCAAATAGACCAAGAGGGGCACTGCGGCCAGGCCCGCTGCCTGCACCAAGAACAGCGTCACCGCGTGGGGGTAAATCCGGTAGACCAGCGCCAGAGGGTACCAGTCCAGGCCCAGGTTGTCGGCCAACATGGGCCAAGCCACCGCGCCGCGGGGATCCGCCTGTCCCAGCACGCCCACGTGATAGAGCCAGGCCAGGAAAACGCCGATCACCTCCTGGCCCTGGTAGATCCGGCGATACTCGATCCAGGCCACGGCAAAGAAGGCGGTGGCCAACAGCAAGGCCGCGCCGACGACCATCCCGGTCCCACCCCGCGTCCGCGGCGGCGCCGCAGGCTGCGTCAGACCGCAACCCCCCCGTCCGTAAGCGGTCATCACCGGACCGCTGCCGTGATTCCACGCCAGGAAGGCTTTTTCCTGCAAGACCTTGCCGCGACGGCCACCCCGGACCCCCGCCGGCCTAGCGTCCGCTGCCCACCCGCCCCAACACCCCGCCGCCGCTCACCGTGACCTGCCGCCCTAGAAGACTCGCGGAAAGCCCCGGCGACACCCGCACCACCCGGAAGACGTCCGCCCCGGGTCCCCCCGCCACCACCCGCAGCGTGTTCCCCGGCCGCACCCGAGCGGTCACCGTGGGCGTGCGAAACGCGCCCACGCTCCTGCCGTCCACCAGCAGGCGCGCCCCGGGATCTCCTGGACGGCTGACCAAGAGAACCGTTACCCTGCCGCTCACCGTCCCCGACCGCGTGAGCCCCCTCAGATATCCTCGGGCCTGGCGCACCAGTTCAGGCGCGCCCGCGTGCCGCCAGAAGGCCGGGCCGCCACTAAAGCCCGCGACCACGGCCGCCGCGAGCAGCGCCGCGGGACATCGGCAGCCGCCCCCGGGCCGCCCCTCTTTCAGCAACGGACATCCCCCCGGGGAAAGCATACGCCCCAGGACGCGCGGTATGCCCGTCGCCAGCCCAACCGCTCCGCCGCCGGCCGGGCGAGGGGCGGGTGCGCGCCGGCAATCGCCATCTTGACCAATGACAAGGAGAACGCTATAGTTTGCGCGGGTAGGGCCCATCATGAAACGCCGCCGGTTCGCACCGCGCCCGGGCCCGTCGCCGGGTCGGGCGCGTCGGCTGGCGGCCAGGTGTTGTAGGAGGCCCGCCCGCTGAGCGGCAGGTTCGCCGCCGAGCGCCTGCCTTGACGGTGAGGAAGGCGGGCCTCCCCGTAGGAACCTGCGGCTTTCCTGGGCGGCGGAAATCAGGCAACCGGGGAGCGCGGCTCTACCTTCCGGGAACCCATGCCCGAGGGCGGAACCGGCTTCCGGCCAGGGAGGCGTTGCGACCATCCGAAGGCTATATATTCCCGCGACCGCTGTTGCCATCATGCTGGCCGTGGCCCTCTCCCGCTCCTCCCACTCCGTGGAGTTGTATCACCGTTACGCCCAGGCCTTTTTGACCCGGGGCGCCCTGCCGCCGCAATACCCCGCCTGGTCTCTCCTCCCCATGCTGTTCCCCGCCCTCCTTCATCTACCCTACCGAACGGCCTTCGTGGTGCAGATGGCCGCCCTGGCCGCCGCCGTGGCGATCCTCCTGCCGCCGTCCTCCCGCAGCCGCTTCTCCCTCTACGTCCTGGTCGGCACGGGCATCATCGCCCTGGATCGCTACGATCTTTGGCCGGTGCTCTGCACCGTGCTGGCGTGGCGCGCCACCGGCCGACGCCGCTTCACCGCCGCCTACCTGTGGCTGGCCATCGGGACGGCCCTCAAGCTGTATCCGCTGGCCCTGTTTCCCTTCGTGGCCCTGGAGGAGCGGCTGGCCGCCGGGCGGCTCAAGCCCTCCGGGCTCCTGGGCGGTCTGGCCGCAGCGGCGGGGCTGCTCGCCCTTCCCCTCCTTTGGAGCCCCCGGGAGATCTCCGTGTACGCCTTCGCCCTGGGGCGCTCCCCCGAAGCCGAATCCCTGGCCGCCTCGGGGCAGCTATTGGCCCATGCCTGGGGCGTACCGCTGCGCGCCGGCTTCTGGGATGGCTCCTGGAACGTGACCGGCCCCGCGGCGCCGATCGCCCTGCTTTTCGCCCTCCTGGTGGGGGTAGCCCTTTACGCCCGCTTCTGGCAGCTGCGCCGCCAAGGACGCATCGAGGTCCCCCGGGCCTGGCTGGGAGGGCTGGCCGGCCTGGTCCTGGCCTTCAAGGTGTTCAGCGTCCAGTACCTGCTGTGGCTGTTCCCCTTCGCCGCCCTGGACGGCGCCGCGACCCTGCTGTGGATCGCGGTGGGGCTCCTCTCCGCCGCCTTCTATCCCCTCTGGATCTCCCTTTACGCCTCCCGCCACCTGTATCTCGCGCAGCTCGCGCTGTTGCCCACCGCCCGCAACTTGCTGCTCTTGCTCCTGCTGTGGCGCCTCTTGCGCGCCGGCATCCGTAACTCCCCGACCGGCAGCCAGGCCGTCGGCTGATCCCTCATCGCAAGACCTCCCCCAAGGCGCGGACCAGGCGCCGGTTCTCTCCCGGCCGGCGCACCGCCACCCGCACATGCCCCGGGGAAAGCGGCGGGAAGTTGGCGCAGTCCCGCACCAGGATCCCCCGGCGGGCCAGGGCCTCCGATATGCCGGGCCGGGGCAGCCTCAAAAGCAGGAAGTTCACCTGGGACGGGTACACCTCGACCCCCGGCAGGGCCTGCAGTTTCGCGCGCAACTCCTCGCGCCACCGGGGCAGCAGCCGCCGGCTGGCGGCCACAAAGGCGGCGTCCCCCAGGGCCGCCGCGCCCGCCGCCGCGGCGGCGGCGTTCACCCGCCACGGCTCGGCAGCCTCCCGCAGCGCACCCGCCACCTCGGGTGCGGCCAGCAGATAGCCCAGCCGCAGCCCGGCCAGGGCAAAATACTTGGTCAGGGAGCCTAGGATCACCGGCCCGGGATGCCGGGCCACCCAGCAGCGCAGGCTCCACCGCCGGGGATCCGGGAGGAAGTCGACAAAGGCCTCGTCCAGCACCGGGATGGCCCCCCGGGCCAGCACCGCCTCGGCCCAAGGCTCGAGCCTGGCCGCTTCTACCACCGCGCCGCTGGGGTTGTGCGGGTTGTTCCAAAACACCAGTTCTCCCGGCTGTCCCGTAGCAGGCGGGGTGAAGGAGTCCCCCAGATCCGCCTCCCGGATCTTTGCCCCCGCCGCGCGCGCCCCCCGGGCATACTCGCTGAAGGCCGGGCGAAATATCCGCACCGCCTCGGGCCGCCGGGCCAGGAGAAGGTTCCAGAGGGCGCCGCTGGCCCCGTTGGCCACCACCAGGCACTCCGGGTCCACCCCCAGGTAGGCGGCCAAGGCCGCGGTCAGCTCCCGGTACTGCGGATCGGGATACCGCTCGGCCGCCGCCCGGGACCCCCGGAGGGCCTCCCGGGCCGCCCTCGGCAGACCCAGGGGATTGATGCTGGCGGAGAAATCCAGGAACTCCTCGGGAGGCCGTCCCAGGCGCCGGGCCGCGGCCAGGGGGTTGCCACCGTGCTCCTCCATCAGCGCACGCCGCCGCCCACGCAGCGCGCCCAACCCAGACAGGCAAGCGGCGGCGCCAGCTTCACCCGCCGCCCGGGGGGGAAAATTACCCCCAGCACCGTGCCGCTGTGGGCGGCGCTGACTCCCCATGCCCCCGCCTCCCGGGCCCACTCCAGAACCGGACCCAGTTCACCACCCCCCAGGACCTCCTCCTGAGCCTGGGCGCTGATGGTGGCCCCGCGCCCCACCAAATCGCCTCGCCCGCTGGCCAAGCCGCGCTCCACCAGGGCCAGGGCCTCCCGCACCGCCCCCTCCCGCCGCGCCTCCCGACGGGGCAGTTCCGGGCTGGCGTTGAACCGCTCCGTGTCCACCGTGCCGCCCCGGTCCAGCAGCAGCACCTGCCAGGGGGGCGCCTCCGCCAGGACCCGCATCACCCGTCCGCCCCGGTGGTCGAACAGGGCGATCCCCGGCAGCATCAGCCCGTCGGACGGCTCCACCTCCAAAGCTATCCGCGCCAGCAGCCCAGGCGGCAGCTCCCGCCCCAGGGCCCGGGCCGCCGCCTGGGCTGCGGCGACCACATCGGCGGTGCTGGAGGCCATGCCCTTGCCCGGCGGCAGCCCGCTGCGGATCCGGATGCGGCCCCGGCAGGGGCCCTCCTGCAACAGCTCCAGCACCCGAGCCACGGCCCGGCGGGCTTTGGGAGGCCCCGCCAGCTCCCCCGGGCCCGCCTCCAACTCCACCACCGCGCGGGCGAAGCGGTCCACGGGAAAGGTGATCAGAAAGGGCTGCTCGCCCAGCCACCCCTGCACCAGCTCGCCGCAGGTGCCGGGAGCCGCCGCCACGCCCCGCCTCACGGGGCGCCACCCCGCCACACCAGCGCCATCAGCGCCGCCACCTCCGCCACCTCGTTCACCGCCCCCAGGGTGTCCCCCGTCAGCCCGCCCAGACGCCGGGTGAGCCACCAGCGCCCCGCCCCCGCCACGGCCAGCGCCGCCAAGGCGGCCACCTCGCCGCGCCACCCTGCCAGAAGCCAGGCCGCCGCCGCCAGGAAGCTCACGGCCGCCGCCAATTCCCCCGGGCGCACCCGCCCCACCACCGTCCCCCCCAGGCCCTGCTCCCGGGGATACACCGCGCGCCAGGCGGCCAGCGCCATGGCCGCGCGCCCCGCCGCCGGGAAGAGCACCAAGTCCCGCCAGCCGTCCGGAAAGGCTGTGCCGGACAAGAGGGAGAACTTGAGCAATAGTAGGAGACCCAGGTACACCACGCCGAGCCCGCCCGCCCGGCTGTCCCGCATGATCCGCAGGGCCGCCGCCGCCGGCCGCCCCGAGGCCAGCCCGTCCGCAGTGTCCAGGAAACCGTCCTGGTGCAGACCGCCCGTCACCAGCACCCCGACGACCAGCACCGCCGCCCCGGCCAACCACGCACCCAAGGGGCGGTAGAGCAGGTACCAGGCCGCCGCCCCCAAGGCCCCCACCACCAGGCCCACCCAGGGAAAAAACGCCGCCGAGCCGGCGGGATCCGCCGCCGCCACCCTGGGCAGGGGCAGCCGGGTCAAAAGCCCGAAGGCCAGCCAGAAGCGCTGCGTCAGCCGTGTGCAGACCGCCATCGCCCCCCCCCCAACGAAAAAAACCTTCCCTCGGGAGAGGCAAGGGCGAACCGGAAGCCCCCTCTTCGCCGAAGGCGACGCTCCCTTTCCGCCGGGCCGGTCTCCTGGCTCCGGATCGACGCTCCCCGCGCCTTCCCCTGGCGGGTGGCTCACGGCGGGTCGCTCCCCGGTTACAGTGGCGGGACCGCGAAGGATTCGCACCTTCTTCCCGGCCGCCGGCGGACTTGGTTTGCGAACAATATATCACGGGGGGAGGGAAAAGGAAAGGGCGCTAGCTTTGCGGCTGCCAGCGGGGCCATCCCGCTCCCGCGGCGGCATATCCCTCCCGATCTCCCCGGGCCGGCAGGGACGGCCCGCCGCCCAGGCTGCCCAGGCACGCCCCCCGCCAGCGCGGCCAGCCCACCGGTCCGCCGAAGGCCTCCCACACGCTCAGGGAGCGCACCGGCGCCTCCCGGACCAGCGCCATGAAGGCCGCAGCCAACACCATGGCCAGGCTCAAGAACCAGAAGGCCGCGGCGTACCCGCCGGTGGCGTGGACCAAGAGCCCCACCGCCGTGGGCGCCACCACCCCCGAGACCATCCCCAGAGAGTTCACCAGACCCAGACCGGTGCCCGCGTAGCGGGGCGGCAGGATGTCCACCGGCACGGCGTACACCGCGCTGGGGGTCAGGGAGAAGCAGAATACCGCCAGGAGCAGGAGCCCCACCGCCGCCAGGTATCCCGGCGTGTAGTACACCGCCGCCAGGAGGGCCGCCCCAGCCAGGGAGGCGGCTACCACGGTGTATCGCCGCCGCCCCGGTCCCAGCCGGTCCGCCAGCCAGCCGCCCAGGAGCATCCCCGGGATGCCGCCCAGATACGGCACCGCCGCCCCCCAGCCCATCTTCAGGATGGACACGTGCCGGTCCAGGTACAGGTAGGTGGGCAGCCAGGTTAAAAGGCCCCAATAGGCGACGAAGTGCCAGAACCAGGAGCCAGTGAGAAACCACAGGGGAGCCACCCCCGCAAGGCGGCGCCAGTCTCCCCGGCGCGCAGCCGTCCGCGGCGGCGCGGGCACCCGGTACAGCCGATACAGCAGGAACGCCACCACCGCCCCCGGCAGGGCGAAGGCCAGGTACATGGCCCGCCAGCCCACGGAACCGATCAACAGTGCCCCCACGAAGGGCGCCACGGCCAGGGCCAGGTAGTTCCCCGTGAGCAGCACCCCGTTGGCCCAGGCCCGGCGGCGTGCCGGGAAGCACCCCGACACCGCCTTCAGGGAGGACGGCGGATACAGGCCCTCCCCCGCGCCGAATAGAAAGCGGATAACGGTGAGCCCCAGAAAGCTCCCGGCCGCCGCCGTCAGGGCCACGAAGGCCGACCACCAGGCCATGCCCCCGATCAACAGCCGCCGGCAGCCCAGGCGGTCGGCCAGGATCCCCGCCGGAATCTGCAGCAGCACGAAACCGGCAAAAAAGGCGCTCATGGTGAGACCCAACTGCACTTTGTCCAGATGCAGGTCCCGGGCCAGAAACGGCGCCGCCACGGCGATGCCGCCCCGGTCCAGGAAGTTGACGAAATAGCCGGCCGCCAGGAGCAAAAGCAGCCAGTTCCTAAAGGCCTTCATCCTCTCCCCCTCCTTCCGGTTCCTCCGGGCCTCCCGGCACCCGCCCGCGCACGAACTCGTACCGGCCCACCGCCACCCGCTGGGCGGGGGTGGCCTCCTTGAAGCCCTCCTCCAGGGCGACCAGCAGCGCCAAGCGCAACTTGGCCAGCGTCTCCCCCTCGCCCAGGGCCTCCAGCTGGGAGTCGAGGTAGGAGACCTGGGTCAGGTAGCGAAAGGCCATCTCGAAGTCGGTGAACACTCCCTCCTCCGAGGCTTCCACCGCCGCCACCTCCTTCGGCCCCAGACGGCGGAAAAGCCGCACCGTCGCCCCCGGTGGATCCAGGTAGTCCTGCGGCGGCCCCAGCCCCCGCCGCGCCAAGGCCTCGCGCAAAAGGGCCATGGCCCGCGCCCCCGCCGCCGGATATTCCACCCCCACCCCCACCACCAAGGCCACCTGCCCCCCGGGGCGGGTCACCCGCAGCAGTTCCCGCAACGCCCGCTCCCGGTGGGTGTAGTGGAAGAAGTTCATCCCCACCGCCCAGTCCACCTGGGCATCCCGAATCGGCAGCCGCTCCGCCGGCGCCTTGAGGAAGTGGACGTGGGAAATACGGCGCTCCTCGCGCTTGCGCCAGGCCTGGCGCAACATGGCCACCGAGGGATCGGCGGCCAGCACCAGCCCCTGCGGGCCCACCTGGTCGGCCAAGCCGCCTTCGAAGGTCAGCCGCCCACCGCCGCAGCCTGCCTCCAGCACCGCCGCTCCCCGCCCCACTCCGGCCCAGTCCAAGAAATCCCGGGGGAACTCGGCGTAGCGGCGAAAGAAGGATTGGAACAGCGCGTCCAACTGCATCGCCTGGTTGAAGCGCGCCACATAGGCCGCCTGCTGGCGCGACAGCTCCCAGTCGGCGGCCACCTCCCGCTCCAACTCGCTCACCGCCCGCCGGCCAGCCTCGATGAGGCGCACCGCCCCGGACGCGCGCATCAGCAAGACTCCCTTGTCCTGCTGACGCTCTCCCACGGCTGAAGCCGTGGGGTTCTGCCTGAGGACCCCACCACGCCTTTCCCAGGCTCTCCTGGCCCCGTGGCCCCATGCCTCAGGCCGGCAAGGCCAGGGGCATGGGCCTTAGCGC
>JAJZIM010000022.1 GCA_021810565.1 Bacillota bacterium
GCATCGCGGAGGACCCGGCGGTGCGCCTGCCGGTGATGGTGATGCAGGACGGGTTTCAGATCAGCCACGCCCTGGAGAACCTGGAGGTGCTGGAGGACGCCCAGGTGCGCCGGTTCGTGGGGGAGTACCATTCGGAGCACAGCATGTTGTCCGTGGAGCACCCGGTGACGGTGGGGGCCTTCGCCTCCCCCGACTACTATTTCGAGCTGCGCCGCCAGCAGGCGGAGGCGATGCGCCGCTCGCCCGAGGTGATCCGGCGGGTGGCCGAGGAGTACGGACGGCTGACCGGGCGGCGCTACGACTTCTTCGAGGGGTATAGGATGGAGGACGCGGCGGTGGCGGTGGTGGTGCTGAACTCCACGGCCGGCACGGCCAAGGATGTGGTGGACGAGCTGCGGGAGCAGGGGGTGGCGGCGGGGGCGCTGAAGTTGCGGATGTTCCGCCCCTTCCCCGAGGAGGAGCTGCGCCGCGCCCTGGGGGGCGTGCGGGCCCTGGCGGTGCTGGACCGCTCCGACGGCCTGGCGGGGCAGGGCGGGCCGCTGTACTCCGAGGTGCGCGGGGCGTTGTTCGGGCTGGAGCGTGCGCCGCGGGTGGTCAACTACGTGTACGGCCTGGGGGGCCGGGAGGTCACCCTGGGTCAGATCCGCTCGGTGTACCACGACCTAATGGGGATGCTGGAGGGGCGGGAGCAAAAGCCCGTGTCCTATCTGGGCATCCGGGAGTGAGGGATTGACATGGCCAGATTGAAGGACCTGACCCGGATCCCCGAGACCCTGGTGGGAGGCCACCGGCTGTGCTCGGGCTGCGGCGCCTCGGTGGCGGCGCGGTTGGTGCTGCGGGCGGCGGACTCCCCGGTGGTGGCGGCCTTGCCCACGGGGTGCCTGGAGGTGGCCACCACCGTCTACCCGTACAGCTCCTGGCGCTGCTCCTACATCCACAGCGCCTTCGAGAACGCGGCGGCCACCTTGAGCGGGGTGGAGGCGGCCTACCAAGCGTTGCGCCGGCGGGGGAAGGTCACGGAGAAGATGCAATTCGTAGCCTTCGGAGGGGACGGAGGCACCTACGACATCGGGCTGCAGTCCCTGTCGGGAACCATGGAGCGGGGGCACGACCTGGTCTATGTCTGCTACGACAACGAGGGGTACATGAACACGGGGATCCAGCGCTCCAGCGCCACGCCCACGGGGGCGGAGACCACCACCACGCCGGTGGGCACGGTGATCCCGGGGCGGCAGGGAAGGCGCAAGGACATGACGGCGGTGATGATCGCCCACGGGATCCCCTACGTGGCGCAGGCGTCGATCCACGACTGGAACGATCTATTCACCAAGGCGCAGAAGGCCTTCGCGGTGGAGGGGCCGGCCTTCCTGAACGTGTTCGCCCCCTGCCCGCGGGGCTGGCGGCACGAGGTGGACCTGACGGTGGAGATGGCCCGTCTGGCCACGGAGACCTGCTACTGGCCGCTGTTCGAGGTGGAGGACGGCAAGTGGAAGCTGAACCGCCGACCCAAGCAGAAACGGCCCCTGGTCGACTACCTGAAACCCCAGGGGCGCTTCCGCCACCTGTTCCGCCCGGAGAACCGGGAGTTGCTCGAGTCGCTGCAGACGGAGGTGGACCGCAACTGGGCGGACCTGCTGGAGCGCACCGGCTCCTGAGGCCGGAGACCTTCGCCGGGGGATGACAAACAAGGAAGCGAGACTCAAGCTCGCTTCCTTGGCCTTGGGAGAGGTCAGGCTCCCGGAATCAAAAGCTTGGCCAACAGGCCCAGAACGGCCAGCAGCAAGAGCCCCAAGGACCAATTCCGCAGGGCATTCATCTCTCCTCGGACGGCGCTGATCTCCCCCCGGACGGCGTTGATCTCCCCCCGGACGGCGTTGATCTCTCCTCGGACGGCGTTGATCTCCCCGCGCAGGTCCCGCAGCTCGTCCCAGAATCGCTGCATCAACGAGCCCAGATCCTCCTGACCCCGCCGCAGGTCCTCCAGGCGCTGCAGGATCAGCCAGGTGGGGCTCACTCGCTCCTCCGGACCGGTGGGTCCCTCCGGGCCGCCCGCTGCGGCGAGTTCATCCGCCATGCCGCTCACCTCTCCTCCATCATGCAAATTGTACCACAGGCAGGCAGGCTGGGCAAGGACGGGCGCGGCATTGCCCCCGGTCCCTGCCCGTGCTATACTGTCCTCAACCGAATGATGCCGCCGGGTGTCGGGGAAGAAGGTGCAAATCCTTCGCGGTCCCGCCACTGTAACCGGGGAGCGACCCGCTTTAGGCCACCAGGGGGAAGGCGCGGGGAGCACTGATCCGGAGCCAGGATACCGGCCCGGCGGCAGTTGCGGCCTACCTTCGACGGAAAGGGGGTCCGATGCCCTCCGACCGGACTGGCGGAGGGCTTTTCGCACATGCTGACTTTGATCTTAGGGGGCTCCGGCAGCGGCAAGAGCGCCTATGCCGAGGGGATGGCCCTGCCTCCGGTGCTCTATGTGGCCACGGGCACCGCCGACGATTCGGAGATGGCCGGGCGTATCGCCCGGCACCGGGCGCGCCGGCCGGCGGACTGGGAGACGGTGGAGGAGCCCCGGTGCTTGGCGCAGCTTTTGCGCCGCGAGGGGCAGCGGGCGGGAACACTGTTGGTGGACTCCCTGACCACCTGGGTGCCCCGCCTGGACGGGAGCGCGGTGCGCCGGGAGGCCGAAGGCCTGGCGGCGGCGGCGGCTCGGTGCCGCGCCCAGGTGCTCTTGGTCAGCGACGAGGTGGGCTGGGGCGTGGTGCCGGAACACCCGGCCGGCCGGGTGTTCCGGGACCTTCTGGGCGAAGTCAATCAGGTTCTGGCCGCGGCGGCGGATCGGGTGGTGCTGGTGGTGGCGGGGCTGCCGCTGATCCTGAAGGAGGCGCGGAGTTGAGGGCGCTGATGGTGCAGGGCACCGCGTCCCATGTGGGCAAATCCCTGCTGTGCGCGGCCCTTTGCCGCAGCTTCGCCCGCCGGGGGGTGGACGTGGCTCCCTTCAAGGCCCAGAACATGGCCCTAAACTCCTGCGTAACCCCGGCGGGGGAGGAGATCGCCCGGGCCCAGTGCCTGCAGGCGCGGGCGGCGGGGGTGGTGCCCACGGCGGACATGAACCCGCTTTTGCTCAAGCCCAAGGGGGATCGCGTGGCGGAGCTGATCGTCTGGGGTCGCCACCATGCCGATTACGATGCCGCCGCCTACCAGCGGGAGTTTTTGCCCCGGGCGGGGCGCATCGTGGCCGAGAGCCTGGCGCGTCTCGGGCGGGAGCATGAGCTGTTGGTCATTGAGGGGGCCGGCAGCCCCGCCGAGGTGAACCTCATGGATCGGGACGTGGCCAACATGCG
Source organism: Bacillota bacterium (assembly GCA_021810565.1). GTDB lineage: Bacteria > Bacillota > Sulfobacillia > JAJZIM01 > JAJZIM01 > JAJZIM01. Next base: position 3,345 of record JAJZIM010000022.1, read on the forward strand.
CACGGCCCGTTGGGCGGACGCGGCGGTGCTGCTGGTGGGCGATATCGAACGGGGGGGCATCTTCGCCTCGCTCCTGGGTACCCTGGACCTCTTGCCCTCCGAGGATCGCGCCCGGGTGGCGGGCCTGGTGGTGAACAAATTCCGGGGCGACCCGGACCTGTTGGGAGACGGCCTGTCGTTTCTGGAGCACCGCTCCGGGGTGCCGGTCCTGGGGGTGGTTCCCTACCGGCGCGACCTGGACCTGCCCCAGGAGGACTCCCTGGGCCTGGATCTGCTGCCGCGGAGGGGCGCGGTTACCGTGGCGGTGCCGCGGCTGCCGCATATGGCCAACTTCACCGACCTGGACCCCCTGGGGCGGGAGGGGGTGGGGGTGGTGCTCGCCGAGCGCCCGGAGGAACTGGCGGCGGCGGACCTGGTGCTCCTCCCGGGCAGCAAGAACACCGTGGCCGACCTGCGCTTCCTGTGCGAGACGGGACTGGCGGAGGGAATTCGGCGGGCCCGGGAGCGCGGGGCTTTCGTCCTGGGTATCTGCGGCGGCTACCAGATGCTGGGCGCCAGGCTCTCCGATCCGGAGGGGGTGGAGGACGCGCCGGGCGACACGGCCGGTCTGGGCCTCCTGGACGTGACCACGAGGTTCCAGCCGGGCAAGCGCACCCGGCCGAGCGTGGCCCGGGTGGTGGGGGAGGGCGAGCTGTTGGCCCCCCTGCGGGGAAGCGAGGTGGCGGGTTACGAGATCCACCTGGGGCGGACCAGCATGGAGGGGGGTACCCGACCGGCCTTCGAGGCGGCGGGGGAGGCGCTGGGGGCCGAGTCCGCGGACGGTCGGGTGGTGGGGACCTACCTCCACGGCCTCTTGGAGGATCGGGCCTTCCGGCGTCGGTTGGTGGAGGTCCTCTACCGGCGGCGGGGTCTGGTGCCGCCGCCGGAGGAGGAGCCGGGGCAGGATCCTCTGGACCGATGGACCGATCTGGTGGAGGGGTCCTTGGACTTGGGGCGCATCCGGGCGCTGGTAGGCCTTTGAACCGGGGGGAGGAACTGCTCTTGGCCTACCTGCTGGACCTGGTCCTGGGCGACCCGCCCTGGCTGCCCCATCCCGTGGTGGGCATCGGTCGGGTGATCGGCGCCGGGGAGGCGCTCCTCAACCGCCCCGGGCGCGGACCCCGGTTCCTGCTGTTGTCCGGGGCGGCCCTGACGGCGGCGGTGGTCCTGGGGATCTGGGGCGTCGGCGCCGGGACGCTGGCGATGGCGGGCCACCTGGGGGAGCCGGTGCGAGCCGCCGTGTCCATCCTGCTGCTGTACACCGCCCTGGCCGGGACCGGCCTGGCCCGGGCGGGGGAAGCGGTGCGCCGGCCCCTGGCGGCGGGGGACCTGGACGCGGCGCGAGGGCAGCTGGCCCGCTATGTCGGTCGCCGGACGGAAGGCCTACCGGCGGCGGAGGTGGCCAGGGGCGCCGTGGAGACGGTGGCGGAGAACACCGTGGACGGCTTTCTGGCTCCGCTTTTCTACGGCCTTGTCGGCGGCGCCCCCCTGGCCTTGGCCTACAAGGCGGTGAACACCCTGGACTCCATGCTGGGCTACCATGATCCCAGGCATCGCTGGTTCGGCCGGGCGGCGGCCCGCCTGGATGACGCCGCGAACTACCTGCCCGCCCGCTTGGGGGCGGCGGTGATGCTGGCGGCGGGGGCGCTGCTGCGCCTGGATGTGGTCGGGGGGGTGCGTGCCGTGCTGCGGGACGCCCGTCGCCACCCCAGCCCCAACGCCGGCTATCCCGAGGCGGCGGCGGCGGGCCTATTGGGGGTGCGTCTGGGCGGCGAGAACCGCTACGCCGATGCCGTGGAGAGCCGTCCGTGCCTAGGGGCGCAGGGGCGCGCCCCGGATGCGGAGGCCCTGGCAGGCGTGGTGGCCCTTTGCCGCTGGAGCGCTTTGTTGGGCGCGGTCCTGTGCGCGGCCGTGGGGTGGGCGGCGTGACGGCGCGGGTGCTCTTGGCCGCGCCCCACAGCGGTTCAGGCAAGACCACCCTCACCGCGGCGGTGCTGGCCGCCCTCACCCGGCGGGGCCTGGCGGTGCAATCCTTCAAGACCGGTCCCGACTACATCGATCCGGGGTACCACCGGGCGGCCACGGGGCGGGCTTGCCGCAACCTGGATCCCTACCTCGCCGGCGAGGGTGCGGTGCGGGAGGCCTTCGCCCGGGCGATGCTCGGCATCGACTTGGCGGTGGTGGAGGGGGCCATGGGGCTCTTCGACGGGCACAGGATCACGGGGGAGGCTTCCGCGGCCAGGGTGGCGGTCCTGCTGGGCCTGCCGGTGGTGCTGGTGGTGGATGCCCGGGGCATGGGCCAGAGCGCGGTCGCCCTCCTGGAGGGATTTCATCGCCACGATCCGGGGATATCCCTGTCGGGAGTGATCTTCAACCGGGTGGGCGGGGAGGGGCACCGTTCGATCCTGGCCGCGGCGGCCCGAGACGTGGGGGTGCTCCCCCTGGGCTTTTTCCCTACGGACCCGGCCTTGGCGCTGCCGGAGCGTCACCTGGGCCTGGTGCCCGCCGCGGAGCGGGAATTGGGCCCCTTCCTGGCGGCGGCGGCTGCCGCGGCCGAGGCGCACCTGGACCTGGACGCCCTGCTGCAGCTGGCTGGCGCGGCTCCGGCCCTGGAGCCGGGGGCGCCGGTCCTGTTCGCGGGGAAGCCGGTCGCCCCCCGGATGCGCCTGGGGGTGGCCCGGGACCTGGCCTTTGGGTTCTACTATCCCGACTCCCTGGACCTGTTGGCCCACCTGGGAGCGGAGTTGGTGCCCTTCAGTCCCTTGGTCGACCGCCTGCCGGAGGAGATGGACGCCTTGTATCTGGGCGGCGGCTTTCCCGAGCTGTTCGCCGGCGAGCTGGCGGCAAATCGGGAACTGCTGGCGCAGCTCAGGCTCAGGGTCGGCGAGGGCCTGCCCGTGTATGCCGAATGCGGCGGCCTCTTGTATCTGGCCAGGGCCCTGGACGATGGGGACCGCTCCCACGCGCTGGTGGGGGTGCTGCCGGGCAGGGCCGTCTTCCGCCGGCGCCGCCAGCAGTTGGGCTACCGGGAGGCCACCTCGCGCACCGACAGCCTGCTTTGGCGGGCCGGGGAGCGGCTGCGGGCCCACGAGTTCCACTGGTCCTCCTGGGATCCCCCGGAGGATGCCGCGGCCTATGACCTGGGAGCGGGCCGGCTGGAGGGATATGCCCGGGGCAGCGTCCTGGCCAGTTTTCTGCACCTGGATCTCCTGGGGTTTCCCGAGGCGGCGCGGCGCTTGGTGGCGGCGGGAGCGGCGCACCGCCGGAGGCGACGGTCGTGAAGCATCGCTTTCGGCGGGGCTGGACCACCGGGACGTGCGCGGCGGCGGCGGCCCTGGGGGCGGTGGCCCTGCTGTACACCGGGGAACTGCCGGATCCGCTGCGGGTGAGCACTCCCGGCGGGGAGGAGGCGGTGCTGCATCCGGCGGGGCCGCAGCGCGGCGCGGGTTGGGCGCGGGTGCTGGTGGGCAAGGACGGTGGGGACGATCCGGACGCCACCCACGGCTTGCTCATCGGGGTGGAAGCGAGGATCGCGGGGGATCCCGGGGTGCGCCTGGCCGGGGGCGAGGGGGTGGGGGTGGTCACCCGGCCCGGCCTGCCGGTGCCGGTGGGGGAGCCGGCCATCAACCCGGTGCCCCGGCAGATGATCGAGGCGGCGGCGAGACAGTTTTTGCCTCCAGGTGCGGGGGTGGAGCTGACCGTTTTCGTGCCCGGAGGAGCCGAAGTGGCCAGGCGCACCGGGAACGCGAAGCTGGGCATCGTGGGCGGCATCTCCATCCTGGGCACCACGGGCGTGGTGGAGCCCATGTCGGAGGAGGCCTTCAAGACCTCCCTGGTCCCGCAGGTCGATGTGGCCCGAGCCGCGGGGATCACCACCCTGGTATTGGTCCCCGGGCGCTCGGGGGAGCGCCACGCCCGGGAGCGGGGGTTTCCCGAGGCTACCGTGGTGGAGGTGTCCAACTTTTGGGGCTACATGCTGCAGGCGGCGGCCGAGCGGGAGATGCGGGCGGTGCTTCTCCTGGGGCACCAGGGCAAGCTGGTGAAGCTGGCCGGGGGGATCTTCCACACCCACAGCCGGGTGGCCGACGCCCGCGCGGAGATTCTGGCCGCCCACGCCGCGGCGGCCGGAGCCTCCCGGGAGCTGGTGCGCCGCCTATTGGAGTGCCCCAGCGCCGAGGAGGCGGCCCTGCTGCTGCGGGAGACGATGATGGACAGGACCGTCTTCGCGGCCGTGGCGTCGCGGGCTAGCCGGCGAGCCGCCGAGCATGTGGAGGGTCGCCTGGCGGTCGGAACGGCCCTGTTGGATCTGGGGGGTAACCTCCTGGGCTGCGATCCGACGGCCCGGCGGCTGGCCGCCGTCCTGGGAGGAAGCCTGGCCGTCCATGCCCCCCGGCGGGATGGCGGCTCCGGGGCCGCTCCGGTTTGAGCCCCCGGGTCGCGTCCGAAGGTCTTCGGCTCATCGTGTCAGGGGCGGTCCTGGCTTTGGTCCTCCGGCTGCCGAAGCCAGCCTTCGGGGCTAAACAGGCGGCGATAGGCGAGGACCACCAGCAGCAGGCAACCCAGAGCCGCGGCGGCGGCCACCATCAGCATGACCACGATTTGGTAGCGCACCGCCTGGCGCGGATCGGCGCCGGCCAGGATCTGGCCGGTCATCATTCCCGGCAGGGTCACCAGTCCCACCACCGCCAGGGAGTTGACGGTGGGCAGCATCCCGGCGCGCACCGCCGTTCGGGCGACCTCCGCCACCGCCTCCCAAGGGGTGGCGCCCCAGGACAGGAGGGCTTCCACCTCCGGCCGGCGGCGGCGCACCTCGCTGTGCAGCCGTTCCCAGGCCAGGGCCACGGCGTTCATGGCGTTGCCCAGGATCATGCCGCCGATGGGGATCACGATGCGGGCGGCGTACCAAGGATGAGGGTCGATCACACCTCGCACCACTACGGTGCCCACCAAGGCGGTGGTGGAGGTCAGGGCCAAAAGGGAGATGGGCAGACCTCCCCGGTTGCCGCCCATGCCGCGGCGCACCGCGGTGGCCGCGGCCACCAGCGCCATGATCAGTAGGGCCGCTCCGGTGAGCAGCGGGTTGTCGAAGCGGAAGAGATAGACCAGCACATAGCCGATGAGGGTCAGCTGCACCGCGGCGCGCAGGGCTCCCCAGACCAGGGAACGCAAGAGGCCAAGGCGCAGGGCGGCGGACACGGCCCCGGCCAGCAGCACCAGCACGCCAGCCAGGGCGAGCTGCCAGTCGTGGATGGGCACGATGGGGCTGCTCACTGCAGGTTCCTCCTTCCGCCGGCGTCCGGCTGAGGCTCCACGGACACTTGCTCCACGGGCGCGAAGGCGGATTCCTCCCCGGCGTGGGAAACCAGCACCGCACCCCTAGGCGGTCCCTCGGATAGCCAGCGGCTTAGAAGGGACACCACGCGGCTGCGGGAGAGGGGGTCCAAGGCCGCGGAGGGCTCGTCCAGGAGCAGCACCGTAGGCTCCAGGAGCAAGGCGCGCACCAGGGCCACCCGCGCCGCCTCGCCTCCCGACAAGTGCTGCGCCTCCTGGCGCCACACGGCCGGATCGAGGCCCAGCTGCTGCAAAAGCTCGCGGGCCCGGTCCGGGTCGAAGGGGATGTCGCGCCGCACGGTGGCCAGGCGGAAGGGTTGCTGGAGGTTTTCCCCCACGTCTCCAAGGAGGCGCACCGGCTCCTGGGGCAGAAGCTGCACCTGCCGGCGCCAGCGCCCGGGGGGGAACTCATGCCAGGAGCGGCCCAACAGGCTCACCTCCCCGATGAGGGGCGGCTGCAGCCGGGCCAGGATGCGCAGCAGGGTGGTCTTGCCGCTGCCCGAGGCTCCGCTCACCGCCAACACGCCGCCGGCGGGCACGGCCCCGCTGACTGCCACCCGCCGCGGCGGATTATCCAAGCGGTACGCCAAGTCGCGGAAGACGAGGAGTTGTTCCATGACGGAATGATAGCATTAGACCGGTTGCGCGGGCAACGGGCATCCGGGGCCTGGTGCCATAGGGCGCAGGGGGAGCAGGTGGGGGAAGGCTCGCAGCCGACACGGATGGGGCGGACGCACGGCCGCCAGGCACATCTTGACAGCGAAAGCGGAGGCAGTTAGGCTGAAGTAGTCAAGATGGCCGGAAACAGGTGCCGAAGAGGAGTGCCGCGGATGAAGGCTCCCGTGCTGCAGCGTCTGTCCCTACGAAACCTCCTGTCCTTCGGCCCCGCGGGGGAGACGGTGGAACTGGGCTCCCTGAACGTTTTGATCGGTCCGAACGGCAGTGGCAAGTCCAACCTGCTGGAAGCGGTTGGTTTACTGAAGGCCACGCCGAACGACCTTGCCGGGACCATTGCCCAAAGCGGCGGTGTCGAGGACTGGCTATGGCAGGGGGAAGGACGCCAGGGAGAGCCTGCGTCCATTGAGGCCATCCTCGAGTACTCTCGCGGCCGCATGCCGCTACGCTACCAGCTGGAGTTCACCGCCGACGGCCACGGCATGGCCAGAATCGTGAACGAACGAATAGAGAACGAGCATGCGGAGGCTGGCCATGAGCGACCATTTTTTTACTTCGGATACGAGAACGGCATCCCCCGCATCAGCGTCCCGGGTCACGGTGGGTACGTGGAGGATGCCCCTGCCCTGATGCGGGAGCGCTGGCCCGAATATGGAGAGGTCAGAAGGTTAGAGCTGAAGCGCGATTCCCTGGACCCTAGCTTGTCCGTACTGGCACAGCGACAGGGAGAGGAAATGTACCCGGAGTTGACCTACGTCAGTGACATCTTCAGCAAGATCAGGCTGTATCGGGAGTGGTGGATTGGCCGGCAAACCAGCCCGCGCATGGCGCAGCGCGCAGATCTTCGACGCGAGTTTCTGGAGGAGAGCGCGGCCAATCTGGCGTTGGTACTAAACTACCTCAAACTGAAAAAGGGCACCAAGAAGCAAATCCTCGATTACCTGCAGCGATTTAACGACAAGATCGCAGGGTTCGAGTTCGAGATCGTCGGGGGCAACGCGCAACTGTTCATCGAGGAGCAGGGACTGCGGAAGGCCTTGCCGGCCACGCGCCTGTCCGACGGCACCCTCCGGTACCTGTGCCTCCTCACCATACTGCTGCACCCGTCCCCGCCACCGCTGCTGTGCATCGAGGAGCCGGAACTGGGGCTGCACCCGGACATCATGGAGACCTTGGGAGAACTGCTCTTGGGAGCGGCGCAGCGCACGCAGCTCATTATCACCACCCATTCGGACGCGCTGGTGGACGCCTTGACCACGGCGCCCGAGGCGGTGCTGGTGTGCGAGCGGGGACCTGACGGCGGGACGCATTTTCAGCGGCTGTCTGAGGAGCGACTGCACGACTGGCTGCAGGAGTATCGCCTGGGAGAGCTATGGCGCAAGGGCGAACTGGGAGGCAATCCATGGTGAGGGAGGTCCGGATCCACTTCGAAGGCCATCGAAGCCTGCGCCAGGGCTTGGGGCAATTCTTCAGGCGCTGGTCGAGCCGACCACGGGTGCGCCTCATCGCCGGGGGCGGCAGGGAGGATACGATGCGGGACTTTGTGCGGGGGATCTGGGCTCATCCGGAAAGCCTCGTGGTGTTGCTGGTGGACTTGGACGGGGATGATGCCGCCGGCTTGCGCACTCAGCTTCGCACCCGGGTGGCGACGATTGATCCGCAGTTGCAGGTGCACTTCATGGTGCAAGTGATGGAGACCTGGTTCTTGGCCGACCGGCAGGCTCTGCGGGATTTCTACGGCGCAGATCTTCAGGAGGGGCGTCTGCCCGGCAACCCTCGGGTGGAAGAGATAGACAAGGGGGACGTCTTGGAGGGCCTGCATCTAGCCACGCAGAAAGCCAGCAAAGGCTGCTACCACAAAACGCGGCATGCGCCGCAGCTTTTGGCCCGTTTGGATCCGGAGCGGGTGGCCGCGGCGGCACCTAATTGCCGAGGACTGCTGGACATCCTCGCGGAGGTGGCGGCTGCCCACCGGTAGCTGGCCTGCGGCTTTGCGCCGCCCGCGGTCATGCCCTTGCCCTCCCCCCTCCCCTGTGCTATATTCCTCTTAGCTTAGACTTTCCGCCGGGTGTCGGGAAGAAGGTGCAAATCCTTCGCGGTCCCGCCACTGTAATCGGGGAGCGACCCGCCGTGAGCCACCCACAGGGGAAGGCGCGGGGAGCGTCGATCCGGAGCCAGGAAACCGGCCCGGCGGATGGGGAGCGCCGCCTTCGGCGAAGAGGGGGACCCCTGCCCTGACCTTGCCTCGAGGCCGGGGTTTTTCGTTTAAAAGGGTGGTGGCGGATGGAACCCATGGTGGTGGCAGGCATCGGTCCCGGCGCCTCGGACTACCTGACGCCAGCGGTGGTGCAGGCCGTGGCCCGGGCCGAGGTCCTGGTAGGCGGGCGCCGCGCCCTGGCCCTTTTTCCCGATATTGCGGCTCGACGAGTGCTCATCGACCGCGACCTGGAGGGCTTGGTGCGCGAGCTGCGGCGGGTACGGGAGCGGCGGGTGGTGGTGCTGTGCTCGGGGGATCCCGGCCTCTTCGGGCTTTTGGCCTTCCTGCGGCGGCACTTCGCTGGCGAGGAGCTGCGGGTTTTGCCGGGGATCAGCGCGGTGCAGTTGGCCTTTGCCCGGGCGGCCCTGCCTTGGCACGATGCCCGGATCTTCAGCCTGCACGGTCGGGAGGCCGGGGATACGCTGCGCCAGATCGCCGCTTGCCACAAGGCGGCGGTCCTGGGCGAGCCGCGCTACCCCCCCGCTCGCCTGGGGGAGGAACTTTCGGCTGCCGGGTGCGGGCCGCGGCGGGTGTTTCTGGGCTTTGACCTGGGCGGCGAGGGAGAACGGTGCGGGCAGGGAGGCATGGAGGTGCTGGCCGCGGAGCCGGAGGGGGGAAACTACGTGGCGGTGATCTGGCGTGAGTGAGCGGTGGCCCTTCGCCGTCCCCGGCATTCCCGATGCGTGGTTTGAGCGGGGAAACGTGCCCATGACCAAGGAGGAGGTGCGCACGGTGGCCCTGGCCAAGGCCCGCCTTTTGCCCGACGGCGTCGTGTGGGACGTGGGGGCGGGCACGGGCAGCCTCAGCGTGGAGGCCGCCCTGCGCTGCCGGCAGGGGCGCGTGTTCGCCATCGAGCGGGATGCGGAGGCGCAGGCCCTCCTGGCGGCCAACGCCCGGCGTTTCGGCGTAGGCAACGTGGAGTTGGTGGCTGGGGAGGCCCCCGAGGCCCTGACCGGGCTGCCGGCCCCGGACCGCGTCCTCCTCGGCGGCTCGGGCGACCGCCTGGACTCCATCCTGCAGGCGGTGCGGGAGCGCCTGCGTCCGGAGGGCCGGGTGGTGGTCCTGGCGGTGTCCCTGCGGACCCAGGGGGACGCCTTTCGGCTGCTGGGAGAGTTGGGCTTCAAATGGGAGGCCAGTTTAGTCCAGGTGGCCCGCAGCCGCCCCCTCGGCGGGCAGCACCTGTGGCAGGGGCTCAACCCCGTGGCCGTCTTTGTGGGAGAGGTGGGAGCCTAATGGCACAGCAGCTTTGCGGCGTGGGCTTGGGGCCGGGAGACCCGGAGCTCTTGACCGTCAAGGCACGACGGGTCTTGCAGGAGGTGGGTCTGATTTTCTGTCCTGCGGCGCGGCCGGGGAGGAGCCGAGCCCGCTCGCTGGTGGAGTCCCTGAACTTGAGGGTGGCGGTGGAGGAACTGCTTTTCCCCATGGTCCGAGGAGAAGAAGCCGCGGCGGCGGCGGCGGCGGCGGATCGGGTGGCCGCGGCTCCCCAGGCGCGGGTGGCCTTCGCCTGTCTGGGGGACCCCGCTTTGTACAGCACCTTCGGCTATCTGCGCCGCGAGCTTTTCCGCAGCCATCCTGAAGTGGCGGTGGAGGTGGTGCCCGGGGTGACTTCCCTGGCCGAAGCGTGTGCTCGGGCGGGGGAGGCCTTGGTCTTGGGGAGGGAGCGCCTGGCCATTCTGCCGGGGGGGGAGGACCCGGACACCTTGGAACGGATCCTGAGGGATTTCGACGCCGTGGCCTTCCTGAAGCAGGGATCCCAGCTGCCGCAAGCGCTGGCGGCGGTGCGCAGCTCAGGGCGGCTTCCCGAGGCGGCCCTGTTCGGCGATCTGGCCGGGGAGGCGGTGATCCGGCGCGCTCCCTCGGACGCCCAGGCCGGATATTTCTCCTTGCTGTTGGTGCGCCGGGGGGGGTGGCCGGAGTGATCCATATCGTGGGTGCCGGGCCGGGGGACCCGGAGCTTCTGACCCGCAAGGGGGCGCGGCTGCTGGCCGAGGCCGATCTGGTCCTGTACGCCGGGTCTTTGATCAACCCGGAAATCCTGCGAGAGGCGCGGCCCGGGTCGCGCCGCCTGGACACCGCGGCGATGACCCTGGAGGAGATGGTGGCCGCCTGCCGGGAAGCCCACGGGCGGGGCCAGGAGGTGGTGCGGCTGTCCTCCGGGGATCCGTGCTTGTACGGCGCGACGGCCGAGCTGACCACCGAGCTGGACCGGCACGGTGTCCCTTGGGAGATAGTGCCGGGAGTGAGCTCTTTTCAGGCGGCGGCGGCCGCCCTGGGGGTGGAGTACACCCTGCCCGGCGTCAGCCAGACCCTAATTCTGACCCGCATGGCGGGACGCACCCCCGTGCCGCCGGCGGAGGATCTGGAGCGGTTGGCGGCGACGGGAGCGTCCATGGCCATCTTCCTCAGCGCGGACCGGGTGGGCGGCGTGGTCGAGCGCCTGCTGGCCGGCGGCTATCCGCCCGACACCCCCGCCGCCGTGGTGAGCCGAGCCTCCTGGCCCGAGGAGCGCCGGGCGGAGGGCACCTTGGCGGACATCGCGGGGAAGGCCGCGGCCGAGGGCATCCGGCGCACGGCGCTGATCCTGGTGGGGGCCTTCCTCACCCGGCGCGGGGAGCGCTCCCGCCTGTATGATCCGGCCTTTACCCACGGCTGCCGGGAGGCCCGCCGATGACCACGGCGGTGCTGGCCTTGAACCGCCGGGGAGCCGTCGTGGCGGGCAAGCTGGGGGAGGCCTTGCCGGCGGACGTGCTGCTGCCGCGGCGACTGGACCCGGCGGGCTTCGGATCGTTGGCCGAGGCCGTGGGGCAGGCGTTTTCCCGCTACCGCGGCCTGGTCATGGTCATGGCGGCGGGGATCGTGGTGCGCACCGTGGCGCCGCTCTTGAGGGACAAATTCCAGGACCCGGCGGTGGTGCAGGTGGACGAGGACGGACGCTTCGCCGTAAGCCTCCTTTGCGGGCACCTGGGCGGGGCCAACGACCTGGCCCGGCGGGTGGCGGCGGTCCTGGGCGCCCAGGCGGTCATCAGCACCGCCTCGGAGCTGGCGGGAGTGCCCTCCCTGGACCTCTTGGCCCGGGATTTCGGCTTGGTCCCCGAGCCGCGGGAGGCTCTGGCCGAGGTGGGCAGCCGCCTGGTGGACCAAGAGCCGGTCGGCTTCTACGGCGACCGTGTGCCGCCGGGTTTCCCCTGGGCGGTCCAGCCCCTGGCAGAGTTCCCGGGGCGCGGGCCGGCGGTGGTGCTGACGGATCGGCTGCTTTCCGCCCCGGGCTGCCTCTTCCTGCGGCCGCAGCGGCTGACCCTGGGAGTGGGTTGCCGGCGAGGCACGTCGGGGGAGACGATCCTGGCGGCCTGCCGGGCGGCCCTGGCGGCGGGGGCGCGCAGCGCCCTAAGCCTGAAGGCTCTGGCCACGGTGGACCGGCGGAGGGACGAGACGGGCTTGCGCCAGGCGGCGACCGCCATGGAACGCCCCCTTTTGGCCTACACCCTGGACCAACTGGCCCTGGCGCCATGCCCCGACCCGTCCGCCTTCGTGCGCCAGCGGCTGGGCATCGACGGGGTGTGCGAGCCGGCGGCGCTCCTGGCGGCGGGGGAGGGCTCCCGCCTGGTGGTGCCCAAGCGGGCGGGAGGCGGCGTGGCGGTGGCCTTGGCGGAGGTGGGATAAGCATGGGCGAGGCTGCGGGGCGGCTGTGGGTGGTGGGCATCGGGCCCGGCGACCGGTTGGACCTGACGGAGCGGGCGCGGCTGGCCTTGGCCCAGGCCGAAGTGCTGGTGGGCTACCCGCCGTTCCTGCGCTCCTTGGGGGAACTGGCGGCGGGGAAGCGGCGGGTGGCCACGGGCATGGGCGGCGAGGTGGAGCGGTGCCGGCGGGCCGTGGAGTTGGCGCGCTCTGGGGAGCGGGTGGCGGTGGTTTCCAGCGGCGACCCCGGGGTGTACGGCATGGCGGGTCTGGTCCTGGAACTGCTCCGGGAGGGGGCGCAGGTTCCGGTGGAGGTGGTGCCGGGGGTGACGGCGGCCACGGCGGCGGCCGCCCTGCTCGGGGCGCCCCTGATGCACGACTTCGCGGTGGTGTCCTTAAGCGACCTGCTCACTCCCTGGGACGTGATCGAGGCGCGGCTGCGGGCGGTGGCGGCCGCGGATTTCGTGCTGGCCTTGTACAACGTGCGCAGCCGCGGCAGGCCAGATCACCTGCGCCGCGCCGCTGACGTGCTGCTGGAGGCTCGGGATGGAAGCACCCCCGTGGGAATGGTGGGGGAGGCGGGCCGCACCGGCAGCCGGGTCACCCTCACCGACCTGGCCCATCTGGGGCAGCAGGCGGCGGACATGCTCACCACGGTCATCATAGGCTCCCGCGGCACCTTCCGGGTGGGAGACCGCATGATCACCCCCAGGGGGTACCGGCTGTGATCCTGGTACTGGCGGGCACGCGGGAGGGGCGGGAGGTGGTGGAGCTCCTGCGCCGGCACGGGCGACAGGTGCTGGCCAGCGCGGTCAGCGCCTACGGCGGGGAGCTGGCCGGCGCGGATCTGGTGCGGGTGGGCGCCTTGGACCGGGAAGGGATGGAGGGCTTGCTGCGGGAGCAGCGGGTGCGGGCCTTGGTGGACGCCACCCATCCGTACGCTCAGGAGGCTTCCCGCAACGCGCGGGCGGCCTGCCGCGCCGCGGGTGTGCCCTACCTCCGGTTGGAGCGGCCGCCGGCCGCCCTGCCGCCCACCGGGGAGGTGCACCAGGTGGCGGACTACCCGGCGGCGGCCGAACTGGCCGTGACCTTCGGCTCCTCGGTGTTCCTGAGCACCGGCAGCCGCCGCTTGGCGGTGTTCGTGGCCGCCGCCCGCCCCCGGGGGGTGCGGGTGGTGGCCCGGGTGTTGCCCGAGGTGGAGGCGTTGATCGAGTGTCGGCGGTTGGGGCTTGGGCCGGCGGACGTGGTGGCCATGCAGGGTCCCTTCACCAGGGAGCTGAACCTGGCCCTCTTCCGGCATTATCAGGCGGCGGTGGTGGTGTCCAAGGAGAGCGGGGAGGCGGGGGGATTCCCCGAGAAGGCCGCGGCGGCGGCCGAACTGGGCCTGCCCCTGGTGGTGATCCGCCGGGGGCAGGCCGATCCTGTGGCAGTGGCTTCGCCCCGCGAGGCCCTGGAGTGGGTGCTGCGCACGGTGCCGTGACCTTTCCAAAGCCGCTGCGCTCCGGTATATTGGTGGCGGAAGGCATGCAACGACAAGGAGAGCAAGATGCTGAACCTGTGGAACCCGGGGCCCGGCCTGCCGATGGCGGTGGCGCTCTTGACCGCTTTTCTGTTGGGGATGCTGCACGGCATCACCCCCGACGAGCACACCTGGCCCATCACCTTCAGCTATTCCGTGGGCAGCTACTCTACCCGGGGCGGTCTGAAAGCGGGCATCCTGTTCTCCTTGAGCTTCACCCTCCAGCGAGCCCTGGCGGCCGAGTTGGCCTGGTACGCCCTGGTGGGGCCCTTGATGCGGGGCGACGTGCAGTTCTTCATCTATGCCGTGGTGGGGATCGTGATGGTGGTGGCCGGGGCATATATCCTGCGTTTGGGCCGCAACCTGCACCTGCTAGGCTTTCTGGAGCACTGGGGACGCCGGGAGGAGTCCGCGGATCCCCGTCCGGTGCCCCTGTCCATGACCTTAGTCCACGGGTTCGTGGCCGGTTGGGGGACGGGGGCCTTCGCCGTCCTGGTCTACACCGTTTTGGTGCCGGCCATGTCGGGCCCTGCCGTGGCGTTCCTGCCGGGGCTGCTGTTCGGCCTGGGCACCATGTCCACCCAGGCCCTCTTCGGGGCCTTCTTCGGCCGCTGCATGGAGCGCTGGCGGCTGAACGCGCGGGACAAGGCCTGCCTGGCCCGGCGGATGTCGGGGCGCACCCTGCTGTGGGGAGGGCTGGTGTTCTTCCTGGTGGGGCTGGCGGGCCAGTTCTTGCCCCTGGGGCGGCTCTATGTGGTGACGCCCATCCGGGTGCACAATCTACACCAACTGGGGGTGGGCTTCTTCCTGGTGGTGGTCGCCCTTTTCGCGGTGGCCTTCTGGTCTTTGCGCCGCTCGGTGCGGGAGCTGACCGGACCGAGCAAAGGATGAGGGAAAGGCGGTGGACGGCATGTACTTGAGGCAGCCGCAAGCCATCGAGGCGGAGAGTTTCCGGATCGTGGAGGAGCTGTTGGGGCCGTTGGATCTGGAGGAAGCGGCGGCGGCCGTGCTGCGGCGCATGGTGCACGCGGCGGGAGACCCCTCCCTGGCGGCCATCTTTCGGGCGGCACCGGGGGCGGCCCGGGCGGGGGTGGCCGCCTTGCGCGCGGGGGCCGGGGTGTACACCGATGTGGAGATGGTGCGTGCCGGGATCAACAAGCGATTGCTCGGGACCTTGGGCGGCGAGGCGGTGTGCGCCCTCAGCCAGGAGGGGGTGACCGAGGCGGCCCGGGGTGCGGGCACCACGCGCTCCGAGGCAGGCTTGCGCCTGCTGGGGGAGCGCTTGGCGGGGCAGGTGGTGGCGGTGGGCAACGCCCCTACGGCGCTGTTCACGGTGCTGGAGCTGGCCCGCTCCGGGGTGCGCCCCGCCCTGGTGGTAGGAATGCCCGTGGGTTTTGTCGGGGCGGCCCGCTCCAAGGCGGAACTGGCCGCCGGCGATCTGCCGTACCTGACGGTGGAGGGTACCCGGGGCGGCAGCACCTTGGCTGCGGCGGCGGTGAACGCCCTTTTGATCCTGGCGGCGGAGGGGTCCTGATGCGGTCGCAGCTGGAGCGCGGGCTGATCCAGGTCTACTTCGGTTCGGGGAAGGGGAAGACCACCGCCGCGGTGGGCCTGGGGTTGCGGGCGGTGGGCCACGGCTTCACCGTGCGCATGCTGTCCTTCCTGAAGGGCGGCATGTATACCGGGGAGCTGTTCGCCGTCCAGCGCCTGTACCCGCTCTTTGAGGTCTCGCAATTCGGGCGCAACTGTCCCTGGGGCAGCCTGATCAAGGACGGCTTCATGCACTGCCCTCCCGGCTGTCGGGAGTGTTTCATCGGGTCCGACGGCCCCACCGAGGACGATCGGCGCATCGTCCGGCTGGGCTGGGAGCATGCCCGGCGGCTGGCGGCGGAAGGCGAGGCGGATCTTTTGATCCTGGACGAGGTCACCAACGCCCTGCACCACGGGCTGATCAGCCTGGAGGAACTGCTGGAGTTTTTGCGGGCCAAGCCTCCGGCCATGGAGTACGTGTTGACCGGACGCATCGCCCCGCCGCAGTTGCGGGAGGCGGCGGATCTGGTGACGGAGATGCGCCGGGTGAAGCATCCTCTCCAGCGGAGGATTCGGGCGCGCCGCGGCATCGAGTACTGAGGATCCCAGGCGCAGACGACCCTTTGCCGGTTGGTTGCGGGCTGGGATTGCGTCGGGATTTAATGATAAGGGAGGGGGGGAGGGTGGTGATCCTGCGTTTTTTAAGTGACCTGGAGTGGAACGAAGGCGACGGCGCTAACGAGCCTGCCACGAGGTCGCAAAAGTAAACTGCAAAATTATGTAGAAAACCGGTTGATATAAAAATAAGGGCTTCCTAGCAGCTTGAATATTGGGAGGGTTGACAGGGGTGGCGAACTTATCTTTTTGGGTTTATGAAAATTGGCGGGCCGGGATACACAAGGCGGTAATCCATAGAGGCAATTGTGCGTTTTGCAATGAGGGAAGGGGTCTTTCGAGAGGAACTGCTCCCCACAACGGAAAATGGCATGGGTCATTTCAAGAGCTAGAAGCCGCATGCAGAAAGGCACGGGGCCTGTCTGGAGTAAAAGAAATTAAGGAAGACAGATGTATTTAAACGACCCCTCTGAAGGGAGGCATGTATACCGGGGAGCTGTTCGCCGTCCAGCGCCTGTACCCGCTGTTTCAGATCTCGCAATTCGAGCGCAACTGTCCCTGGGGCAGCCTGATCAAGGACGGCTTCATGCACTGCCCCCCCGGCTGCCGGGAATGCTTCATCGGGTCCGACGGCCCCACCGAGGACGACCGGCGCATCGTCCGCCTGGGCTGGGAGCACGCCCGGCGGCTGGCGACGGAAGGCGAGGCGGACCTTTTGATCCTGGACGAGGTCACCAACGCCCTGCACCACGGGCTGATCGGCCTGGAGGAACTGCTGGAGTTTTTACGGGCCAAGCCTCCGGCCATGGAGTACGTGTTGACCGGACGCATCGCCCCGCCGGAGTTGCGGGAGGCGGCGGATCTGGTGACGGAGATGCGCCGGGTGAAGCACCCTCTCCAGCGGAATATCCGGGCGCGCCGCGGCATCGAGTAGTGAGGGCCGGAGGCAAAGACGACCCTTTGCCGGTTGGTTGCGGGCTGGGATTGCGTCGGGATATAATGGGGGTGCGCCGGCGAGGGAGATACCAAGGACTAGGCACGGGGAAACGCGAAAGAGGCGATCCATGGCATGCTGGAAGGCATGCGCATCGACGACCTCCCCGCCCCTGAAGGCGACCGATTGGTTGACCATGGCGGTCAGAGCTGACGGCAGCGGCAAGGCAACCACCATGCCGGGGGCTAATTGCCAGTTAGGCACCTAATGCAAGAAACGTTCGGTACGTTTCGCAATATCGACGTTAATCTTGCAGGATAATGTCCAACATTAGGCTTTGACGAGGTTGAGATAGCGACATGAGCTTGCGGCCAAGGGTCCCGGGGGGTTGGCTACCTGCCGCCGTCATCAGGTTGGCTTCTACCTGCGTTACGCAGAAGGCGGCCATCATCATCTCAAGCGTCGCGCATATCCGCCGCCTGCGCGTGGTGCTGTCGGTGAAAAGCGGGAGTGCGCCAACACAAGGATCATCCGCCATAGCCTCGAGCAGGCAAACGGGACGGCGGATCAACTTCAGGAATTGCTCCAATCCAAGGGACGAGGGCGGACGCAGATGGCCTCGGGAACCAAGCTTAGGTCGGCGTGGTACCCGCTCCGGCAGCGCTTAGCGCCATTTATTGTCGGCCAAATACCGCGAGACTCCCGAGGCCTTGGTTTCACCGGTTGGGTTCTCCTATGCCTATGAGCACGAGTTGGAGGGTGAAGTTCTTGCTGGCGGTCGATGAGCAAAGGCGCCTGAACGACGAGCGCAAACGCCTTTTGGCCACAGAAGTAGCGCGGCTGGCGAGGCTGTTCATTGAGAATGGGGCCGAATCGGTGTGGGTTTTCGGCTCTGCGGCCCGAGGGGACGCTTGGCGCTTCAGCGACCTGGACCTGATTGTGGTCACCAATTACCGAGGTTCGCGGCAGAAGAAGGCGGCCGAATTGGCTGCTATCGGCGAAGCTAAGGTTCCCCTTGACCTAATAGTGAGAACTCCCGAAGAAGCCGAGGAAGCCCAAGAACATCCTATTGCTAATTCTATCTGGGCGCACGCAATAAAGGTGTTAGGCAGAGAGGCGATGACCATATGAAATTCTCAGGGATTGAGGCCGCTGCTGAATGGCTCGCTATAGCTAATGACGATTTCGAGTTAGCGGAAGAATGCATCGAAAAAAAACCAAGAATAGCATGTTATCTAAGCCAACAGACTGCGGAGAAGGCAATAAAGGCGCTATATGTAGCTAATAACCTAACGTTCGAGTTTATCCATGCCATAGGAACATTGCTTGATGGCTTGAAAGGAACATATCCCGAATTATCGGAGGTGCGGTCTCACGCTTCCACTCTAACCGCCTATGAAGCCACAACTAGGTATATGGATTTTGAAACGGGGGCTAACCCATTGAAGGAGTACACTAGGGAGGATGCCGAGACTGCCGTTAAGATGGCCGAGAATATTTTGCGGTTGTGCGAAAATATCTACGGTGGGTTGGTTAGGAAGGGCCCAATGAAGAACCGGTAACCGTTCGGTGAAGCCGGATGGTGGGTTGAGCGCCCTTCGCCGACCACGTGGCCGAGAGGTTCAAGAAAATGAGGCTGGGCGCTGAACGCGCCCCGAGCCTTGTGCCGTGGTCGAGTCATTGGGACAGCGTCAGTTTAGGGGGGGGTTGGAGAAGCGAACACCCCAACAGCCATCTTCACAGTGCTGAAGCTTTCCCGCTCCAGGGTGTGCTGGGCTGCGATGGGGGGGGGTGTCCGTGGATTTTCCCGGGGCGGCGCGGTCCAAGGCAGGACCGGCCGCCAGGGACGTGCCCTAGCGCCATGGAGCGCGTGCTGGCCGACCACATCGTCCCGCCGGAGTTGCGGGAGGCGGCGGACCTGGTGGCGGAGATGCGCCGAGGTAAGCAGGTCCTGCAGCGGGGATCCGGGCACGCCGCGGCATCGAGTAGTGCGGGTCTCGGCAGGCAACGGCTACTGGAGGAAATGTGTGGGGAGGCGGTTGTCCGCCTCCTCGGTCGTTGGTGGGCAAACCAGGCAGAAGACCGGGTTAAGGTGCCCGGTGCAATGCCCTCAAGAAGATTGCGACAAAAACCCGGGAGGTCATTTGTGCTGGACCACAAAGGTGGGTGAGGCAGGGGGGCCGAAACGATATTCTTAAAGCTGAACCGAGAGAGGGGTGATGCCGCCTGCGGTCTTTGGGCCCGCGTCTAAGGGATGGAGCGGGAAGGAAGGGGGATGAACGATGAGCCGCGATGAACTCACGTCGTTGGAGCGGGTGGCGATGGCGTTGCAATACAAGAAGCCGGATCGAGTTCCGGTCGCCCCGCTGGTGTGCGCGGCCTCCTCGCGGGTGTTGGGGATCGGCATCGACGAGTGGTCCAAGGATGCGGAGTTGGCGGTGAAGTCGCTATTGCAGGCGCAGGAGATCATCGGGATGGACGCCTTCGTGACGCTGGTAGACCTATCGGTGGAGGCGGGTGACTGGGGACAGGAGGTGGTCTACCCGCGGGACAGCACAGCCTACACCAATACCGCCAATCCGGTGATCAAAGAGGTCGAGGACTATTACCACCTGGAAAAGATCAATCCGCGGGAGACGCCCCGGATGAAGCACGTCATCGACATGGTGCGGGGCCTGTCCGCAGCCAAGGGGCAAGAGGTCGCCATCGTAGGGTTCGTCTATGGACCGCTGGGCGTCCTCTCCCAGTTGCGAGGCCACGAGCGCCTGTTCATGGACTGCCTGGCGCACCCAGACGCGGTGGCGACGGCAGAAGAGGTCATCACCCAGGTGCTGGTGGAATATGCGCAGGCTCAGGTGGAGGCTGGTGCCCATTCCATATGCCTAGACACGCTATACTCCTCCGGCAGCATCATGAGCAAGGCGCTTTGGGAGAAGCTGGAGGGTCCGTTCGCGAAACGTGTAGCTGATGCTATCCGCGATACGGGGGCGATCCTTACCCTGCACAACTGCGGTAACGACATCTATTTTGATGTGCAAGAGAAGTGGCTCCATCCCGTGGGCATTTCCCATGCCTATCCGGCCGATGATTGCCAGAAGGATTGGGCAAAACATGCAGCTAAATGGGGGAAAAAGATTGTAACCATTGGTTATTCTGTTCCCTCAAATACGGGACTGTTGATGAGTGAGGATGAGATCATGGAGGACTGCCGCCAGCAGATTGAGACCTTCAAGGACTGTGATGGTGGCTTCATCCTTGCTACCGGTTGCGAATTTCCCCCGAACGGTTCACTGATCAGCGCCATGGCTATGGTAAAGGCCGCGAAGACTTATGGCCGCTATGTCTGAAAGAAAAGGAGGAGCAGTAATGCCGAGCATGGACGAGTACTGTGTACAATTGAAGCAGGCCGTGGTCGACTATAATCGGGACCAGGCCGTAGCGATCGCTCAGACTATCGTTGACCAAGGACTGGACGCCCAAAAGGCGGTGTTCGATGGGTTGATCGCCGGGATGCAGGTGGTTGGTAAGTACTACGAGGATCAGTACTACTTCGTCCCAGAGATGCTCATGTGCGCGCAGGCCCTGTATTCTGCGCTGGATATCCTGAAGCCACACATGCCTCAGACGGACTTGGGGTTGAAGGGACAGGTAGTGATGGGTGTGGTTCAGGGAGACGTTCATGATATTGGCAAAAACATCGTTAAATTGATGTTCGAGGTGGCAGGTTTCGAGGTGAAAGACCTGGGACGGGACGTGCCGCTGGACGATTTCGTCAGGGAGCAGCTAAGCAGCGATGCGGACATGGTCTGCTTGTCCGCGATGATGACCACCACCATGACCGGTATGCGGGAGGTAATCCGTAAGATCAAGGAAAAGAATCCTAAGTGCCGCATCATGATCGGCGGAGCGCCGGTGACGGAGGAGTTGGCCAGCAAGTGGGGTGCCGACGGCTACGCACCCGATGCCAACAACGCGCTCCGGGAGGCCATCGCCATGGTGTCCAGCCTCCATGAAATGTATCAGCAGGCCCAGGCCCGCGACTAGAAGCGCCGCCAGCCGTGGCTACCTTCACGGAGATCCATCGCTTGGATCGGGAAGCGGTGGTGCGGGATTACCTGCAGTTGGCGCGAGATGCGGCGATACAAGCGGTGGCGCTCTCCGCTGGTAAGATCCGGGTACGATCCTCCGTTCGCATGAAGTGCCAAATTCCGCTGTGTGAGCATTACGGGACCAACCGGGCGTGTCCGCCGCTTATACCGGAATTGGCAACCTTCCGCGAGGCACTCCAGGACTATGAATGGGCCTTCCTGCTGGGCTTAGTGGTGTCGCGGGAGGCCGTCCGCGGACACGAGCCGGAACTCGCTCTGGATGACTTTGTCTGCCGCTCGGAAAACTGGGCCCTGGGGCGGGGCTACTACTGGGGTTTTGGACTGACCGGTGGTGCTTGCTACCGCTGCCCACGCTGCGAGATAAGTCGGCCCTGTCCCTTCCCCTTCCGGCAACACCCCAGTCCTGAGGGCATGGGCATAGACATAACCATGCTGGCGCGGGAGGTAGGCTGGGCGGTGGACTGGCCGCCGAAGGACCGGGTCCACTACTTTGCCCTGTTCTTTCTTTAGAACCGGGATTCCGGGTCGGCTGTCCGACGTATCTTGGGTGCAAGGAGGTGACGCTCCCACCTCGGGAGCGCTGGTTCATGGAAGAAACGATGAACGCGCGGCAGCGGGTGTTGGGACTGCTGACCCGCCGTCCGGTGGACGGGCCCGCTTGCTTCAGCGGCATGGGTAATGTGACCACCGCCGGGCTGGAGCGCTTGGAGTGCAGCTTTCCCTCGGTGCACGCCGACGCGGTCAAGATGGCCGATCTCGCGGCTACCTCTTTCGAGTTGTTCGGCTACGAGTCGGCGGTGGTACCCTTCGACCTGTGCGTGGAGGCGGAGGCCTTGGGCTGCGCCATCAACACCTATCAGGACGTACCGCAGTTGCTCTACCCGACCATCCGGGCCAAGGCCATTCCGCGCACCGAGGATATGGCCGATTTCCAGGTGGCCGCCGACTTCTTGGAGCGGGGAAGACTCCCGGTGGTCCGAGAGGCCTTGCGCCGGCTGCGACAGGGCTACGGCGACCGTTTGGCCGTGGGCAGCTACATGCTGGGGCCCTTCACTCTGGCGGGCCAATTGGTGGAACTCGATCAGCTGTTCCTGTTGTCCTTGTCTGACCGCAGGTTGGTGGAGGAACTGCTGCACAAGCTGACTGCGGCGGTCATCGCCGTGGGACTGAGCTACCGGGAGGCTGGGGCGGACTTTCTGACGGTGCGGGAGATGGGGGCCGCCACGGACATCCTGAGTCCTCGGGCCTTCCAAAGCTTGATCCAGCCCTGCCTGCGGGAGGTGGCCGCCAGCCTGCCACCGCCGCGGGTCCTGCATATCTGCGGCTCCACTGACAAGATCGTGGCCTTGATGGCGGAGTGCGGCTTCGATGCGATCAGCGTGGAGCCCAAGAACAACGTGCGGGCCAGTCGGGAACTAGTGCCTCCCGAGACCTTGATCTTCGGCAACCTGGATGCCTTCAAACTCTTGGTGCACGGTACGCCGGCGCAGGTCACCCAGGCGGTGGAGGAAGCCTTGGAGGCGGGTGTGGATGCGGTGTGGCCCAGCTGCGACATCTGGCCGGAGGCCAAGGTGGAGAATCTGGATGCCATGGTGGCGGCCACGCGCCAAAGAGGCGCAGAACTGTGGTGGCGTAACCACGGTAGCTGAATATCGGACTTGCCTCGGAGCCGCCCGGCATGCTAGATTAAAACGAGAGAGACGACGCAACATTCAGTAATGATGGCGCGGTGTCTAACTTAATGCGACTTGGTGAGGAGTTGAGCACGTTTGGGCGAAACGGATCCCGCAGGGCGCAGCCCTGAAGGCTTGCGCTTGGTAGCCATCGTGGGTTTTCTGGGTTCAGGGAAGACGACCCTGCTGCTGGCGGCGGCCAGACAGCTGACGGAACAAGGGGAGCGGGTGGCCATCATCGTGAACGAGGCGGGCCAGGTGCCCATAGACGGTGCGGTGCTGGCTGCCGGCGGGACGCGGGTGAAGGAGATCTTCGGCGGCTGCTTCTGCTGCCAATTGGCGGGGAGTTTGGCCGTCGGCCTGGGGGAGATCAAGGCGGAACTAGGGGTGGGATGGGTCTTCGTGGAACCCTCCGGCCTGGCAGATCCGGAGCAGATCGAGGAATTGGTGGGGATGGAAGGCATGTCCAGGCGGCAGGTGGGCCTGATCGATCTGGACCGGATCGAGATGCTGCGGGAGGTGCTGACGCCGCTGCTGCACAAGACGGTGCGTACCGCCGACTTGGTTCTGCTCAACAAGGCCGATTTGGTTGGACCGGCGGTGGTTGAGGATGCCCTCGAATACATCCGTGGGGTGGACCATGGGGCGGTCGTGCGGGTGGTGTCCGCGCAACAGGGCCTGCCGCCGGAAGTGCTGGCGGAGGTATTGGGTCGATGAAGGAGGCGTCCTTCAGCACTCTGTCCGTAAGGCTGCCTCCGGCTGTGGATGAGCAGCCCAGCCTTCTGGAGGAACTGGTGGGAGAGTTGGTTGGGGATTTGGGTGCCTTCCTGGGTCACGTCAAAGGCTACGCCCGCGGGGGAGACCTGATGTGGTACGCGTCCTCCACGGGCAAGCGCACCACCGTCACCAAAGTACACGCGGCGGAGGCTCAGGTGCGACCGGAGATGGCGATCACGGCGATCTTGTGGTCTTATCCAGCGGATCGTCTGACGAGCATCGCCGGGCGCTGGGAGGCTAGCCTAAAAGAGCGATATGGGGAGACGCGGATTGAGGTGGTCTCGGATATCCACGCCGGGCACCATCACCATGGAAACGCTTCAGCGGAATAGGTCGTAGGAAAGGGGGCCCGCTCCAGATCATGGGCATGGCGGTGGAGTCAGCATGCGGGGAGGCGGTTCCCTTCTATGTGCCGGTGGGGCAGGAGGTGGATATTTTCGGGCAGGCGTTTGGCAAGCGGTTGCCCGTACTGCTCAAGGGCCCCACAGGCAGTGGCAAAACGCGCTTTCTGGAGTACATGGCCCACCGGATCGGCATCCCGCTGTACACGGTGGCCTGTCACGAGGATCTGACCGTCGGTGATTTGGTGGGCCGCTACTTGCTCAAACACAATGACACCGTGTGGATGGACGGGCCATTGACCCAAGCGGTCCGCACGGGGGGCATCTGCTACCTGGATGAGGTCGTGGAGGCGCGCAAGGACACGGTGGTGGTTATCCATCCCCTGACCGACCATCGGCGGTTGCTGCCCCTGGAGCGTCGGGGTGAGGTGGTGGAGGCTCATCCCGATTTTTGTCTGGTGGTCTCCTACAACCCGGGCTACCAGACTATTCTAAAGGACCTGAAGCAGAGCACCAAGCAACGGTTTGTGTCCATCGCCCTGGATTTTCCGCCCCCCGCGGTGGAGCAGGAGATCCTGATGCATGAAGGGGGGGTGGATGCAGGGACGGCGAGGCGGCTGGTGGAGCTAGGGGTCAAGGTGCGCCAGCTCAAGCACCGTGGTCTGGACGAAGGGGTGAGCACCAGGCTGTTGGTATATGCCGCGCAGTTGGTGGCAAGTGGCTTGTCCTTGGCGCTGGCCTTTCGCTGTGCAGTGGTCCTGCCCCTGACGGATGATCCGCTGATCCAGCAGGGTCTGGAGGATTTGGCCCAAGGGATGTTGGGGGAGGAGCCTTGAAGTCAGCCTTCCCTGAGAGCCCCGCCGAGCGGTATGTTCGGCAGACGATGTCCGAGTGGCGCCCGCCGCCCACCCGTGGGGAGCGCCGCCTGGTGGAGCGCGCGCGGCGTATGGGCTGGGAATTCGTGACCGGTTTTCTGCGGCGCGGGGAAGTGGCGCGCCGTCGGTGGGGTGGGGACAATTTCCTAGTGTGGGGTCGGCTGATGCTGGCTGTGGAGCAGGTGGATTCCAAAGAGGGGCAACGTCTGTTTCGCCTAGATCTGGACGTGCTGCCCGACGAGGGCGCGGCGGCGCGGGAGGTCTTGGAGCAGGCGGCGGCCTTGGCCAGGATACACGGGCGGCTGGCGGGTCCCTTCTTGGAGGCATGGGGAGCGGTGAGCCCCGCGGCTAGGCCGGACTGGTGCCGCCTGGCGCGGCGGCTTGCCGAGGGTGGTTGGGTCGCGGCGGAGGCGTACCTGTCGGAGACGCTGTGTTTCCTGGAGCACCAAGGGGTCGATCTGGCGGGTTGGGGGGCTGCGGGGCTTTCGTTGGGCGGGGCCCGTTTGACGGCGGAATTCTTCCGTGCCACCGCTGGGTTATGGCCGGTGATGGAGCCCGGCAATGCGGTAGAATGGCTTAAGTTGACGCAGGACTTGGCGGGTGCGGATACCGGCCTGGCCGAGGAGTTTTTGGCTGCCGGTTCGGAATTGGCCGGGCGGTTCCCGTGGGACCGAGTGCGGGCTTGGGCCGCGGAGGCCCTGCGTATCTGCGCCGCCGCGGGGGCGGCGTCGGCCCGGGTCTACCTGGCGCACGGGCAGCAAGTAATGACGGGGTTGGCCGGGGCCGGATTGCGTCGTTGGGTGGACAATGGCACGCGGCGCCCGGACAGCGGGGCTTACTTTGCCCTGGCGTGCGATGATGCCCGCGCTGGCTTGCGGCGACTGGGCTCCGGGGCGGCCATCGACGATGTGGAGGCCAGGCTGTGCACCCTGGGGGAGGCCATCGGCGGCGACCGGGTGATCATCCGTTCCTTGGAGGACCTGCCGATGGAGTTGTCCAGGGGATGCGCCAGCCTCGGTGATGGCCTCCGGATTTATCTGCCGTCCTATATCAATGAGCGTGAGACGCGGGAAGCGAACTGCGACGTTTACCGGGAGTATTTCCTGCACGAACTGGCCCATTTGTTGGAGGGTACCCATGCTGCTTTTAGGCCTGATGCGCCAGGATCCTCACCGTATGCCCGCGCTCTGGCTGCGGCCCAGGAGCCGGTTGCCTTTCTATGGCGGTTCCATGAACTAGAAGACCAGCGGGTGGAGCAGGCCATGGTGGAAAAATTGCCGGGCTTCGGCGGGCATTGGACGCAAGCGGCGGCGAGCGCCTCCTGGGCCGAGTCCCTGGAGATAGCGGCTGCCCCAGGCAAGGTGCCACCTGCCGGACGGGCGATGGGGGGCCTTTCTGCCCAGCTTAGCAGCATGGCAGCCGGGAATGCTTTGCCGGCGCGGCCCACCAGGCTGGAACAGGAGTTGTGGCAGCGGCTGGAGGAGTTCCGGCAGGCCGAGGCAGCTGGGGAATACCGCTCCGTGGTCTGGTATCCCGAGTGGGACAACACGCGAGGGGACTACCTTCCTAGCTGGTGTCAGGTTGGTGAGGGGCTGGTGACCTCTGGCGGTACCGCGACGGCTAAAACAATCCTGAGAGCTGAACCTGGGCTGGTGGCGTCCCTGCAGCGTGCCTTCAGCTATTTCCGACCGGAACGGTTGCCCCGCTACTTTGCTCAGCCAGAAGGTGCGGAGTTGGATCTCGACGCCGTGGTGAGAGAACTGGCCTTCCAGCGCGGGCACTTGGTTGGGGACGGCCTATATATTCGCCGGGAGAAACACGAGCGGGATGTGGCCGTGGCCCTGCTGCTGGACCTCAGCGCATCCACGGAGAACCCGCTGCCGAGCGGACGCAGCATCCTCTCCGTGGAGATCGAGGCGGCGCTGATCATGGCCAAATGCTTGGAAGAGTTGGGTGACCGCTATGCGGTCTACGGCTTTGACAGCGACGAGCGCACACGGGTGAATTTCAGAGTGGTCAAGGATTTCGGTGAGCCATGGGATTCCGCCGCTGAGGCGCGTCTCGGGAACCTGCAGGCTGGCGGGGCCACCAGGCTGGGCGCGGCCATGCGGCACGCCACGCGGAAGCTGTGTTCCCAGGCGGCAGCCCTGCGGCTGCTGCTGATCTTAAGCGATGGGCGGCCCTGGGATTTCGACTACCATCATCAGGGCCCGGGGGTGCGCCGGGACGACTATCCGGAAGCCGACTGCCGGATGGCGTTGCAGGAGGCGCGACGGCTAGGAGTGGCCGGCTTCTGCATCACCGTGGATGATCGGGGCTACCGTTACCTACCAGACATCTTTGGACCGGTAGGTTTCCGGGTGGTGCAGGCGGCGGATCAACTGGGGGAAGTGCTGCCCGTGGTGTACCGGCAATTGACTTGCTAGGACGGGGCCGCAGGAACGGGAGGGGCTCGGGTGTTAACGTATAAGTTGACCGCACCCATCGCGGTGGCCCATTTCGTGGAATTTCCTGGGCTGCAGGGGGCCACCTTGTGTTCCGAGTCACCAGCTCCCATCAGGCGGTTGATCTTTTTCAGTTCCACCGTATTGCCCCAGCGGATAGGGGCTGGTGACCTAGCGATTTGCAGTGAGCATGCCTTCAAGAACTGGATCGGTGGTTCTCCCGAGGAACTATTGCGCGTCATGGCGAGAGCCGGCTCGGTTGGGCTGGCCTATCACGCCGGAACCTTTCCCTCGGAGTTGACGGCTGCTCTGGCCGCGCAGGCGCGCGAAGAGGGCCTGGCGCTGATAGAACTGCCACCCGATAGCTCCATGGTCGAGATAGTGGATTCGGTGGTCTTTAACCGGGTCATGACGGAGCAAGCCCAGGCCCTGCGGCCGCAGGAGGGCTTCTACCTGGACATGATCCGTGCATCAAGCCAAAGCGGTCTGCAAGGAATAGCGGTGTGCCTGGCCAACTTGACCAGGAATCCGGTGGTGATCACCAATTATTTCCAAAGGGTACTGGCCTACGATCTCATAGACTGCGACCATCTTGAGTTGCCCGACACCCTCACCCCGCTGATGTCGCCGCTGAAAATGGATGGATGGCCAGATCTTTTCACCAACGGCGAGGTGGCCGGGATCGTTCACCGGGTGCCGGTCCAGCTGTCCAGGGATCTGCTGGTGGAGACAGTGGTTGTTCCCATCGCCAGTGAGCTCAGCCGCATGGGCTACCTGTACCTTTTCGAGGTGAACAAACAGAGCCAAAACGTCAACCTATATCAGATGAAGCAGGCAGCTGCGGTTGCCTATCTGGAACTGGGGAAAGAGCTCGAAAAAAAGCGACAAGAGAAGAGATCCCTCGCCAACTTCATATACAACATTATCTTTGGCGGCGCAGATGAACACATCAATGAATATGCGCATATTCACCAAGTAGACCTAAACATTCCCCACCGTGTGGTTTATTTTCGGATAGGGCATCATAGGGCCGACACGTTTTTGGAACAACTAGAGGATTTCGTCTTAGATAAAACCAATAACATGTTTCCGCGGTCCCTGTTTCTAACTCTAGGTGATCATGTGTTAGCCATTATAGAGTGCCATGGACACGCCGGAGATTTGAAAAGGCAAATCGTTCAACTATCAAAATCCATCCTGGAGAAAATACCCCCACTCAAAGCGAAGGAACTACAGGTCGGCATTGGATCAGCAAAAATAGGAATAGGCGGACTGCGAGATAGTTACGGCGAAGCGCGGGCGGCGGCCATGTTCAACTCCTATCCCTACACCAACAGAGTACAGTTCTACGAAGATATGGGCATATTGACATTGCTCAGCACCGTGCCGAAAAATGCCGCCGTAAAGTACGCCCGGGACTACTTGGCGCCTCTGCTGGAATATGACCAAAGTAATGGAAGCCAACTGACGAACACTCTGATATTTTACCTGCTGAGTGCTAATATGAATATAGAAGCCACGGCGGCCGGCCTGTATCTGCATCCCAACACGGTGCGGTACCGCCTGCACAAGGTAAGAGAACTTTTGGGGATACGGCTGGAGGAGCTTGCCAGCCTAGTCGACTTATATGCAGCGGTGCGCCTTGGCTTCTTGTGGGGAGAGTTGCAGCGTCCCTCCTGAGGGGCGGCGTGGCCGGAGTCGGGGCACCCTCGGGCTCCAGCCGGACGCGGTCGGCCACGGGGCGGGCAGGCCGAGTCCCACGCTGGCCGCCTTGATCAGGATCGCGGGGAGGAGGCAGTTCACGCGGCGGTCGGTGCTTTCGGTATACTGCCGGGGTGAAGAAGGCGTCCAAGAGGCCATGAGTTCACGGCCGGTTGGCTGCGTTCGGGCTCGCCTTTGCCGGCAGGGTGCGCGAGGAGTGGCTCCGAGTCGATCTTTGCCTTCGAGGAAGGCCAAGCCCTATTCGATCGGGGCGAGGCGCGCTGGTGGTGAATGAGCTCACCTCCCGGTATCCGAAGGCCGCGGCGGTGCGGGAGGAGGCGGAAGACGAGGCCTTGGCCTGTACGACTTTCCTCTTGGCTTCATCGGGTGCCGGTCTCCGGCTCGGTCCGTACCGCCAAGTCGTTGCGGAAGATCAGGTTGGTATAGGGGTAGGCGATGTCGATGCCGTGGTGGGCGAAGGTCTCGGCGATGGCGAAATTGACGTCGCTGACGATGTAGTGACGGCGGATGGGCGAGGCGATCCAGACCAGCAGGCTCAGATTGAAGGTGGAACTGCCGAAGGATTCGAACCAGACGGTGGGCGCCGGGTCGGGGAGCACCTCCGGATGGGACGCGGCGATCTGCAGCAGCAGGTCGCGGGCGAGGTCGAGCTTGGCGGCCGTCTCCTCTATGCCCACCGGGATGTGGACCCGGATCTTGGGATCCTCGTGGGACCAGTTGATCACGTTTTGGGTGATGAAATTGGAGTTGGGCACGATCACCGAGATGTTGTTGCGCGTGGTGATGGTGGTGCTCCGGATCCGGATCTTGGTCACGACGCCGTCCAAGCCGCCGACCTCGATGTAGTCGCCGACCACGATGGGCCGTTCGAACAGCACGATGATTCCGGAGACGAAATTGCTGATGACGTTTTGCAGGCCGAAGCCCACGCCCAGGCTCAAGACGCCCGCGAACACCGCCAGGGAGCCCAGGTTGATGCCCAGGACCTGGAGGCCGGCGAAGATGCCCACCAGGATGATGATGTAGCGGGTTATCCTGACGACGGAGTCCCGGGTGCCGGGGTCCAGGGCGGTCCGGTTCAGGATGTCCCGGCGCAGGACCCGGGCCACGCAGCGGGCCAGGACGAAGAACCCGGCGAGGACGGCGATAAACAGCAGGATGGACAAAAGATCCACCCTGGTGGAGCCCACGGAGACGATGGGGGCATGCAGGAAGCCGAGGTCGGGCATCGTCGCGGCATCGTCCCTTCCTTAACGGGACCTTGAGGGCCCGGTTGGCTAGTGGCCGGCGGTGCGGGCCTGGGCGGGGTGCTCCCCGGCCTCGTGCTCCAACCGGATGCTGGCCGCCACGGGAGCGGCCATGCCGAGTTCCACCATGGCCGCCTTGATCATGGCGGCGAGCACGGGGCAGTCCACGTGGCGGACGTGCCGGTCGGCGCTTTTATACACCGCCGAGGTGAAGAAGGTGTCCAAAAGGCCGCGCTTCCAGGACAGGTTGGCCAGGTCCGGGTTCATGTCCGTAAGCATGGTGCAGGGGGAATGCACCACCAGGTCGAGGTTGCCGTCGGGACGCCGGGTGGCGTGAACGGATGCATGGTAGCCGCAGGCGCCGGCGTGGACCAGGGCACGGGTGGCCATGGGGATCACCTCATTTTGCGGGAGGCTGGGGTTGGTCCAACTGGGGCGAGGCGCGGCAGTACACCGCGTGGTACCAGACGCCGGTCAGGGTCTGAATGACCTCCTCCGGGTCGTGCTCCTGGCCGTAGGAGCAGGTGAGGTAGGCCTGGTGCTCGATCATACCGCCCAGGATGTAGGCCATGAGATCCAGATTGATGGGGCGGGTGAGCCCGGCGGCGTGGGATTCGGCCAGGTGGGTGCGGATGCCCAGCAAGAGCTTCTCCCGGAGCTTCCGCCGCTCCGCGGCCACCTCCTCGTTGTAGGCGGAGACCTCGAAGAGCACCTTGACGATATCGCGGCGGCGCCAGGCGGCCTGGAGAAAGCCGCGCACCGTGCCCTCGATGGCGACTAGGACGTCGCGGCTGCGCCAGGGCGCCTCGATCTCCGCGGACATCTCCTCCAGGAACTCCTCCACCAGGCTGCGGAAGATGTCCAGCTTGTTCTCGAAGTAGATGTAGAAGGCGCCGCGGGAAAGCTGCGCCTCCCGGGTGATGTCATCCACCGTGGCGTCCAGGAAGCCCTTGGCGTCGAACACCTTCCGGGCGGCCTTCAAGAGCTTGTAGCGCGTGCGTTGACTGCGGAGATAGCGGCGACCGCTAGTCTTCTTGGCTACGTCGTCGTAGGTGCCAACCTTCAGCTCGACCCCTCCCGCCGTCCACATTTTCACCAAATTATAACCTCCGGGTGCTAACCTGACAACCGATTCGAGCTTCACCGGAAAAAAGGAGCGAGATTCCTTGTGCGCCGCCGCCTGCGGGCGGGCGAGGCGGCTGGACGGGCCTCAGGGTGATTTTAGCCCGGCCCATTCCCTCTTCAGCCGCTTTACAGCGGAGCGCTTTCCGGCTAACATGAATTATAGCACATAGTGACACGGACGTCACTGTCAACTAGAAGGGGGTGGGGTGGGATGGCGACGCCGCGGCAGGTGGTGGAGCAGGCCATGGCCCTCGAGGTTCCCGAGCGACAGCCGGCCTGCATCTACGGCGGGGGCATGTGGACCTTGCGCCAGGCCGGGGAGACCTTCGCGGGACTCTCGGAGGATCCGGCACGCATGTCCGAGGTCATCGCCCGGGTGGCCCGGGACGTGGGATCGGATATCGTGTACACCGGCTCCGGGTACAACAACGTGCACGTGGCGGCCTTGGGCGGTCGGATCAAATACCGGCAGATCGGCGCCCCCGATCTGGAGGAGCCGTTGGTGGGGAGCATCGAGGACCTGGCCGGACTCAAGTTGGAGCGGGTGGACGAGTACGTCACGGTGCGCACGGTGCAGGAGACGGCCCGGCGGGTGGCGGCCCAGATCGGGCAGGAGTACATGGTCACCATGACCTCGTGGGGCCCCTTCAGCCTCGGAGCGCAGATCCTGGGGGTGGAGCAGACCATGCGGGGCTGCTTCCGCCAGCCGGAACTGGTGCGGGCGGTGGTGGATTTCGCCGCCGAGTTCATCCGTGTCTTCTACGCTCCGGTGGTGGAGGACGGCACCCTAAAGCTGGTATCTCTGGCCGACCCCACGGCGGCGGGTAGCCTGATCTCCAAGAAGCATTACGCGCAATTCGCCTTGCCGCCCCTGCAGCGTTTAGCGGAGTATTTCCGCTCCCGGGGGGCGGCCACTCTTTTGCATATCTGCGGCGACACCCAGGACCGGCTGGAGCTTTTGACCGAGAGCGG
This sequence comes from Bacillota bacterium, assembly GCA_021810565.1. Classification (GTDB taxonomy): domain Bacteria; phylum Bacillota; class Sulfobacillia; order JAJZIM01; family JAJZIM01; genus JAJZIM01. The sequence goes on from JAJZIM010000022.1 coordinate 35,205, forward strand.
GGCGCAGATCGTGAGCATCGACACGGCGGTGGAGCTGGCGGCGGCCAAGGCCGCCTTTACCGGCAAGACCTGTCTGGGCGGCAACCTGGATCCGGTGCACGTGCTGCAGCAGGGCACTCCGGAGGAGGTCGTCCGCGGGGCGCGCCGGTGTCTGGACGATGCCGCGGCGGGGGGCGGCTTCATCCTCATGCCCGGCTGCGACACGCCGCCCCTGACCCCGCGGGAGAACGTGGACGCCTTCCTGCACACGGCTTTCGAATACCGGTTGCAGGGATGAATTCGGGGAGGTAGGGAAGTTGGCGAAGCATCTGGTCGTGTTTCAGCCCTCGGGCCGCCGGGCGGAGGTGGAGGAGGGCACCACCCTGATGGACGCCGCCCGCAACATGGGGGTGGACATCGAGACCATCTGCGGCACCAAGCACACCTGCGGGCAATGCAAGGTGCAGATCCAGGAGGGGGAGTTCGCCCGGGAAGGGATCATTTCCAGCATGGAGCACGTCTCGGCGCTCAATCCCGACGAGGTCAAGTTCCTCCGGCGGGTCAAGGAGCCCAACATGCGCCTGGCCTGCGTGGCCGAGGTGCGCGGCGACGTGGTGGTCTTCGTCCCGGAGCGCAGCCGGGCCGGGCGCCAGGTGGTGCGCAAGGCCGCCCGGGAGCTGGTGGTGGAGGTGGCTCCGGCCGTGCTCAAGTACTACGTGGAGCTCATCCCGCCCACCCTGCGGGATACCCTGGGCGATCAGGAGCGACTCTTGGACGCCCTGCACGCGGTGTATGGTCTTGAGGGCCTGTACCTGGACTACCGGGTGCTCAGGGAGCTGTCGGACATCCTGCGCGCCAGCGAGTGGAAGGTCACCGTCTCGGTGTGGCGGGGGCGCGAGGTGCAGCGGGTGGAGAGCGGCTTCGTGGACGATCTCTACGGCGTGGCCGTGGATGTGGGCACCACCACCGTGGCGGGCTACCTCACCGATCTGAAGACCGGCAAGGTCGTGGCCACCGAGTCGATGATGAACCCCCAGGTGCGCTACGGCGAGGACGTCATGTCCCGCATCACCTACGCCCAGGAGCATGAGGGCGGCCGGGAGCTTTTAACCACGGCCATCCGGGAGGGTCTGGACCAGATCTTCACCAACCTGGCCGCCCGCAAGCGCCTGAAGCCCACGGACATCTCCGAGGTGGTCCTGGTGGGCAACACCGCCATGCACCACCTGTTCGTGGGGCTGGATCCGGTGTACCTGGGCAAGGCCCCCTTCCCGCCGGTGCTGCACCACTCCCTGGACGTGCGGGCCCGGGACATGGGACTTTCCTCCCTGCACCCGGCAACTAACGTGCATGTGCTGCCCAACGAGGCGGGCTTCGTGGGGGCGGACAACGTGGGGGTGCTGCTGGCCGAGGAGCCTTACAACCAAGACGAGATCTGGCTGATCATCGACATCGGCACCAACGGGGAGATCATCCTGGGCAACCGGGAGAAGCTAATCTCCTCCTCGTGCGCCACCGGGCCGGCCTTCGAGGGCGCCCACATCAAGTTCGGGATGCGGGCTGCGCCGGGGGCCATCGAGCGGGTGCGGATCGCGGTGGGCGGCCGGGACGTGTCCTACCGCCTCATCGCGCCGCCCAGTCGGCGGGAGGAGGTGCGGGCCAAGGGGATCTGCGGCTCCGGGATCATCGACGCCGTGGCGGAGATGTATCGGGCGGGGGTCCTCCTGCCCAGCGGTCGCTTCGCCAAGGACCTAGACACCCCGCGGTTGCGCCGGGGCGAGGACGGACCGGAATTCGTGCTGGCCTGGGCCGACGAGACGGACGTGGGCGCGGACATCACCATCACCCAAGCGGACGTGCGCGCTCTGCAGTTGGCCAAGTCCGCCATGTATGCGGGGATCAAGCTGATGATGCGCCGGCTGGGAGTGGAGCAGGTGGACCGCGTGATCCTGGCCGGGGCCTTCGGCAGCTACATCGACAAGGTGCAGGCCATGACCATCGGGCTGTTCCCCGACTGCGACTTGGAGAAGGTGTACGCGGTGGGCAACGCCGCCGGGGACGGCGCGCGCATCGCCCTGGTCAACGCCGCCAAACGGGACGAGGCGGATCGGGTGGCCCGGGAGGTGGAGTACATCGAGCTGACGGTGGAGCCGGACTTCGAGCGGGTGTTCATGGAGGCCATGTACTTCCCGCACATGAAGGACAAGTTCCCGCACCTGGAGGAGGTGTTGGGGCGCGCGGTGGGAGCCTGAGGATCGTGGTATCGCACAGGGAGGGATGAAGATGGTGGAGCCGAAGCTTTGCCGCATCGGCAGACTGGAGGTGGGCGGTGCCCCGGGGGAGCGACCGGCGCTCCTCATCGCCTCCATGTTCCACGGCAAGGACAAGATGCTGACCAGCCGGCGCCGGGGCACCTTTGACCGGGAGTCGGCCGGACAGGCCCTGCGGCGGCTGGAAGAGTTGTCCGAGATCACGGGAGTCCCGGCCATGGTGGCCATGGTATCCAACTGGGAGGACGAGTTCCGCCGCTACGTGGAGTTCCATCGGGAGCACACGGACCTTCCCTTCGCCTGCGACGTGTGGTTGGTCAAGCGCCGCCTGGCCTGTGCCCGGGTGGTGGCCGAGTTGGGCCTGCAGGAAAACTTCCTGTACAACAGCATCACCCCCTGGGACGCCAAGGACGTCCCCTTGGCCGAGCAGGTGCGGGAGTTGAAAGAGCTGGGGATTCGCCACGTGGTGGTGCAGGCCTTCGACGAGGCGGACACCAGCGCGGCCGGACGGATCAAGTCCCTGGACGCGCTGATGGAGGAGGTGGCCAAGGGAGACTTCCGCAGCATCCTGGTGGACACTAGCTGCATGAGCCTGCCCGCCCTGTCCTTCAGCCTGGAGGCCAACCGCCTGATCAAGGAGCGTTACGGCTTTCCCGCCGGCCAGGCCACGGCCAACGGCACCTACATGTGGCGCAAGGAGCTGACCGAGCGCCTGGGGGAGGGGCACTTCCCGGCGGCCGACGCGGCGGCGGAGGCCCTGTCTGCCTTCCACCACAGCGACTTCATCTTCTCCGGACCGGTGGTCGGCCAGGAGCGGGTGGCGGTGGCCACGGCGGTGGCCGCCGTGCTCAGTGCCGGCGTGCGCTACCAGACCACGGGGATGCAGCCGGGCCCCGGCCATCCTCTGGAGCGCTTGTTTCCCGATTTCGCCCGGCAGCTGGTGCCGGTGGCGGTTTAGGAGGTGGCGCGGATGGCGACGGCGACCAAGACGGCCCGCGAGCGGGTGATGGCCCTCTTCGCGAGGGAGCGGCAGACCCCGGTGCCGGTGTTCTCCGGCATGGGCAACGTGACGGTGTACGGCCTGGAGGACGCGGGCATCGGCTTCGCCCAGGTGCACGGCGACGCCGAGGCGATGGCCCGGGCGGCGGCCTCGAGCTACGAGCGCTTCGGCTACGAGGCGGTGGTGGTGCCCTTCGATCTGGGGGTGGAGGCCGAGGCCATGGGGCGCACCCTGAATACCTATGCCTCCTCGGATGGCATCCTCTACCCGACGGTGCAGAACAAGCTGCCGGCGACGGCGGACAACTTCCAGGTGCCCGCGGACCTGGAGCTCCGCGGGCGCATACCCTTGGTAGCTCAGGCCATCCGCCTGGTGAAGGAGCGCCTGGGGGAGCAGGTGGCGGTGGGCAGCTATGTGCTGGGCCCCTTCACCCTGGCTGGGCAGGTGCTGGAGCTGGACCAACTGCTGAAGTTGGCCGGCAAGGATCAGACCCAGATGCACGTGATCCTGGAGCGGGCGGGAGAGGTGGCCGCCCGGGAGGCCGAGGCCTACCGGGCAGCGGGCGCCGACTTCGTCACGGTGCGGGAAATGGGGGCGGCCTCGGACATCCTGAGCCCGCGCATGTTCCGCAACCTGATCCAGCCTCATCTGAAGGAAGTGTTCGCGCAGGTCGGCGGCCCCACGGTGCTGCATATCTGCGGCAGCACCCAGAACATCGTGGAGATGATGGCCGACTGCGGTGCCACCGCGGTCAGCGTGGACCAGAAGAACGACCTGGCGGCCTCCCGGGCGACGCTGGGACCGGAGAAGCTGCTTTTCGGCAACCTGGATCCATACAAGGTGCTGGTGCAGGGAACGCCGGAACAGGTGCGCGAGGCGGTGCGCAATTGCGTGGCGGCGGGCGCCGACGCGGTGTGGCCAGGCTGCGACATCTGGCCCACGGTGCCGGCCGAGAACATGCAGGCGATGATGGACGCGTCGCGGGAACAGGCGTAAGGAGGAGGATGGGGGATGGCGGATCGTTTTCAGGAGTTGCTGGAGGAACTGCGTCAGGGAGTCACGGAGTACGACGAGGAGCGGGTGAAGGTTGCGGCCCAGGCGGTGCTGGATGAGGGGTTCGACGCCTACGACGCGGTGATGAACGGGCTGGCCGCCGGCATGGAGGAGGTGGGAAGGCTCTTCGGGGCCAACGAATATTTCGTGCCCGAGGTGCTCATGTGCGCCGACGCCCTGTACGGCGGGTTGGAGATCCTGCGCCCCCACATTGAGGTGGATCCCTCGCGCCAGGTCAAGGGCGCCGTGGTCATCGGCACCGTGGAGGGGGACGTGCACGACATCGGCAAGAACCTGGTCAAGTTGATGTTCGAGATCGCCGGGTTCACCGTCCACGACCTGGGGCGGGACGTGCCTTTGGAGAAATTCGTGGAGGAGGTGCTCTCCACCGACTCCGACTTCCTGTGCATGTCGGCCATGATGACCACCACCATGGGGGGCATGAAGCAGGTCATCGACCAGGTGCGCCAGAAGAACCCCAACGTCAAGATCATGGTGGGCGGAGCTCCCCTCACCGGCGATCTGGCCCAGCGGTGGGGTGCCGACGGCTACGGCAAGGACGCGCCCAATGCCTTGCAGGAGGCCCTGCGCATGGTGGGCTCCCTGCGGGAGATGCACCAGGAGGCGGCCAAGGGAGGCTAGAGGGCGGTGCTGGAGCGGGAGATCACCCAGGCGGCCCTGGCCGCCGGAGCCGAGGCGGTGGGCTTCGGGGACGTCTCGGAGGGCCTATATCCCGAGTTCGGGCCCTTGATCCGGGCGGTGTCCCTGGGTTGCGGCCTGGAGGCGTCGGGGGGGCGGGTGCGCTTCCCCGATGCGGCGGCCACGGCGCGGTTGGCCACCGCCGCCCGGGCGGTGGCCGGGGTCCTGCGCCGGGCGCGGCGGCGCTTCTTCATCCTCCCCGCGGAGCCGGTCCGACAGCCGTGCTACTGTGCCGCCCTGTATGACCGGTTCTCCCACAAGGTGGCCGCCACCTGTGCGGGGCTCGGCTGGATCGGCAAGAACGGCCTGTTGGTCAGCCCACAGCTGGGGCCCGCGGCGGTGTGGGCCACGGTGCTGACGGACGCTCCCCTGGCGGTGGGCGAGCCGATGCTCCAGGGCCGGTGCGGGAAGTGCGACGCGTGCCGGCGAGCCTGCCCCGCCCGGGCCATGCGCGGGCGGCAGTGGCGGCGGGGGATGCAGCTCACGGACCTGTTGGATCTGGACGCGTGCCGGCGGCATCTCGGCCGGCAGGCGGATCGGGAGTGCGGCCGCTGCATGGCCGCCTGTCCCTACAACTTTGCGGCGACGCCCCGCAAGCGGACGGCTTTGCGCTGAGGAGGAGGTTTGCAAAGTGTCGAAGATCAACGGCTTGGAACCCGAACAGCTTGGCAAGATCGTGCAGGCGGTGAAGGAGAATCCCGACCTGGGACGCACGGTTTGGCGCGCCCACAGCTATTGGCGGGAGGGCTTTCAGGTCCATAGCGAGATCCGCGGCTTCCACGTCCAGATGGACGAGCCGGCGGACCTGGGGGGCACCAACTCGGCGGCCAACCCGGTGGAGATGGTGCTGGCCTCCCTGGGCAGTTGCATGTGCATCGGCTACGCCATGAACGCGGCGGTGCTCGGGATCGAGATTCAAAAGCTGGACATCGAGCTGGAGGGCAACATCGACCTGCCCGGCTTCGTGGGCCTGGAGCCTCAGCCGGACCAGTCGCCGCTGCCCGGTTTCACCGAGATCCACGCCAAGGTGTACCTGAAGACCATGGCGCCCAAGGGCAAGGTCCAGGAACTGCACCAGCGGGTCTTCAGCACCTCCCCGGTGGGTACCACCCTGTCCAAGGAGGTCAAGATCATCCCGGAGTACGTGCAGCGCCGTTTCGTGTGACGCCTTGAGGAAAGCCCGGGAGCGAGAACGGGGGGCGTTGCCGCGCCCCCGGGCCATTTTCCACGGGAGGAGGCTTGGCGCGTGGAGCGGGCGGAGTTGGAACGGGCGCTGACGGGGCTGTTCGATGAAAGTAGTCTGGAGGACACGGCCCGGGCCATGGCGGAACTTTTGGAGGAGCGCTACGGGCCTTTGCCCTACATCCTGCGCTCCTTGCAGTCCGATCCCGAGGCCTTCATCGCGGAGGGTATGCGCCGCTTTCGCCTGGTCACCGGGGGGCGGTTGTCCCCCCGGGAGCGGGAAGCGGCGGCCCTGGCGGCGGCGGCGAGCCTGCATTGCGTTCCCTGCATCCGCACCCACCTGGAGCGGGGGCGGCGGGCGGGCTTCACCGAGGAGGAGTTGGGGGAGATCCTGCGGGTGGCGGCGGCCATGAGCGAGGCCGCGGTGCTGGCGGTGGCGGTGCGGCAGTTGGAGGGCGTGGAGGAGGAGTAGGGCGTGCGCTGGTGGGTGGTGGCGCTCCTGGGAGCGGCCTGGGGCCTGGCCTACATGGACCGCATCAACCTCTCGGTGGCGGCGCCCCTCTTGGCGCGCCACTTCCATCTGACCCCCATGGACCTGGGGGAGGTCATCGCCGCCTTCTCCCTGGTATATCCGGCGGCCCAATTGGCGGGGGGCAGCCTGGTGGATCGTCTGGGTCCCCGGCGCATGATCATCTTCACCGTGCTGTGGTTCTCCGCCTTCGGCGGGCTGACCGGGATGGCGTCCGGGTTGGGCACCCTGCTGTTGGTGCGGGTGCTCCTGGGGGCGGGGGAGGGCGCCGACTTTCCCGCCCTGTACAAGGCCAGCTCCAGCTGGTTCGCGGGGCGGGAGAGCGGCCGGGCCTCCAGCATCTGGATGTCGGCCATGGCTCTGGGGCCGGCCCTGGGCGCCGTGCTCACCACCTGGCTGATCGAGGCCGGCGGCTGGCGGGCGCCCTTTGTGGCATTCGCCGCCTTGGGTTTGCTCCTGGGGCTGGTCCTGATCCGCTTCCTGCGGGAGGGACCGCGACGGCACCACCCCTGGCCGGGCACCCCCTGGCCCTGGCGACGCGTGCTGTCCGACTACAATGTCTGGGCCTACGGACTCATCTACTTCGCCTTCAACCTGGCCTTCTACGGCTTCGTGGGATGGCTGCCCAGCTACCTGGTGCATGGGCGAGGGCTGCCTCTTGCCCAGGCCGGCCTGGTGACCTCCCTGCCCTATTGGGCCGGCGCGGTGGGCCTCCTGGCCGCGGGCTTCCTCTCCGACCGGTGGGGGCGGCGCCCCCTGGCTGCCGTCGGCTACGGGGCGGCGGCGGCCCTGCTTTTCTGGGTGGCCGTAGCGCCTGCGGGGCTCATGCCCTGGGTGCTGGCCATGGCAGGGTTCGCGCTGTACCTGTCCTTCGCGCCGTTGGCCGCCTTCATGCAGGAGGTGTTGCCTTACGGCTACCTGGGGCGGGGCATCGGGATCAGCATGTTCGTGGCCCAGTTGGGCTCCCTGGCCGGGCCGCTGCTCTTTGGCTACCTGGTGCAGACCGGCGGCGCCGGAGGGTGGCGGGACGGGTTCGGGCTGATGGTGGCGGGCCTGGCAGCCGCGGGGATCCTCACCCTGACCCTGCGGCGGGGACGGCGGCCGGTGCTGGTGCCCGACGGCTGGACCGCCGGTTCGGCCGCCTGGCCCGTGGTGCGCCGGCTGCCTCGGTGGGTCCGGGCGCCGGGGGCGGGGGGATTGACCGCCGGCGGGCCCCCGGTGTCCGACGGGCCGCGATGGGGGCCGGGCTGAGATC